>NZ_ANAH02000017.1 GCF_000335475.2 Cystobacter fuscus DSM 2262 | reverse complement strand
TCACCCAAGCTTTGCCTGGCGCACACGAGTCGTCTGACACCTTATCCAGCCACCCGCCGCCAACCCGGTGGCTTGACGGACCCACCTGCATTTTCATGTAATTCCGGAGCGACGGTTTTTGGCCGCGTCGCTTCCGGAGGTGCGCCGTGTCCACTCGTCTTCCTCGCGCTCGCCCTACGAGCGCGCGGCTGGGCCCCTGCGTTGGCGCCTGGACCCTCCTCACCCTCTTGTTCGCATGTGCCACGGGCACCCCACGGGGCAGCTTCGTGGCCTACCGCTTCAACTCGCTGACGCCTCCCCCGGCTCCCCAGGAGCATGTGGCCGCCACGGCGGAGCCCGGCCTCGAATCCGCCACCGTGTACGTCGTGGACTTCATGGAGCCCGGCGCCGTCGCCACCCGGCCGGTGCCCATCCCCAAGGCCGAGTTCCAACGGGCCTTCCTGCGCCTCTCGCGCGACGTGCGGCTGAAGGCGAAGACTCCACAAGCGGCCGCCCGGGAGTTGCTCCACCTCCTACCGCCACCCAAGGGCGTTGAGACCGTGGACAGCCAGGGAGACTGGCTGCTGGAGATGTACCGCGACCAGGCCTACACCCTGGTGCCCGAGCGCCAGGAGGGCCCGGTGGTACTCACCCCCGCGGCGGATGAAGCCCTGAGGGCCAGGTACCTCCAATGGTGCGCGCCACGGGGAGGCGGCGATTGCCTGGGCCTTCTGGACGACGGGCCCTACCTGCGCACGGATGACCGGCGGGCGTTCGCCCTGGCCCTGGCCTTCGGCCACGTCCTCGACGAGACGCGCGCGGCCCTGGTGCACGAGTTGCTGGACGTGCGGATGATGGTGTCCATGGTCGTCTGGACGGTGGCGCTCTATTGCATGATGTGGGTGGTGCCCGAGCCGACGAGCAAGGCCCTGGCCGCCGGCATGACCCTCCTGCTGATGGGCTATGTGGGCCTCCAGACGCTGTACGGCCTCATGGATGGGTGGGCCCGCATGGCCGACACGGCGCACCACGCCACCACCTTCGAGGAGTTGCGCATGGCAGGTGAGGAGTTCGGCAAGGTGCTGGGCGAGGACGCAGCCCGGGCCATGATTCTCGCCGTGGCCACCCTCAGCGGGCACACGCTGGGGCAGATGCTGCCACGGGTGAAGTCGCTTCCGGGCTTCAACCTCGCGGGCAAGCAGTTCGAGGCGCAGGGCGGCGCTGCCGCCATGGGGCGCCTGGAGGTGACAGAGGCGGCGCTCGCGACGGAGGGAGCCCTGGCCAAGGCGGTGGCGGCGGTGGAGACGGTGGCCACCTCACCCCAGGGCCCCATCGCCGTGGTGATGCTCAAGAAAGGGACTGGAAGTGGGCATGGACAGGCACCAGGGGGCCGCTCCGCCGAAACCGTCATCCGGCACCGGGGTGGCAACCGGCAGGTGGAACTGAGTGACGGCCAGCGCTGGCACCTGCCCCGCGGCAAGTCGGCCGCGGACATTCCCGCCGAGGACAAGGTGGGCGACATGCTCCAGGAAGCCGTCACCACGGCCGCCAAGGAGTGGGGGCCCCATCGGCTCTCGGGCGCCGAAAAGAGGGCCATCGACGAAGCCAAGAAGAACGGGGAGTATTGGCTGGCGCGACTGCTGGAGCGCGAGGCCCGGGGGCGTTTCGTGCACGCACAGCTGAAAGCACGGTTCGAGGGTCCTCTTCGATTCAAGAACCAGGGCGTCGATGTGGTTGATCCCGCTAATGGTCGCAAGTACGAAATTCTCTCCGGGACAGAGTCCAATCTGGCGCGGCATGGTCGGCGCATGGCGGGCGAGTTCTTCCGGATGCTCACCTTCTGATAGGGATGGTCATGACTTGGCTCGAGAACGTCATCTTCAAAGACCAGAAGATTGAGAACGAGCGGCTGGAGCTAACAGACAAGAATTCGCTCTACTATCTCAGCACCGGCCTGACGCTGCGCAATTGCACCGTCGTCCTTAAGGTTCCCGCCGGCCGCCTGATCATCAAACAAGCCCAGTTCATCGACTGCACCTTCGAGGTAAAGCAGGAGCTGAAGAACCACCAATTTTGGGTAGCCGCATCGCTGAAGGGCTGCCGCTTCAAGGGGAAGCTGACAGGCTGTGACTTCGGATATTGGCCCGAATACGGGAGTGACCCTTGGTTTCAGCATGGAACCATCGAGGATTGCGACTTCACCGAGGCCAGCCTTGACGCTTGCCGCATCATGGGGTCGGACCCTGCCGCCATCCGCTTTCCCAAGTGGCCCTGCTTCACCATCCTGGACCCCATAGAACGAGCCGCTGAGCTACGCAGCGTCAAGTGGCCGGGCCGGTATGGCTCTGTCGTCGTAGACGAGCTTCACACCCACCCGCCTCGCACCAGAGCGTTGACCGAACACGCCCCCACCATTGCGAAGCGGTTCGATACCACTCCGGAAGAACTCCGAGCCACCATCGAGAAGTTCGACTGCATCATCTACTGACGGGGCGGTGCGGCAAGTCGCACTGTCAAAGGGCCACAACGCGGCGCTCGCGACGAATGACGCCCTGGCCAAGGTGGTGGCGGCTCGTGCAAAAACGGGTGAGCGACCAGTTCAAGCACCTCTACGACTTCTGCCTGAGCAAAGGTGTCGATGTGGAAGTCCCTGGAGGCTTCAAGTACGAGATTCTCTCCGGCACGGAGTCGAATCTGGCGCGTCACGGTAGGCGCATGGCGGGCGAGTTCTTCCGGATGCTCACCTTCTAATAAGGAGCAACCATGGGGTGGCTGGAGAACGTCCTCATTGAGGACAAGGAGATTGCAAACGAGCGACTGGAGTTGACGGACAAGAATTCGCTCTATTTCCTTGGTCCCAACCTGTCGCTTAGAAACTGCACCGTCATCCTGAAGGTCTCCGCCAGGAACTTGATCATCGTTGGGGCGCGGTTCATTGACTGCACCTTCGAGGTGAAGCAGGAGCTGAAAAACCACCAACAATGGGTGAAAGCCTCCCTCAAGGGGTGCCGCTTCACGGGGCGCCTGACGGGGTGCGACTTCGGGCACTGGCCCGGCTACGGCACAGGTTGGGAGCACGGGGCCATCGAGGACTGCGACTTCACCGAGGCCCGTCTGGATGGCTGCCGCATCATGGGGTCGGACCCTGCCACCCTTCGCTTTCCCAGGTGGCCCTGCTTCACCATCCTGGATCCTATCGGGCGAGCCCGCGAACTCAATAGGGTCCAGTGGCCGGGTGCCCATGGCGACATCATCCCGGACACACTCATCAAGAACCCACCAAGCACCAGAGCCCTGACCTACTACGCTCCCGCTTCCGCTAAGTTGCTCGAAACCACACCCGAAGAGCTCCGGGCCGTCATCGAGAAATTCGACTGCATTCTCTACTGACCCGAACCAGGGCTCAATCCGCGGCGCATGGCAAGCGAGACGAGGTCTGGAAGATCGCGAAGTAGTCCGTCGCTGGCTCCAACTACTCAATCCCTGTGCGCCGGACGCCTTGAACAGGGAACTCGATGCGCAGGCGGGCGCCGCCCTCCGGGCGGTTGCTCGCGGTGAGCCGGCCGCCGAACTGGGCCACCAGATCCCTCGACAGACTGAGGCCCAGTCCCGTGCCCTTGTCGGGCCCCTTCGTCGTGAAGAAGGGCTCGAAGATCCGGGACAACACGTGGGGGGCGAAACCAGGCCCATTGTCCTCGATGAGGAGCACCGTGCGCCCTTCCTCGCCGAGCCCTCGCACCCAGACCTCGCCGTCACGCCCCCCCTGCTCCTCCAGGGCATCACCCGCGTTGACCAGCAGGTTGAGCACCACCTGCACCAGCCGTTGCCGCACCACGAAGACCGTCGGCAGCGCCTGCGGCACATCCACCCGCAGCCGCACCACGTGCTTGAGCCGGAGCGACGCCAGCTTCACGGCATCTCCCACGACCTCCGCCAGGCAACACTCCGTGGGCTCCCGCACGTCCATGCGCGCGAAGCCCCGCAGGTCCGCGACGACCTGGCGGATGTGCCGCACCCCCTCCCGAGTCTCCTCGAGCACCTCGGCCAGCTCCTCTGGCGACGTCTCGCCCGGACGCCGCAGCGCCTCGCGCACGAAGTCGACGTTGGACCCCACATAGGCCAGGGGGTTGTTGATCTCATGGGCCACGTCCGACGCCAGCCGCCCGAGCGCCGCCAGCTTCTCCGTCTGGGCCCGGCGGTGCTCACTGACCGCCAGTAGTTCCAGGGACTCGCGCCGGGCGCGCTCGAGCCGCACTTCCTGCTCCGAGCCCTGCGTCCGCCGCACTTGTTGGGCGAGGTAGGTGGAGAACATCGTGATGGCCAATATGATGCTCATGCGGAAGAGCGCCTCGAGCAGGTGGTGCTCCGTCATCCACCCGAGCGCGAAGGTCCCCAGGGAACTCACCGCTCCGCTCAGCAGGCCCGCCCGCGCGCTCCGCCGGTACATCAAGCAGTTGGCCAGCGGCAACACCGGCACCAGGACGAAGTAGGGACTCAGGGTGCCCCCCGTCATCCAGACGAGCCCCACCACACTGCACGCGATGACCACGATGTGCAGATCCTCGATCCACCGCGCCCAGGGTTCGGGGAGCTCGGAGCTGAAGGCCGAGTAGCCCAGCAGCGACAGTGCCCAGACCAGACGGAATCCCAACGTCCAGGGACTGGAACCGCCCAGCAGCAGCACGTCCAGACCGTAGAAGCCCAGGATGAGGACGGCCAACACCCTGGCGGTCCGCTTGCTCCACATCCCCCTCGTCGCGGTCACTCCTCTCCTCCCAGCCACGGGATGTTAGCACTCCAAGGACTGTCGTCACGGGAGGAGCCCCCGGGCACGGACGAGGATGCCCAGGGAGAACAACTTGCTCGCCGAGGACAGGAGGAGGGCCCTCCTCGCACGCTCGCGCGGAACCCACACCCGGTTTGAGAGAGGCTTTCCACGGACAGTATGGGTTTTGACAGCGCACTCGAATTCGGAGTGCGGCGGATCACATCGCTCGTGAACCGGGATTGGCAGGCTTTGCGCCGCGCCTATGGGATGCGCTCGTAGACGCGGACATAGTCCACGTACACGCGATGCGGGAACAGGCTCATGTCCACGCCCTGGCCGCCTCCCCACGAACCACCGATGGCCAGGTTCAACAGGAGGTAGTGGGGCTTGTCGAAGGGCCACTTCGCGCTCGTTCCCTCGTTGAGGAAGGTGAAGTACTTCACCGAGTCCACGAAGAAGTCGATGCGATCCGGGAACCACTCGATGGCGTAGAGGTGATAGTCGAGCCAGGGAGAGGACGCCTGGGTATTGCCGCCCCGCGGGCCGGCGGCGGAGCCGTGATAGTAGAACGGCGTGTGGACGGTGCCGTGGATGGTGGTGGGCTGGTAGCCGACGTTCTCCATGATGTCGATCTCCCCGCACGCCGGCCAGCCGACCTGGTCGATGTTCGTGCCCAGCAACCAGAAGGCCGGCCACGTTCCCTTCCCGGTGGGCAGTTTGGCGAACACCTCGATGCGGCCCTGGAGGAAGCTCTTCTTGCCCTTGGTGATGAGACTGGCCGAGGTGATGTCGTGCCCATTCCAACCATCCTTGCGTGCCTCGAGGATGAGCTGGCCATTCTCGCGCCGGGCGTTCTCCAGGCGGCCCTGGGTGTAGTACTGGAGTTCGCTGTTGCGCACGTAGCCGACCTCGTAGCCCCAGCGCGTCGAATCCGGCGGGCCCGAGCCGTCGAACTCGTCCTGCCAGACCAGCCGCCAGTTCGAGGGCGGGGGCGTGCCCGTCTTCACCTCCACCAGGGTGGGCGCCTGCTCGTGCCATTGGCCATCGGCGCCCTGGTGGCTGGTGAAGACCTTCCAGATGCCTGCCTGGTCCAGCGTCCGCGTCGCGGTCAGCGTGACGGACTCCCCCGGCTGCAAGGTGCGCCCCTGGAGCGCGGGCGACAGGTCCGCCTGTGAGCCATCGGGCCGACGCGCCGCGATGACCAGCGTCTGGGTGGCGAAGGGGGTGGTGCCGGTATTCTGGTACGTCACCGTGCCCTGGAGGAGCTCGCCCACGAAGGGAGCGCTCTTGTTGAGCGCCAGGGGCCTGGTCACGCTCAGGCGGCTCGTGGCGGGTGCCAGGAGGGTGATGGTGCGCGGTGATTCCTCGTGCCAGGCACCGCTGCTGTCCTGCCAACTGGCGAAGAGCGTCCAGGTGCCCGGGGCGTCACTCGTGGAGAAGGTACGGCCGGCCGTCAGCGGGAGCGTCCGGCCGGGAGTCAGCGTCCGCGCCCCCGTACCGGGCGACAGGTCCGCGTGGCCCCCCGTGGGGGTCCGCATGGCGATGGCGAGGTTGGCGATGACGAGGTTCTGGCCCGTGGTGTTCTTGTAGGTGACGGAGCCTTCGACGCGCTCGCCCTGGAGGAAGGCGATCTTGTTGAGCGACAGCGGCGCGCTCACCTCGAAGCCCGCGAGCGACTGCTCGACCTGGACCAGGGCCTTCTCCTCCGCGCTGACTCCACAGCCTGCCGCCCACAAAACGGCGAGCATCCGGACCCACTGAAACCTCATGACTCGACTCCTCTCCATACGTACGGCTGGAGGCATCTCCAGGAATCCAGAGAATATCCTTCATCCAAGTAAAACATGGAAGCGGGGTCAGGGTCTGTCACCTTGGGGACGGCCCATCAGGAAGCCCGGTGCCACCACCACCGCACGAGCAAGAACCCGAGCGCTGCCCAGAGGGCGATGATGATGGTGCCAGCGATCCAGTTCGCCTTGCGCGGGTGCGCCTCTCGAAGGGCCTTCTCCCGGCATTCCGCGAGCACGGCCGGAGGGATGAGCCGGCGGACGAGCAGGAGGCCCAGCGGGAGGAGAATCAGGTCGTCGAGGTAGCCCAGGACGGGGATGAAGTCCGGGATGAGGTCCACGGGACTCAGGGCATACGCGACCACCGCCGCCGCCAGGAGCTTGGCGTACCACGGCACCGCGGGGTGTCGGACCGCGAGGAGCAGCGCCGCCACCTCCGCCTTGAGTGCCCGGGCCTTCTGCTTCCACCGCTCCAGGGATTTCATCTCGAATCAGCTCTCGGCGGCCCCGCGGCGCGACGGCTTCGTTGCCGCCGGGCCGCGTCGTTTTGGAGAGGAGGATGGGCGCTTTCTCACCGTCGTATCCGTCCAGCCGAGGACTCGTCCATCCGAGGACCGGAGTTCCAGCCTCTCGACAGGCCTGCCCGACTCATTGTCGACCAACAGGGAGTGCACCTCACCCGGTGCATAGAGATACCGCTCGCCCCATTGGCGCAAGCTCACCACGACGTGGAAGAGGGCACGTCCCTTCTCCGTCAGCAGATACTCCTGATACGCGCTGCCGTCGGAAGCCGGTGCAAGCCGCAGTATCTCCAAGGCGACCAGGTTGCGCAGGCGCGTCGTCAAGATACCCTTGGCCACGCCGAGACTCTTCTGGAACTCGCCAAAGCGTCGCATGCCGTCAAACGCATCGCGGATGATCAGCAGCGACCACCAATCGCCGATCGCATCCAACGACCGCGCCACCGGGCACTCCGCTCCACTCAAACCAGTCCGCTTCATCGGGATGACACTCCAACGGTCAGCACATCTGGTTCCAAGATAGGACTGGACAGCCCGTCGCGCAACTGGTCCTATAATAGAACCACGAACACGAATGGAGCCGCGGATGGGACTCGGACAAGAGGCAGGGCCGCGTGAAGAGAGCCACACCCAGACAGTGGATGGGGCAGGCGCCGAGTGCATCGAGGCGAGGTGTCCGCCAACGACCGGGCTGACTCCGGGCGCCCAGCTGCTCTTCGCGCTCGCGGCCGGGCTCAGCGTCGCGAATATTTATTACGCCCAGCCGCTCCTCGACGCGATGGCGCGCGACTTCTCCATCCGCCCCGCCTCCATCGGGCTCGTCGTGACCGTCACCCAGCTCGGCTACGCACTGGGACTGTTGTTCATCGTGCCGCTGGGCGATCTGGTCGATCGCCGCCGGCTGATCGCCGGCCAGGGCCTGTTGTCCGCGCTGGCATTGGTTGGCGTGGGCAGCGCCCCCACGGCGACCGTGCTGTTGGCGGGAATGATCATCGTTGGCCTGCTCGCCGTGGTCGTGCAGGTGCTCGTCGCCTTCGCCGCGACCCTGGCTTCCTCCGACGAACGAGGGAGCGTGGTCGGGACGGTCACGAGCGGGGTCGTCATCGGCATCCTGCTGGCCCGCTTCGTCTCCGGTCTGCTCGCGGACCTCGGCGGATGGCGTTCGGTCTATCTCACGTCGGCGGGCTTGACCCTGGTCATGGCGGCCTTGCTGTACGGGGTGCTCCCGCGCCACGAGAGGAGAAGCGCCGCCCCGCCCTATCCTGAACTCGTGCGCTCCGTTTTCGTGCTGTTCCGCGAGGAGCCGCTCCTGCGCGTTCGCGCCGTGCTCGCCCTGCTGATCTTCGCCACCTTCAGCGTGTTGTGGACTTCCATGGTCCTGCCACTCAGTGCGCCACCCATCTCGCTCTCCCACACCGGAGTCGGCTTGTTCGGCCTCGCCGGTGTGGCCGGAGCCATTGGCGCCGGACGGGCAGGCCGCCTCGCGGATCGCGGCTGGGGCCAATGGACGACGGGGGCGGCCCTCGCGCTGATGCTGGTGGCGTGGCTCCCCATCGCCTTCACCCACTCATCACTGTGGGCGCTGGCGGTCGGGGTCGTCCTCCTCGATCTGGCCATCCAGGCGGTCCACGTCACCAACCAGAGCATGCTCCTCGCCGTGCGCCCGGATGCCCGCAGCCGGCTCATCGGCGGCTACATGGTCTTCTATTCCATCGGCAGCGCCAGCGGCTCCATCACCTCGACCCTGGTCTATGCGTGGACAGGCTGGCCCGGCGTCTGCGCGCTGGGGGCCGCGATCAGCATGACGGCCCTGCTGTTCTGGGCGGCCACGCGACGTGTCACGTGAACAATCATTGCCGCTCCTCCGAGCGGGCCGAGGCGAGAAGAGGCCGGCCCGCCGCGGTTCCAGCCTTCACCTGTTGACACGGTGAGCCCATACGGGGTGTGCTGGAGTCCCAACCGCCGATGGTTGGCTCGATGGAGGCGTTCCATCACGAAGAAGAACGTGATGATGGTAGCCGTGTTGCTCGCTGGGGTGCTGGGTGGCGGGACGGCGGCGCTGGCGCTCTCGCGGTCCGACATGGCTCCCTGCCCGGTGGACTACACCTGTCGCGACAACAAGGGCCGTTGCATCCCCTGTCCGGAGTAGAAACACCCGCCCGCGAACCAACAAGGCAAGGCATCGCCTGGGTGCGCGGGCACTCTTCAACCCCGCGAACTCGAGAAAGACGCGCCTCCCCGCGGGCTCACATTCCTCCACCGAACTCTCCGTCCAAGAGGAGCCTGGGTCCTTCGGCTCAGGGGAGTTCATGTCGTCACGAGTCGAGGAGCAACTGCTGGCGTTGACCGCGGCCACGGCCTTTCAGCTCGTCTGGGAAGGACTCAAGGGTCTGGGCAAACGCATCGCCGACCATGACAGGGTTCGACGGGGGATGCATGCGTACGCCCGGAACTTCCTGGAGCGGTACGGGAACATCAAGGTCCTCAACATGGATCGGCCTGTTCCCTTGAGGGAAGTCTACGTGGCCGCCCAGGCGATTCCTCCGCGGGCCATGAAGAGCTTCAGCTCGGTGGAAGAGCTCCACAAGTTGTTCCTTCTGCGAGGCAAGCGCTTGTCCTGGCCAAAGGCACGTCCAGGCAGCAAGACAGACTGCCTGGAACATGCCAACAAGTCCCGCTTTCTCAACGTCCTCGGTTCCCCTGGGGCGGGCAAGTCCACCTTCCTCCGCCGGCTCGGCCTGGAGGCGCTCCTACCGCGGCGAACCTGGAGCGTCCCCTTGCTCGAATCGCTCGGCCGCGGACCCGACCTCGGTGCCATTGAACTCAGCCGCTACGAGCACGACTGCCTTCCCGTCCTGATCGAGCTGCGCCGCTTCCGCACGGATGCGATCGATCTCGCCCTGCTCATCCAGAACGAGCTGGCGATCTGTGGCCTGCCCGAGTCCGGCGAGTTGACCGGAACACTCCTGGAGGAAGGACGCCTGCTGATCCTCCTCGATGGCGTGGATGAAATTCCCGACTGTCAGCTCGACAAGGCCATCTCGCACATGAGTGACTTCGTGGACCGATACAGCGGCAATCGCTTCGTCATCTCGTGCCGAACCGCTTTCTACAAGGGATACTTCAGCCGCTTCCAGGATGTGCTGCTGTCCGACTTCGACGACCAGCAGATCGCCAGCTTCGTCCACAACTGGTTCCGCTCCGACACGGATCTCCAGTACCAGCTCGCCGAGGAGTTCTTGAAGACGCTCGGGGAACCCGCCCACGCCTCCGCCAAGGAGCTGGCCCACACGCCCCTGCTGCTGACGTTTCTCTGCCTCACCTACGATGACCGCCAGCGCCTGCCCGCCAACCGGAGCGAGCTCTACCGGCAGGCACTGGAGATTCTCATGGAGCGGTGGGCCGCCTCCAAGCGCATCCACCATGAGCCCGTCTACCGGGAGCTCCATGTCAGGATGGAAGTCCAGATGCTGGCCGAGATCGCCGCGTCAGCCTTTCGCGACGACCGCTACTTCTTCACCCGCCGGGAGCTGACCGACTCCATCACCCACTTCCTCCGCGAGGAGCTCAATGCACCCAAGCACCTGAATGGCGACCAGGTGCTGCAGGCCATCGAGGTCCAGCAAGGACTCATCGTTCAGCGGGCCCAGGACGCCTGGTCATTCTCGCACCTCACGCTTCAGGAGTACCTCACGGCCGTCTGGCATGACGACCCCCAGCGGCTCGTGGAGCTCGTCCGCACGCACCTGTTCGATGCGTGCTGGCGAGAGGTCTTCATCCTCCTGGCGGGAGCGGTCCGACAGGCGGATGAGCTGCTGCTGCGCATGCAGCAGACCGCCGAGAAGCACTTGGGGAATGCCGTCCGGCTCGTGCGCTGGGCGAGCAGCAAGCACGTGCCCCTGGACGATGCGGAGCAGACCGCGGCCCGACGTGCCTTCGCCATGGCCCTCGCCTTCGACATCAGCCAAGCGATAGACCTCGACCGCCTTCTCGTCGAGGAGTTCGACCCCGGGCTCAAGCGCGATTTCGCCGTCTCCCTCATCATCGGCCGGCTCGAGGCCCACGGCCTCGAGTTCGACTTCAATCTTGTTCGCGACCTCATCCGCGACCTCGGCGCCAGCCACGACCTCGTCTACGACTTCAACCTCGACTGCAGCTGCATCTGGGCTCAGTCCAATGGACGGGCTCGAGACTTCTTTGTCAGGCACGCACGGAGTCTGATCAACGCCTTCGCCGTGCTGGCTTCAACCCGGGTCCTCTCGGGAAGGTGGGATGAGGTGGGGCCGCGGGTACAAGCCTTACGTCATCGGCTGAGCTGGGAGGCTTCATTCCATGATGTACTCGAGACGTGGAGACAACTCCTGGGGCTCTTCGTCAAGACGCTGCAACTCCCCCCCGAGCCTCGCGAGCTGGTGGAAGGAAGAGCCAGGCTCGAAAAATACCTATCGGCGTGTCAGTTGATCATCCATTGCAAGAACGCGGCGATGCGCGTCAGCCGCTCGGCCTGGGAGGACATCTGCCAACGGATGCTCAACCCTCCGGCGTAGCTCCCGACTGGCTCCCGTTCCTGGGGGAACGTGTCGCGGTCGTGAGGCCAGTCAGAAGAGCGCGGGAATCGAATAGGGCGCCCAACGCTCCTTCCACGGGCGTGCCTGCTCGAGCTGGTACGCGAGGCCGAGCAGCAACGCATCGGCACCGGGCGCCGCGGCGAAGTGTGTGCCGATGGGAGGACCGTCCCCCGGAAAGTGAAGGGGCACGGACATCCCGGGGCAACCCGCGATGTTCTGGATGGGCGTGTAACCCAGGGCTCGTCCCGTGCGGCGCAGCAGTTCCTCACGCCCGTGAATCGGAGAGAGGTGCCCGATGCGCCACGGCTCGGTGGCGATCGTCGGCGTGAGCACCACGTCGTACCCTCGAGTCGCCTCGCCGTAGGCGCGCACCGCTCGCGCGAAGGCGGCACGCGCTCGTGGCAGCGCGTCCGGACCGCGCGCGAGGAAGGTCTCGACCAGCCCCCAGGTGAACGGCTCGAGCTCGTCGTGTTGCACGGGCTCGTCACGCGTCTGATCAATCCTCTCGACGACGTCCGCGACGGCCGCGCCCGAAACGAGGAAGAACGCGTCGCCCAGCTCGGGACCCTCGAAGAGGGGCGGAGTGATCGGCTCGACCTCGTGGCCGAGCTCGGAGAGCAGTGCCACCGCCTCATCGTAGGCGCGGCGCACCCTGGGCTCCGGCTCCTCGCCCATCGCCGTACGCGTCCAGGCCGCGATGCGCAGCCTGCGAGCAATTGGATCGCGCACGAAGCCGACGGGCGCAGCACTCGAGCGATCCTCGGTGAGCGAAAGGAGCAGCGCGCTGTCACGCACCGAGCGGCTGATGCAGTGATCGCTCGTCATGTCGCCGAAGTCCGAGCTGACGAAGCTCGCGGGCACCGTGCGCCCACGGCTCGGCTTGAAGCCGAAGAGACCGCATGCCGACGCGGGGATGCGAAGCGAACCGCCCCCGTCATTGGCGTGCGCGAGCGGAACGAGCCCCGCGGCGACGGCGACCGCGCTGCCACCGGACGAGCCCGTGGCCGAGCAGGCGAGCTCCCACGGATTGTGCGTCACGCCCTCGAGCAACGTCTCGGTGCTGGCGAGCAATCCGAACTCCGATGCCGCGCTCTTGCCGGCACACACGAGCCCCGACTCCTCGAGCCGTTTGCCATAGGGCGTCTGCCGCTGGGCGACATTGGCCGCGAACAACCGCGAGCCCATCGACCATCGCAGACCGGGCCAGGGCGTGGAGTCCTTCACCAGGAAGGGCACTCCGGAAAATGGCCCCGGACCCGCCGGGAGGGGGCGCTCGCGGGCGACCGTGACGACCGGACGCAACAGCGGGTTCAACGCGTCGATGCGAGCCAGGCACGCGTCGAACAACTCGGCCGCCGAGACCTCGCCCCGAGCACACAGCTCCGCCTGAGCCATGCCGTCGAGGCGAGCGAGCGACGCCAGTTCGTTCGTGTTCACCAGGACCTCCTCGTCTGGACGCTCACCGTCCGGAGAAGTCACGCACCAGCGCCACGACGCGGTCCACCTCGGCGGGCTGGATGTAGAAGTGGGGCGAGAGGCGGATGCGGCCCCGGCGCAGGGAGAAGCTCACGAGGTGCTCGGTGAGGTGCGCGGCGAGCGCCGTCACATCCCCCCGAGGCGGCAGGAAGGTGAGGATTCCCGCGCGGTGCTCGGGGGTGGGGCCGGTGGAGCACCCCAGGGCACGCAGCTCCGCGTCCGCGTGGACGAGCAGCTCGCGGATGCGCGCCGCGACGGCGTCCATCCCCACCTCCAGCAGCAGGCCCAGGGCGGCGTGGAGCGCGTAGATGCCCGCGTAGTTGTGGCTGCCCTCCTCGAACTTCCTGGCATCCGGGCGCAGCTCGAAGTGGGACCGGTTGAAGTTCCAGAGGTCGGTGGTGGAGCGCCAGCCGACGAGCACGGGCCGCACGCGCGGCAACACGTTCCGGTCCACGTAGAAGAAGCCGATGCCCGCCACGCCGATCATCCACTTGTGGCTGTCAGCGCTGAGGAAGTGGATGCGGCACTTCTTCACGTCCACGGGGATGCAACCCACGCTCTGGATGCCATCCACGCAGAAGAGGACGCCCGCGCGCTCGCACAACGCTCCAATGGCCTCCAGGTCCGTGCGGTGGCCCGAGGCGAACTGCACGGAGCTCACGGCGACGAGCCGGGTGCGGGGGGTCAGCGCGGCGGCCACGGCCTCGGGGGTCACCCCGCCCTCGCGCGCTTCGATCTCCCGCACGCTCACGCCGCGGTCGCGCAGGTGCAGCCAGGGATAGACGTTGGAGGGGTACTCGATGGACGCGGCGACGGCGACCTCGTCCCCGGGGCGCCAGTCGAGCCCCTCGGCGACGAGGCCGAGTCCATGGCCCGTGTTGCGCACGAAGGCGATCTCCTCGGGCTCGGCGCCGATGATGCGGGCGGCGAGCGCCCGGGTGGCCTCGGTGCGCGCCTCCCAACCCCGCTCGTAGCGCACGCCGTGCAGCAGCAGATCCTCCGACCACTCCCGGATGGCGGTGGCGGCCCGCTGGCTCGTGGGCGAGACGCCCGCGTGGTTGAAGGCGAGCTGCTCGCGCACGATGGGGAACTCGGAGCGGTAGGCGTCGAAATCAGGGGACGGAGCCATGGCCCGTCACCCTACCCCGCCCCGGCTCAGGCCGGAATGTCCGAGATGTCTCGGGGCTCCACGCGCGGGCGCACGTTCATCTCGTGCCGGAAGCGGGAGGAGGCCTCATAGGCCGTGCGCCGCACGCGCATGATGGAGCCCAGGGGGCGATGCGCCTCGATGCAATGCCAGGGGTTGAAGGACAGCACGTCATCGGCGTAGACGCGGCGCGCGGGGCTGTAGGCGTCCTGACGGGGCAGGGAGATCCTCGCGATGGGCTGGTGGGGCGACAGGCTCTCGGGCCACTCGACCGAGGCGTCCTCCACCGGCATGCGCTCCAGGTCCGTGCACAGCTGGGCCCTCAATTCGTACTCCGCCGGGTGCGCGTCGAAGAAGGCGGTGACGAGGTCGCGCACGCCCGAGGACGGCTCATCGATGTCGAGTTCCCTGCCCGTGAGCCGCCGGAGCTCCGGGGACAAGGGGGCGGCGCTGAGCTTCGCGAGGTAGTCCCCGAAGCGCAGCGCGGCCATGCTGTGGAACGTCTCCCCCAGCGGATGGGTGTTGCGCACCGCCAGAACCTTCACCGTCTCGTTGTGGACGCCGGCCAGCCCCAGCACCTTGTGGGCACCTCGCGCGAGCGTGGAGGTGAGCTGCTTGGAGAACTCGGAAGTGGAGCCACGGCTCTCGGCGAACTGCTGGGCCTTCCAATAGGCGGAGACATCCCCGAACGGGATGACCGGATGATTGACCAGCAGCCAGTCCTGGGTCTTCTCGTCCCGGTGCTCCGGCAGGACCTTGTTCCCCTCCACCCCCAGCATCTTGATGGCCATGCCCCGCAGGGTCGCGATGCGATCGCTCTGCAGCTCTCCCGGCGCCGAGGAGAAGCGCACCACGATGGGGTAGCTGCGCGGCTCGGCGAAGACCCCCTGGCGCAGGTGCTCCGGCAGACCGTCGAGCACGGTCAACGTGCCCACGAGCACCCCATGGCTCTTGGCGTGCGCGTCGCGCAGGGCATGACGGTGGTGCTCGAAGTGAGCGCGGTTCACCCGTCCCATCGACGTGACGATCTTCTGGATCAGCGCGTCCTCGTCCGCCTGGCGGACCTCCACGGAATCGGTGTAGCGAATGTAGTGCGTCATCTCGGGCATCCTTCCACTCCTCGGGCCAGATGGAAGAGTGGAGGAACCCGCGGCGGAACTCTGTCGCGGTGGCGACAGAGCCCCGAGAAAGCTACTTCGCGGCCTTCGCCTTGGGCGCCGGGTTCTTCGTCCACTGGTCCAACCAGCTCAGCACCTCCTCGTGCCACTGCAGGCTGTTGGCGGGCTTGACCACCCAGTGGTTCTCATCCGGGAAGTAGAGCAGCTTGGAGGGGATGCCCCGGCGCTGCAGCACGGTGAAGGTGGACAGGCCCTGCGTGTCCACCACGCGGAAGTCCTGCCCACCGTGGATGACCAGCATGGGCGTCTTCCACTTCGCCACGTGATCGATCGGGTTGTGCTTGGTGAAGCCCTCGGGCTTCTCCCACGGCGTGCCCCCGTGCTCCCACTCGGGGAACCACAGCTCCTCGGTGTTGAAGTACGCCATCTTCTCGTCGAGGTTGCCGTCATGATTCACCAGGCAGCGGAAGCGCTCGGGCTCCTGGCTCTCGAGCCAGTTGATCATGAAGCCGCCATAGCTGGCGCCCAGCGCGCACACCCGGCCGGCGTCCATGAAGGGGTAGCGGGCGAGCGCGGCCTCCAGCCCCTTGCGAAGATCCTCCAGGGGCTTGCCACCCCAGTCCCCGCTGATGGAGTCGGTGAAGGCCTGGCCGTAGCCCGTGGAGCCGTGGAAGTCGACCATCACCGCCACGTAGCCCCGGCCCGCGTACGCCTGCGGGTTCCACCGGTAGTGGAAGTGGTTGCCGAAGCTGCCCTGGGGACCGCCGTGGATGAGGAAGGCCACCGGGTACTTCTTCTTCGGCTCGAAGTCGACCGGCTTCACCACGAAGGCGTGCACCTTCTCGCCATTCCAACCCGGGAAGGAGAACTGCTCGAAGTCGCCGAAGCGGATGCGTGCCAGGGCGTCCGCGTTGACGCGCGTGAGCTGGCGCGGCTCGCTCCCATCCGCGCGCATCACGTACAGGTCCGCGGGTGACTTGAGATCATCGCGAAGGAAGACGACGCGGCCATCCGGCAGGGCGCGGGGATCCGAGCAGCTTCCCTGCCCCATGAGCGTGCGCACCTGACCGCTCGCCACATCCAGGGAGAAGACGGGCTGCTGCCCCGTGTCCGCCGCGGTGGCGAGCAACGACTTGCCGTCCGCGCTCCAGGTGAGCGCGCCCGCCGAGCGATCCCACGACTCGGCGAGGACGCGCTCCGGGCCCTCCGGCCACGCGCGCAGCACCACGCGCAGCCGGTCCGCCTCGAAGCCGGGGCGTGACATGGCGAGGTAGGCGAGCGTCTTGCCATCCGGGCTGAACACGGGCTGGGTGTCCGTGGCGCGGTTCTTCTCGGTGAGCTTGCGCGGCTTGCCGGGACGCTCCACGGAGGCGAGGAAGAGATCCAGGTCCGTGCTCCACGCCTCCGTGCGGCCCACGTCGCGCGCGGTGAAGACGAGCCCCTTGCCATCCGGAGTGAAGGTGAACTCCTCCGGGCCGCCGAAGGGCTTGCTGGGACCGTCCGCGTCCATGCCCGCCATCACGTCACGCGGGGCGGCGGAGCCATCCACCGGCAGCACGAAGAGGTGCGAGCGCCGGCCATCCGCCCAGGTGTCCCAGTGCCGGACGAAGAGCTGCTCATGGACGCGGCCCGTGCTCTTCTTCTGCGCCTGCTCCTTCTGGCGCTGGGGGGTGCACTCCAGCGTGGGGCAGTCGGGGTAGACCTCCAGGGCCACGGCGAGCATCCGGCCATCGCGCGACAGGCGGAAGGCGCTCACGTCCAGGGGCAGCTTCGTGACGGCGCGCGACTCCCCCCCGTCCAGGGGCAGGAGGAACACCTGGCTCGAGCCGCCCCGCGAGGAGAGGAAGAAGAGGCTCTGACCATCGGGGCTCCAGGTGGGCTGCCCCTCGCTCTCCGGAGTGAAGGTGAGCTGACGCGGGGAAGTCCCGTCCGTGTTGACGAGCCACAGATCGGTGCGGCCGCGGTTGGCCTCCAGGTCCGTGGTGCGCAGCACGAAGGCGATGCGCTTGCCATCCGGAGACACGCTCGGATCCTGGATCCGGCGCATCATCACCTGATCCTGGGCGGTGTACGGCTGAGGGGCGGTGGGCGCGGCGGTCAGGGCGAGCGCCGCGAAGAGGGAGAGGGTCAAAGAGGGTCCTCCGTACGGGTCAACCCGTCACGCCCCGGGAGCAGGCCGGGGCGCGCGGCGACGGGACGGTGCCCGGTTCGACTCCCGGTGTCCACCCTCTCGCGCTTACCCGCGGGCCGCGCGCGTGCGGCCCTTGTCCCCCCGTCCGGACCGGGCCTTGGACGCGCGCTTGCCCCCCACCTTCGAGGGCGCCTTCTTCGACGACTTCTTCTTCGAGGAAGAAGTCTTCTTCGAGGACTTCTTCGCGGATGCCTTCTTCTTGGGCTCCTCCTTCTTCAGGGGAGCGAGGATGGTGCCCCGGCAATTGGGAGCGCCACAGCGGCAGACGTAGAGCGCCTCCTCCTCGGGGCCCATGTCCTCGGTGCGCTCGTAGCCGTAGTCGTAGCTGAGCTCATCGCCCACGGCGATGTCGCGCAGGGCGTAGATGTAGATGCGCTCGTCCTCCAGGAAGGCCTGACAGTTGGGAGCGCACGAGTGGTTGATGAACCGGGCGTCGTTGCCCCCCCGCGCCGCGTCGATGACCGTGTCGTCGTCCACGCTGAAGAGGAAGGTGTGGTGGCGCGCCATGGCACTGTCGTCGTAGCGCTCGTCCGCCTCGTCCTGGGTGATGCGCTCGCCGAGGTACTCGATGATGCGATCGCCCTTCTTGATGGGGCGCGTGGCGAAGGCGCCCTGACCCTGGATGGACGAGGGCCGCAGCTCGAAGGGCTGGAGCGCGGGAGGAGAGGACTTACGGGAAGTGGGCTTCTTGGAGGAGGGAGCTGGCATCGGGAGAAAGTAGAGACGCGCTGGACTGGGCGCGGTAGGGTGCCTCGGTCGGACTTCTGAGGAAAGAAAGGCGCTCGACGATGCGTCTGTGGCTCATTCTCGGCGCGGCAAGCGCGTTCCTGTCTGTGGCGGCTGGAGCTTTCGGTGCACATGCCCTGCGCACGAGGCTCCCTCCGGACATGCAAACCATCTTCGAAACAGGCGCGCGTTACCACATGTATCACTCGCTGGGGCTCATCGCGGTCGGTCTGCTCGCGCACCTGCGGCCCAGCCCCCTGCTCAACGGCGCGGGATGGGCCCTGGTGGTGGGCATCGTGCTCTTCTCCGGCAGCCTGTACGCCCTGGCGCTCTCCGGCGTGCGCGTCCTGGGCGCCATCACTCCCCTGGGAGGCGTGGGCTTCCTCGTGGGCTGGGTGCTGTTCGCCCTCGCCGCCTGGCGGCAGGGCTGAGTCCGCCCCTCCTCCTATTTCCGGGGACCCGCACCGCAAGTCGGCCTGGTCCCCTCGCTCCGCTCCCCTGCCTGCTTTCCAGAGAGGTGCCAGGCAGGTGCATCCGCCCCGGGTGATCACCACCGTACAGATGGGAGGACGCACCATGGCGGACGAGCCCGAGCGGATGGAGGACGAGCTACGGCTGTTGCGCGAGCGGAGGCACCGGGCCCGGTGCACCCGCAGCTACTCGCTCTTCCTGGAGAAGCTCGGCGAGCGAAGCAGTCTGCCCAGGGAGCAGGCCCGGCGGGCACTCGTGTCGGTGTTGTGCGCGCTGGAACGACCCCTGCGTCACGTCACGGCGGATGATCCGCGGGCGTGGCTGCCCCTGAAGCTCCAGGAAGCCTTCCAAGGCTGTCCTCTCCAAGGAGACGACGTCCCCGGCCCCTCGGGGATGGAGGCGTTGCTCCAACGCGTGGAGGCGGACATCGGCGCGGACCGGGCCCGGGCGGAGAGTGTGACCCGGGCGGTCCTCGCCACCCTCCGCGCCTGTATCACCGAGGGTGAAGCCCAACAGGTGAGCGACGCACTGCCCGCGGACATGCGGGCACTCTGGGCGCGAGCCTGTTGACCTCCCCCCGCACAACCCCTGCGAAGGAGCCGTCGATCATGAAGACCCTCAAGGACGTGATGACGCGCGAAGAAGAAGTGCTCGAGCCCCGCGCCACCCTGCGCCAGGCCGCGGAGATGATGCGCCGGCTCGACGCCGACAGCCTCCCGGTCTGCGAGAACGGCAAGCTGGTGGGGCTGGTGACGGACCGGGATCTCGTGGTGCGCGGCGTCGCCATGGGACACGACGTGGATGCCTCCCGGGTGTCCTCCGTGATGAGCGAGGACGTCGAGGGACTCTCCCCCGACATCCCCGTGGAGGAGGCCATGCGGAGGATGGAGGACTCGGCCCTGGACAGACTGTGGGTCGTGGACGAGGAGCGCCACCTGCTCGGCCACGCGTCCCGGAGCGTGCTCTTCCCCGACGTGCCCCATGCCCCCACGCCGCGCGAGCTGGAGGAGTTCTTCGGCTCCGGGGCCTCGTGGCACTGAGCCCCCCGCGGCGGGAGCATGAGTCAGGTTTTCTTCCAGTGACTCCTCCCATCAGGTAGGGTCCCGCCACCCGAAGGGGAGGGCCCCGTCCAGGGATTCGGGTGCCCTTGTCCCACGTGGGAGCGCACCCCATGGACGAAACGCCACAGCCCGGTCTCGGCACCCGCCTGAGGATGGCCCGGACCCGATTGGATCTCACCCAGGAGCAGGTGGCCCACGCCGTGGGCTTCGTCCCCACCGTCTACGGGCGTATCGAGCGGGGGGACATGCTGCCGAGCGTCCCCAAGCTCCGCGAGTTGTGCGTCGTCCTGGGCGTCTCCGCCGACATGCTCCTCGCCCTTCCTCCTCCGCCTTCCGGTCCGGACGAGCAGGGGCAGGCCGAGGAAGAGCTCGAAACGCAGCCCGCCCTCCGTCGGCTCGCCATGCTCGTGCGCGCCCTTCCCCCACCCCGCTTCCGGCTGTTCCGGGTGGCGCTCCAGACGCTCCTCGAGCCTTCCGAGGCGGAAGAGCCCGGCGAGTCCTGAGAGTCCGGTGTATCCGGGGCCACGGACAAGCCCTCACCTTCCGTGACGCGGTGCTCGACTTGCCATCCGGGCAGGCTCGTCTGGACGTCTGGTCGTCATTCAGACGACAGAAAGAAGAACGACTGGCCTGGGTCTACGTCCCGATAAACGGTAAAAAAGCGACCGTGTCCGACCTGCCGGTTAGCCCGCCCTCCGTCGCCCCCTCGCCGTCTTCCACGCTCTCCCGAGTCGATGTGCTGGCCGTGGATGACACGCCCGCGAACCTTCGTGCGCTGGAGGTGCTGATGACGGATCTCGGCGCCAACGTCGTCACCGCCGCGTCGGGCGACGAGGCGCTGCGCCTGCTGCTCGAGCGGGAGTTCGCCCTCATCCTGCTGGACGTGCAGATGCCCGGAATGGATGGATACGACACCGCGTCACTCATTCGCATGCGCGAGCGGACGCGGCACATCCCCATCATCTACATCACCGCGTTCAACCGCAGTGAGGTGAACGTCTCGCGCGGCTACGAGCTGGGCGCGGTGGACTACCTCTTCAAGCCCATCGTTCCGGAGATCCTCCGCACCAAGGTGGGCGTGTTCCTGGAGCTGCACCGCAAGAAGGAGGAGGTGCGCCGGCAGGAGGCGCTGCTCAGGCAGGCGGAGAGCCGTGCCCACGCCCAGCAGCTCGCCGAGGCGCGGGCCCACTACGAGCGCTCCCTGTTGCAGCAGGAGGTCGAGCGCGAGCGCAAGGTGTCCGAGGCGCGCGAGCAACGCGCTCAGGAGCTCGCGAAGTTGGTGCAGGAGAAGGAACAGGCCCAGGCGGAGCTGTCCGCGGTGGCGCGCGAGCGCGAGCAGCTCATCCTCGCGCTGCGCGAGGCGGACCGCCGCAAGGACGAGTTCCTCGCCATGCTGGCCCACGAGCTGCGCAACCCCCTGGCTCCCGTCCGCCACGCGCTCGAGGTCTTCCAACTGCGTGCTCCGCAGGATGAGATCCTCCAGCGGGCCTTCGCCAGCGCGGATCGCCAGGTGAGTCACATGACGCGGCTGGTGGATGATCTGCTGGACGTCAGCCGCATCACCCGGGGCAAGGTGGAGATCCGGCCCCGCCTGGTCACCTTCAAGGAGATCGTGGATGGCGCCATCCAGGCGTGCGATCCCTTCATCCAGCAGCGCCACCACTCGCTGAGCGTGAGCCTGCCCGAGGAGCCGCTGATCCTGAACGTGGATCCCACCCGCATGACCCAGGTGGTGGCCAACCTGCTGCACAACGCGGCCAAGTACACGCCCTCCGGCGGACGCATCGAGCTGACGGCACGGCGCGACAACGGAGAGCTCGTCCTCTCCGTGCGTGACAACGGCGTCGGCCTCCGGCCGGACATGCTCCAGCGCGTCTTCGATCTCTTCGTGCAGGTGGATCCGGGCAGCGACCGGGCCCAGGGAGGACTGGGACTCGGCCTCACCCTGGTGCGCAGCCTCGTGGAGATGCATGGCGGACGCGTGAGCGCCCACAGCCAGGGCCTCTCCCAGGGCAGCGAGTTCGTCGTGCGCCTGCCGCTGCCCGCCGAGGCCACCGCGCCCCTGGCGATTCCCAACATGTTGAAGTCCGCCGCCTCGCTCGGCCCGTCCCTGAGGCCGCTGAACATCCTCCTCGTGGAGGACAACCCGGACATCCGCGAGACGCTGCGCGATCTGCTCGAGCTGCACGGCCACCACGTGGCGGAGGCCAGCGACGGGCGCGCCGCGGTGGAGCTGGTCCTCTCCCAGCGTCCCCAGGTGGCGCTGGTGGACATCGGCCTGCCCGAGCTGGACGGCTATCAGGTGGCGGAGCTGGTGCGCGCTTCCGCCGGTGGCGCCGACACCCGGCTCGTCGCCCTCACCGGCTACGGCCACCCGGAAGATCGCAAGCGCGCACTCGCCGCCGGCTTCGACGCGCATCTCGTCAAACCCGTGTCCTCCGAGGACTTGTCCCAGGTGTTGAAGCGGCTGTGCAACGCCGCCTGAGCCCACTCCCATGCCTCGTCCTACCTCCCGCGGCGGTCCGCCCCCCGACCCGTCCGCCCCCCGACCCGCAGCACAGGAGATGTCTCCCACCATGGCCACGTCGTCCGACAAGGCGCAGACCGACACCTCGATCGACGCCAAGCTCCTGCTCAAGACGCTTCAGTCCATCCGCAAGGGGGACTTCCAGGCCCGTATGCCCGAGGATCGCACCGGGACCACGGGGAAGATCTACGACACGCTCAACGAGGTCATCAGCCTCAACGAGGCGCTGACGAACGAGGTCGCGCGCATCAGCCTGGTGGTGGGCCGCGAGGGCCGCATCGCCCAGCGAGCCTCGCTCCCCAACGCCGTGGGTGGCTGGCAATCGTGCCTGGAGGCGATCAACTCCCTCATCACCGACCTGGCCCTGCCCACCACCGAGGTGGCGCGCGTCATCGGCGCCGTGGCCAAGGGCGACCTGACCCAGACCATGGCGCTGGACTTCGAGGATCGTCCCCTCCGCGGCGAGTTCCTGCGCACCGCCCAGGTCATCAACAGCACCGTGACCCAGCTCTCCTCGTTCGCCTCGGAAGTGACGCGCGTGGCGCGCGAGGTGGGTACGGAAGGCAAGCTCGGCGGCCAGGCCGTACTGCGCGGCGTGTCCGGCACCTGGAAGGAGCTCACCGACAGCGTGAACCTGATGGCGAGCAACCTCACCGCCCAGGTGCGCAACATCGCCGAGGTGACCACCGCCGTCGCCAACGGCAACCTGTCCAAGAAGATCACCGTGGACGTGCGCGGTGAGATGGCCGAGCTCAAGCAGACCATCAACACGATGGTGGACAACCTCAACACCTTCTCGGGCGAGGTGACGCGCGTTGCCCGCGAAGTGGGTACCGAGGGCAAGCTCGGCGGTCAGGCCCAGGTGAAGGGCGTGAGCGGTACGTGGAAGGACCTCACGGACAACGTGAACTCCATGGCCAGCGGCCTCACCGCCCAGGTGCGTGACATCGCCAAGGTGGCCACCGCGGTGGCCAACGGCGACCTCGGCCAGAAGGTCACCGTGGACGTGAAGGGCGAAATCCTCGAGCTCAAGAACACCATCAACAAGATGGTGGACAACCTCAACACCTTCTCCATCGAGGTGACGCGCGTGGCGCGTGAGGTGGGCACGGAGGGCAAGCTCGGCGGTCAGGCCCAGGTGAAGGACGTCGCGGGCACCTGGAAGGATCTCACGGACAACGTGAACCAGATGGCCGGCAACCTCACCGCCCAGGTGCGTGACATCGCGGATGTCACCACGGCGGTGGCCCGGGGCGACCTGAGCAAGAAGGTCACCGTGGACGTGAAGGGCGAGATCCTCGCCCTGAAGAACACCATCAACACGATGGTGGATCAGCTCTCCTCGTTCGCCTCGGAAGTGACCCGCGTCGCCAAGGAAGTGGGCACCGAGGGCAAGCTCGGCGGTCAGGCCCGCGTGGAAGGCGTGGCCGGCACGTGGAAGGACCTCACGGACAACGTGAACTCCATGGCCAGCGGCCTCACCGCCCAGGTGCGCGACATCGCCAAGGTGGCCACCGCGGTGGCCAACGGCGACCTCGGCCAGAAGGTCACCGTGGATGTGCGCGGTGAGATCCTCGAGCTGAAGAACACCATCAACAAGATGGTGGACAACCTCAACACCTTCTCCTTCGAGGTGACACGCGTCGCCCGCGAGGTGGGTACGGAGGGCAAGCTCGGCGGTCAGGCGCAGGTGAAGGACGTCGCGGGCACCTGGAAGGATCTCACGGACAACGTGAACCAGATGGCCGGCAACCTCACCGCCCAGGTGCGCAACATCGCCGAGGTGACCACGGCGGTGGCTCGCGGTGACCTGTCCAAGAAGATCACCGTGGACGTGAAGGGGGAAATCCTCGCCCTCAAGAACACCATCAACACGATGGTGGACCAGCTCTCCTCGTTCGCTTCCGAAGTGACGCGCGTCGCCAAGGAAGTGGGTACGGAAGGCAAGCTGGGTGGACAGGCGCAGGTCGAGGGCGTCGCCGGTACGTGGAAGGACCTCACGGACAACGTGAACTCCATGGCCAGTGGCCTCACCGCCCAGGTGCGTGACATCGCCAAGGTCACCACCGCCGTGGCCAACGGCGACATGTCCAAGAAGATCTCCGTGGACGTGAAGGGGGAGATCCTCGAGCTGAAGAACACCATCAACACGATGGTGGACAACCTCAACACCTTCGCCTCGGAAGTGACGCGCGTGGCGCGCGAGGTGGGCACGGAGGGCAAGCTCGGTGGTCAGGCCCAGGTGAAGGGCGTGAGCGGCACCTGGAAGGATCTCACCGATAACGTGAACTCCATGGCCAGCGGCCTCACCGCCCAGGTGCGCAACATCGCCGAGGTGACCACCGCCGTCGCCAATGGTGACCTGAGCAAGAAGATCACCGTGGACGTGAAGGGGGAGATCCTCGAACTCAAGAACACCATCAACACGATGGTGGACAACCTCAACACCTTCGCATCGGAAGTGACCCGCGTCGCCAAGGAAGTGGGTACCGAGGGCAAGCTGGGCGGCCAGGCCCAGGTGAAGGGCGTGAGCGGCACCTGGAAGGATCTCACCGACAACGTGAACTCCATGGCGAGCAACCTCACCGCCCAGGTGCGCAACATCGCCGAGGTGACCACCGCCGTCGCCAATGGCGACATGTCCAAGAAGATCACCGTGGACGTGAAGGGCGAGATCCTCGAGCTGAAGAACACCATCAACACGATGGTGGATCAGCTCTCCTCGTTCGCTTCCGAAGTGACCCGCGTGGCGCGCGAAGTGGGTACGGAAGGCAAGCTGGGCGGCCAGGCCCAGGTGAAGGGCGTGAGCGGCACGTGGAAGGACCTCACGGACAACGTGAACTCCATGGCGAGCAACCTCACCGCCCAGGTGCGTGACATCGCCAAGGTCACCACCGCCGTCGCCATGGGTGATCTGAGCAAGAAGATCACCGTGGACGTGCAGGGAGAGATCCTCGAGCTGAAGAACACCATCAACACGATGGTGGATCAGCTCTCCTCGTTCGCCTCGGAAGTGACGCGCGTGGCGCGCGAGGTGGGTACGGAAGGCAAGCTCGGCGGTCAGGCGCAGGTGCAGGGCGTTGCCGGCATCTGGAAGGACCTCACCGACAACGTGAACTCCATGGCGAGCAACCTCACCGCCCAGGTGCGAGGCATCGCCACGGTGGTGACGGCGGTCGCCGCGGGTGACCTGAAGCGCAAGCTGGCCCTCGCCGCCAAGGGTGAAATCGCCGCCCTGGCCGACACCATCAACGGGATGATCGACACGCTGGCCACGTTCGCCGACCAGGTGACCACGGTGGCCCGCGAGGTGGGTATCGAAGGAAAGCTGGGCGGTCAGGCCAAGGTGCCCGGCGCGGCCGGCACGTGGCGCGACCTCACGGACAACGTGAACTCCATGGCCGGCTCGCTCACCACCCAGGTGCGCTCGCTCGCCGAGGTGGCCACCGCGGTGGCCAAGGGCGACCTGACCCGCAGCATCTCGGTCGAGGCCCAAGGCGAGATGGCCGCCCTCAAGGACAACATCAACCAGATGATCGCCAATCTGCGTGACACCACGCAGAAGAACACCGAGCAGGACTGGCTCAAGACGAACCTCGCGCGCTTCACCCGCATCCTCCAGGGTCAGCGCGAGTTGGAGACCGTCTCCAAGCTCATCCTCAAGGAACTGGCGCCCCTGGTGCAGGCCCAGCACGGCGTCTTCTTCCTCATGGACGGCTCGGACAAGAGCCAGACGCTCCGGCTGCTGTCCACCTACGCCTACCGGGAGCGCAAGAACCTCGCCAACAACTTCCGCATGGGCGAGGGCCTGGTCGGCCAGTGCGCCGTGGAGAAGGAGCGCATCCTCCTCACGGACGTGCCGGACGACTACATCCGCATCAACAGCGGGCTGGGCGAGTCCAAGCCGCTCAACATCGTGGTGCTGCCGGTCATCTTCGAGGGCCAGGTGAAGGCGGTCATCGAGCTGGCCTCCTTCTACCGCTTCAGCGAGACGCACCTGTCCTTCCTGGACCAGCTCACCGAGTCCATCGGCATCGTGATCAACACCATCGCCGCGGGCATGCGCACCGAGGAGCTGCTCAAGCAGTCGCAGAGCCTCGCCGACGAGCTGCGCAGCGGTCAGCAGGAGCTCACCGAGACCAACCGCCGCCTGGAGCAGCAGGCCAAGAGCCTCCAGGCCTCCGAGGAGCGTCTCAAGCAGCAGCAGGAAGAGCTGCAGCAGACCAACGAGGAGCTCGAGGAGCGCAGCCGCCTCCTGCAGGTGCAGAACATGGAGGTCGAGCGCAAGAACCGCGAGATCGAACAGGCGAAGATGTCCCTGGAGGATCGCGCCCAGCAGCTCGCCCTGTCCTCCAAGTACAAGAACGAGTTCCTGGCCAACATGAGCCACGAGCTGCGCACGCCCCTCAACAGCCTGCTCATCCTCTCCAAGCTCCTGTCGGAGAACGCCGAGGGCAACCTCTCCGGCCGCCAGGTGGAGTTCGCCCAGACGATCCACGGCGCGGGCAGCGATCTGCTCTCGCTCATCAACGACATCCTGGATCTGTCGAAGATCGAATCCGGGACGATGAGCGTGGACGTGGACGAGGTGTCGCTCTCCAGCCTGAAGGACTTCGTGGAGCGCACCTTCCGGCAGATGGCCGTGGACAAGAAGCTCGGCTTCAAGCTGGACTTCGCCCAGGCCCTGCCCGCCAACCTCTACACCGACGGGCGCCGGCTGCAGCAGGTCATCAAGAACCTGCTGGCCAACGCCTTCAAGTTCACCGAGGAGGGCCAGGTCATCCTCGACGTGCGTCCGGCCCGCGGTGGCTGGAGCCTGGAGCACCCCATCCTCAACCAGGGTGGCTCGGTGATCGCCTTCTCCGTCATCGACACCGGCATCGGCATCGCGGAGAACAAGCAGAAGATCATCTTCGAGGCCTTCCAGCAGGCCGATGGCACCACCAGCCGCAAGTACGGCGGCACCGGCCTGGGTCTGTCCATCAGCCGGGAGATCGCCAAGCTGCTGGGCGGTGAAATCAAGGTGGTCAGCTCCCCAGGCAAGGGCAGCACCTTCACGCTCTACATCCCCCAGACCTATGTCGCCCCCTCGCTCAGCTCGACCCGACCCGTGCAGCCGAACGGCAACGGCAACGGCCATGGCAACGGGACGACCACGACCCCGAGCCATGGTGGAGCGAGCCTCGGCGCCCGGATGAGCCCGGAGGCGCGGATGCATGCGCTGCGCGCGGAGGTGGAGAACGCGGTCCAGGAGGAAGATCTGTCACGCGAGGAGGAGGTGGAGGACGACCGGCGCAACATCCAGCCGGGAGACCGCACGCTGCTCATCGTCGAGGATGACATCGTCTTCGCCCGCATCCTGCTCGGCCTGGTGCGCGAGAAGGGCTTCAAGGGACTGGTCGCGCTGCGCGGCGACACGGGCCTCGCCATGGCACGGCAGTACAAGCCGGACGCCATCACCCTGGACATCGGGCTGCCGGTCATCGACGGGTGGAACCTGCTCGACCGGCTCAAGCACGACAGCCGCACCCGCCACATCCCCGTGCACATCATCTCCGCGAGCGAGGAGGAGCGCAGCCGCGGCCTGAAGCTGGGCGCGCTGGCGGTGCTCCAGAAGCCCGTCACCCGCGAGACCCTGGGCGAGGCCCTGGGCCGGGTGAAGGGCTTCATCGAGCGGCCGGTGAAGAACCTGCTGGTGGTGGAGGACGACCTGCGCCAGCGCGAGAGCATCGTCACCCTCATCGGCAACGGAGACGTGAAGACGACCGCCGTGGGCAGCGGCCACGAGGCCCTCCAGTGCATGCAGGAGAAGTACTTCGACTGCGTGGTGCTGGACCTGGGTCTGCCGGACATGACGGGCCTGCAGCTCATCGACGCCATGAAGAGCCAGGGGCACACCCCGCCCATCATCGTCTACACGGGCAAGGAGCTCACCGAGGACGAGGAGACGGTCCTCAAGCGCGTCACCGACGCCATCATCATCAAGAGCGTCAAGTCGCCCGAGCAGCTCCTGGACGAGACGGCGCTCTTCCTGCACCGCGTGGAGGCCAACCTCCCCGAGAGCAAGCGGGCGATGATCAAGCAGTTGCACCAGAGCGATCCGGTGCTCGCGGGCAAGAAGGTGCTCGTGGTGGATGACGACGTGCGCAACATCTTCGCCCTCACCAGCGTGCTGGAGCGGCACAAGATGCAGGTGCTCTACGCGGAGAACGGCCGCAAGGGCATCGAGATCATCCGCAACACGCCGGACCTGCACGTGGTGCTCATGGACGTGATGATGCCGGAGATGGACGGCTACGAGACCATGCGCGCCATCCGCCAGGTCAACACCCTGAAGAACCTGCCCATCATCGCGCTCACGGCCAAGGCCATGAAGGGAGACCGGGAGAAGTGCATCGACGCCGGCGCCAGTGACTACATCACCAAGCCGGTGGAGACCGACCAGCTCATCAGCCTGCTGCGCGTGTGGCTGTTCCGCAACGCCGAGCGCGCCCAGAAGGGGTAGTTGGCATGACGGAAGCCAGGCCACGCGCGGAAGGACAGGTCGAGGAAGCTCTCGAGGACATCGAGCTGGATCTCCTCCTCGAGGGCATCCTGCGACGCTATGGCCTGGACTTCCGGGGCTATGCCCGCATGTCGTTACGGCGGCGGGTGTGGAACATGGTTCATGCCCTGAAGCTGGAGAGCCTCTCCGCGCTTCAGGCCAAGGTGCTGCACGACTCGGCGGCGATGGACATGCTGCTGCAACACCTGTCGGTGAACACCACCACCATGTTCCGCGACCCCACCTTCTTCCGGGCGTTTCGCGAACAGGTGGTGCCCCACCTCTTCTCCGCCCCCTTCGTGCGCATCTGGCACGCGGGGTGTTCCACGGGAGAAGAGGTGTACTCGCTCGCCATCCTGCTGCAGGAGGTGGGGCTGTACGAGCGCAGCCGCATCTACGCCACGGACATGAACGTGGCCGTGGTGGAGCGGGCCAAGTCGGGCATCTTCCCGCTGGAGCACATGCGCGAGTACACGTCCAACTACATGCGCGCCGGCGGCACCGCCGCCTTCAGCGACTACTACACGGCCAACTACGATCACGCGATCTTCAAGGCCTCGCTGCGCAAGAACGTCGTCTTCGCACAGCACAACCTGGTGAGCGACGGCACGTTCAACGAGTTCAACGTGGTGCTCTGCCGCAACGTGCTCATCTACTTCGGCGCGCCCCTGCAGGCACGCGTCCACCGGCTGTTGCACCAGTCCTTGCGCCGCTTCGGGGTGCTGGTGCTGGGGCGCGGCGAGACGCTGCGCCACACGGTGCTGGAGAACGACTACGACGAGGTGGACGCCGAGGAGCGCATCTACCGGCGCCGGGCGTGAGGCCGCCCTACTCCACCGGCGCGGGCAGGCGGTACAGCTCGTAGACGTCGTCGTGGTGGTACAGGCCCATGGCCTCGCGCTGCACGATGAGGTACCAGCGCTGCTTGTCCGCCTCGGCCCGCAGCTCCTTGTGCCGCGCCACCCAGCGCGCCCGCTCGGGGCCCCGCGTGCCGGCCAGGGACTGCTCCACCTGCTTCAACTCCTCCAACAACGACTCCACCCGCGTGGCCACCCGCCGGAGCGCGGACACCTTCTCCTTGCGGATTTCCACCTCGATGGCGAGCGTGCCGCCCACGGAATTAGCGTTCGAGGACATGCGGGCCACTTAACGCCCTCCCCTCCCCTCTCGCAACCGCCAGCCGCCCTCAGTGCGGGGCGTCCGCACCCGGCTCGTCGGGCAGTTGCCGCTCGGCCTGCTCGCGGATGACACGCTGGGTCGCCACCTCTTCCTCCTCGGTCCGCTGACGTCGGCGCACCAGGCCCTGGGCCTCGTCCACGAACCAGAAGAGGACCCGGAAGAAGGCGGCGATGACGGTGAGGAGGATGGACGAGAGGAACCAGTTCAGCACCATTCCCACCCAGCCGCCCACCACCACCCGGATGGGATAGGTGCCCGTGAGCGGCACCAGCACGAAGGCCACGTAGTGCGAGGTGCAATAAGGGCAGGAAACCAGGTAGCCGCAGAACCTCTCCTTGCCCCCCAGCCGCTCACGCAGGGGCGCGAAGATGCGCTCCCGGGTGATGGTCTGGGAGATGCCCATGACCACGGCCGATACCGCGAAGAGCTGGAACAGGTCCGCCATGCCCCCAAGGTGGAGATACCCTCGCCGCGGCGCGTCGGCCCCCGGAACAAGGGGACGCCCACCAGGCGGCCGGGAAAGCCCTCCCCTGACCATCTTGCTCGCACCTGTAGGCCCTGGGACGGACACCGGCCCCGGGGGCGCGGCCGATGCGTTCGGGTGCACACTCGCGGGTTGCCCCGAGGGGGCGCCCACTATAACTCGGCGCGATGAGCCGAACGCGCCCCGTGAGCCTGAGCCTCGATGAGTTCCTCCCGTACCGCCTCTCGGTCGCCGCGAACGTCGTCAGCCAACGGATCGCGCGCGTGTACGCGGAGCAATACGGCCTGAGCACGCAGGAGTGGCGGCTCATCGCGGTGCTCGGGGAGGACGGCGATCGCACGCAGCTCGAGCTCGTCAAACGCACGCGGATGGAGAAGGTCCCCGTGAGCCGCGCCGCGCGTTCCCTCGAGGAACGAGGCATGGTGCGGCGCGCCACGAGCGAGAGCGACGCACGCTCACGCCGCTTGTCGCTGACCGCCGCGGGCCGCCGCATCTACGAGCGCGTGGCCCCCGCGGCGCTCGAGGCCGAGGCCGAGGTGCTCGCCGACCTGAAGCCCGGCGAACGGGCGATGCTGCGCTCGCTGCTCGAGCGTGTCGAGCACAGTGCGAACCGCTCTCTGAAGCGAGAGCCGTGACCTTGTCAAACTGGTTTCATCCGTTACTATCTGGGCGCCATGGACACCAGCCACTCTCTCTCGGGCTTCGGGAACGAGCATGCATCGGAGGCCATCCCCGGTGCGCTTCCTGTCGGCCAGAACACGCCGCAGCGCGTCGCGTTCGGCCTCTACGCCGAGCAGATTTCGGGCACGGCCTTCACCGCTCCGCGCGGTGAGAACCGGCGGACGTGGTTCTACCGGCTGAGGCCGAGCGCGACCCACCCGCCGTACCGTCGGACGGAAGCACGTCACCTGCGCAGCGGGCCGTTCGACGAGGTTCCGCCGACGCCCAACCGGCTGCGCTGGAATCCACTGCCGCTGCCCACGGAGCCGACGACGTTGCTCGAGGGGCTGTTCACGATGGGCGGCAATGGCTCGCCCGCCCTCGGCACGGGCGCGGCGATGCACGTCTACGCCGCGAACGCGTCCATGGTCGACACCGCGTTCTTCAACGCCGACGGGGAGCTGCTCATCGTGCCGCAGTCCGGGGCACTCCGGCTCGTGACCGAGATGGGTGTGCTGCGGGTTGCGCCCGGGCACATGGCGCTCATCCCGCGCGGGGTGCGCATGCGCGTGGAGCTGCCGGACGGGCCGGTGCGCGGCTACATCTGCGAGAACTACGGCGCGCCGTTCCGGCTCCCCGAGCTGGGCCCCATCGGCTCCAATGGCCTCGCCAATGCGCGGGACTTCCTGGCACCCACGGCGAGCTACGAGGACATCGAGCGGCCGACGCGCGTCGTGCAGAAGTTCCAGGGCCACCTCTGGGAGACGACGCTCGAGCACTCGCCGTTCGACGTCGTCGCGTGGCATGGCACGCACGTGCCGTACACGTATGATCTCGCGCGATTCAACACCATCAACACGGTGAGCTTCGATCACCCGGATCCGTCGATCTTCACGGTGCTCACGTCGCCGAGTGAGACGCCTGGGACCGCCAACTGCGACTTCGTGATCTTCCCGCCCCGGTGGATGGTCGCCGAGCACACGTTCCGGCCGCCGTGGTTCCATCGCAACGTGATGAGCGAGATGATGGGGCTGGTCCACGGTGTCTACGACGCCAAGGCGGACCAGTTCGTGCCGGGCGGAGTGTCGCTCCACAACTGCATGAGCTCCCACGGCCCCGACCGGAAGACCTACGAGGAGGCGGTGGCCGCGGACCTCGCGCCGCGGAAGATCGACAACACGCTCGCCTTCATGTTCGAGACGCGCTGGGTCATCGCGCCGACGAGCGCGGCGATGGAGAGCCCGACCCTGCAATCGGATTACGACGCCTGCTGGGGTGAGCTCCGCAAGGCCCAGGTGCCCGCGAAGGGCGGCGCCGGACAATGAAGCTCGCCTCCCTGAACGAGGGGAGGGATGGCCGCCTCGTCATCCGTAGAGGGTAGAACGAGGCTCCTGACTCGCCGGGGTCCACCCGCCACGAGCCAGACCTGCCCGGCCGCTCTTCCCGGAGCTGGAAACTTGCTCCGAGCGGGTCCGGGAACTTCATGGAGAGGACCCACGAGCGCAATCCAGGGTGCCGCCTACCCTGGCGAGCGTGGAGTGGAGCGAGGCCGTGCATCGTCGGACGGCACACGTCTCCCAACCCCCGCGGACAATGGTGCCTGGCGCGAGCAGCACGTCCGGCACGACTTCCCCTGCCCACGGTGTTCGGGTCTTGACCGCACTCCATTCGAGGACGGCATCTGCGCCCCGTCCGGGGCACAGTGGTTGCTCGAGACCCATGACGACGTCGCCGCATAGCGGTTCTCTCCATCGGTTCGAGCGGGTGCTCGCATGGCTGGTGCCAGTCGCGAGTGGGCTCGCCGTTCTGGTTGCGGTTCTGGATCTGCTCGGCTGGTCCCTGGCGAGCAGGCTCCTCATCCAACTCGTTCCCTGGCCAGGCGCGGGCATCATGATGCCGAACACCGCGGTGGGCTTCATCCTGAGCGGCACCGCGCTCTGGCTGCTCCACGAAGAAAAGGCGAACCCATGGCGGCGAGGAACAGGTCAGGCCCTGGCGCTCACGACCCTGCTGTTGGGGGGCCTGACCCTCTCCGAGTACATCTCCGGGGCCGACCTTGGAATCGACATCCTGCTCTTCAGCGAGACCGTCCAGCAGCTGACCCCGAAGCTCCCGGGACGGCCCGCGCCCTCGACCGCATTGAGCTTCTGTCTCACGGGGCTGATGCTCCTGCTCATGCATGTCAGGACCCGCCAGGGGTGGCTCCCAGCCCGGCTCCTGGCCCTGGTCGTCATGCTCCTCTCCACCCTGGTCCTCATCGGGTACCTCTACCTGGAGGAGAGCCTGTTCGAGCCCGAACGGCTCGTCTTCCACCTACCGCCCTCCTTGCCCATGGCGGTCCATTCAGCGCTCCTCTTCCTGCTGCTGTCGCTCGGCGTCCTGTCCGTCCATCCCGAGCGAGGGCTGACACGCCTGCTCCTGCGAGACGACATCGGGGGCATCATGGCGCGCCGGCTGCTCCCCGCGACCATCCTCATCCCCCTGCTGGTGGGTGGAGTCCTGCTCCTGGGTGAACGGCTGGGGCTCTACGGGGCCACGTTGGGCATCTCTGTCTTCGTGGTCATCACGATGGCCGCCGTCCTGCTCGTGGTCGGGTGGAATGCGAGCACCCTCTCCCTGATGGATGCGCGGCACCGGTCCGCGGAAGCACTCCGCGACAGCGAGGAGCGATTCCGGACCTCGTTCGAGCACGCACCGATCGGAATGTCCCTGACCGGTCTGGACGGCCATTTCCTGAACGTGAACGGCGCACTGTGCGAGCTCCTCGGTTATTCGCAGCAGGAACTCCTCACCAAGACGTTCCAGGACATCACCTGCGCCGAGGACCTGGAGTTGGACCTGGAGAACGTGCGCCGACTGATCCAAGGAGAGCTCAGCACCTATCAGATGGAGAAGCGCTACATCCACAAGGATGGCCACCTCGTGACCATCCTGCTGACAGCCTCCCTGGTGCGCGACTCTCGGGGTGAGCCGCTCCACTTCATCGCGCAGATCCAGGACATTTCCGAGCGCAAGCAGCTCGAACAGGCGTGGCGCTTCCTGGCCGAGGCGGGTCCGCGGCTCGCGGCCTCGCTCGAGCCCCGGACCACCCTGGCCACCGTCGCGGGGTTGGCCGTTCCCGCGCTGGCCGACTGGTGCATGATCGACCTCTTCGATGAAGGCGGGCGGGTGCAGTGGGTGGAAATCATGGCGGCTTCCCCGGAGAAGGCACACCTGCTGCGCGAGATGATCACCGCCTACCCCCATGACCTGACCCAGAAGGGAGACATCGTCGCCCACGTCCTCCAGACGGGAAAGCCGGCGCTCGTCCCGGAAATCCCCGAAGCGATACTCGAGGCGACGGCGAGGGACGCCCGTCACCTGGAACTGCTCCACCGCCTCGAGTCCCGCTCGGGCATCGTCGTGCCCCTCGCCACGCGAGAGCGCGTCCTGGGCGCGATCATCCTCACGATGTCCGAGTCAGGGCGCCGCTACGGCGCCCGGGACCTCTCCCTCGCCGAAGAGCTCGCCCATCGCGCCGCGCTCGCCATCGACAATGCCCGCTTGCATGAACAGTCCGGGCAGGCCACGCGTACTCGCGATGAGGTCCTCCGGGTCGTCGCCCACGATCTCCGCACTCCGCTGAATGTCATCTCCCTGAGCGCCAGGAAGTTCCTGACGTCTCCACCCGAGAAGAGAATCGCCGACACGACATCGCTCGAGTCCATACAAAAGGCGGTCGACCGGGCAACCCGGCTCATCCAGGACTTGCTGGACGTCGCCCGGATGGAGGCCGGCCGCCTGTCGGTGGAGCGCGGCTTGGAGCAGACCGCGCGGCTCGTCAGGGAGGCCGCCGAGTTGCATCGCGCGCTCACGGAGGAGAAGTCCATCCAGCTCACGGTCGCCGTCGCGGAGGACGCGCCACCTGTCTTCGCCGACCGTGACCGGGTGATCCAGATCCTCTCGAACCTGCTCGGCAACGCGCTCAAGTTCACACCCGCGGGTGGACGGATCGCGCTTCGGGCCGAGCCGGCGGGGCACATGATGCGCTTCTCCGTGAGCGACACGGGCGCTGGGATTCCAAAGGAGAACCTGCCGCACCTCTTCGAGCCCTTCTGGCAGGCCTCCGCGGGAAACAAGCAAGGAGCCGGTCTGGGACTCGCCATCGTGAAGGGGCTCGTCGAAGCCCACGGAGGACGCATCTGGGTCCAGAGCCAACCAGGAAGGGGGAGCACCTTCTTCTTCACGCTTCCCACCGTCATCCCGGCCGCTGAACACTCCTCGCATCACGCATGAGCCCAGGCTTCAACAGCACGGCCGAGCCGGTGCAGGCTGCGGTCTTCATGTGGAGCGTGATGCATGGCCCCCCTCATCCCCTCTCGGCGAACTGGACCCTGGAGGACGCCCTCGCGCGGATGCTGACGGCCAACCCGGCGCGCCGCGACAAACCGGCGCTCCTCACGGATGAGGGCTCCATCAGCTTCCAGGAGCTGGACACGCGGACCCATCGACTCGCACGTGGGGTGCGGACGCGGTTGCGCACGGCGTCCTCGTCCGCGCCCCAGGCGACGCCGCTCGTGGGCGTGTGCATGTCGCGAGGGCCGGCCATGGCCGAGGTCCTGTTCGCCGTGCTGCGAGCGGGCGGTGCCTATCTGCCCCTCGATCCCACCTATCCCCTCGCGCGGCTGGCCCACATCGCCGCCGAGGCGGCTCTCTCGCTCATCGTGGCCGGACCCGAGCACGAATCGCTCGTGCGGCAACTCGCCCCCCCATGCCCGTATTGGGTGTTCGACCCGCGTGCGCCCCTCGACCTGGAGGGAGAAGACTCCGAGCGACCCGAGTCCACCTCCCCGCCAGCGGGCGAGCGGCCCTTCGCGGTGCTCTACACCTCGGGCAGCACCGGACGGCCCCGCGGCGTATGTCTGCCGCACCGGGCGGCGCAGAACCGCTTCCAATGGATGTGGCGGGCCTTCCCCTTCGCCGAGGGCGAGGTGTGCTGTTTCAAGACCCCTCTGGGCTTCGTCGACTCCATCTGGGAGCTGTTCGGCGCGCTCCTACAGGGAGTCCCCGTGGCCATCGCACCCGATGGCCTCGAAAAGCAACCCGAGCGCCTGCTCGCCTTCGCGGCGCGCCACGGCGTGAGCCGGTTGATCGTCGTCCCCTCCTTGCTGCGACTTCTGCTGCCGCATCTGTCCCCTCCACCCGGTGATTCAGGTGTGCCCGTGCCGAAGTTGCACCTGTGGACTTGCAGCGGAGAGCCCCTGCCCTCCCCGCTCGCCGAGGCGTTCCTCGCGCGGCGACCGGGCGACGTGCTGCTCAACCTCTATGGCAGCACCGAGGTCATGGGCGACGTCACGGCGCACGTGTGCCGCGCGGGAGAGGACCCCGTTCCCATCGGGCGACCCATCGACAACACCACCCTCGAGCTGCTCGATGAAACGGGGGCCCCCGTGAAGGTCGGCGAGCGGGGCATCCTCCATGTGCGGGGCGCGAACCTCTCGCTCGGCCATCTCGGCCCCGGTGGGGTCTCGGCATGGACGGAGGAGGGAGGACGCTACGACACCGGAGACCTCGGCCGGATGGTCCGTGACCCCAGCGATGGCGGTTGGATGTTGCTCCACGAGGGCCGCCGGGACCGGCAGGTCAAGCTGCTGGGCAACCGCTTCGAGCTCGCCGAGCTCGAGCGCGTGCTCCTGCGCTGCGAGGGGGTCCTGGCCGTCGTGGCGCTGGTGCGGGAAGACGCGGAGGGGCCCTCGCTGCTCGGCTTCGTCCAGCCGCGCGAGCCTGGAGCGGTGACCCTGGAGGCCTTGCGTGCGGTGTGCGAGGCGGAGCTGCCGCCCCATGCACGGCCCGCCCTCGCCCTCATCGAGCACTTGCCACTGCTGCCCAATGGAAAGCTCGATCGCCAACGGCTGCTCGCGCTCGGGAGAACGGCCGCGGCACTCGGAGAGGATCCCTTCTCGGCCGCCTGGCACGCGGTGCTGCCTCGGGCGCCCATCGAGGAGGACACCGATTTCTTCCAGGCGGGAGGAACCTCACTGCTCGCGGTGGACCTGCTGCGCAGGCTGCGCGAGGCTGGCAAGCCGGTGTCCCTCGAGCAGTTCTACGCGGCCCCCTCGCTCGCCGCGCTGCGGCGGGGAGCCCGCCTGGAAGTCCCACACGGAACGCTCACGGTTCGCCCCTTGGAGGCGGCGCGTGATGCGCTCGGCACGGCGGCGGTGAACCTGCTCGCTGACCGCTTCGACGAGATCGACCCGCTCAAACAGGCGCTCGGAGCGACACGCGCCGATCTGCATGCGTTGTTCGCCAGCTACCTGGATGCCTGCGTGATGGAGGGCCTGTCCTTCGTGGCCGTCGATGGACGCGGGGGACTGGTGGGGTGCGTGGTGGCCGCCGATCTGTCCCGGGTACATACCCACGAACGGGAGGGTCTCTTCGTGGTCGCTCCGCGACTGCGAGCGTTGGACGCCATCATGAGCGCGCTCATGGCGCCCTGGTGTCACCAGCCGTCCGAACCGGGTCCAGGCGAATGGGTCTACGTGCTGCTGCTGGCGGCCACGGGGCAGCGAGAGGTGGCTCGGGTCGCGCGCGAACTCGAGACCACGGTGATCGGCGCGGCCCGCGCACGAGGGTATCGGGGTGTCGTCACGATCAACTCGCATGTCCTGACGCAACACCTGTGTGAGGAGCTGGGCTACCGCACCGAGGCGAGCCTGGACGTGCGTGGGTTCGTCCACGCGGACGCACGCCCTTTCGCCCAGGTGCCCGAGGGCGGCGCGGAGCTGCGGCTACAAGTCCTGCGCTGCCCTTGAGGGTGCCAACGTCGACATCGCCCCCGGAGAAGGATCCTTCCGCCGCACCATCTCCTGGAGTCATCCCATCACGACGCAACCCGATCCTGGGCCCTACGCCCCATGGCTGGCCGCGCGAACGAAGCGCTCCCTCAGCCACTGATGCGAGGGATCGTACTGTGCACGGGCATGCCAACCCATCGCGAGGTCGAATGGCTGCATGGAGAAGGGCAATGGCAGGAGGTCGAGCCCCGATGCGTAGCGTTGGAGAAACCTGCTGGGGAGCGTGGCGACACAGTCCGTAGCGGCGAGGACGAGGGCGACCTGGTTGTAGTTCGGAACGGTGATGGCGACACGGCGCGCCTGGCCATGCCGCGCGAGGACGTCGTCGACCGCGCTATGAAAACCACCCCCCTGGGAGACCATGACATGACTGAGCTGGCAGTAGTCCTCGAGTGTGGGCGCCCTCTGGCCTCTGGGATGCCCCTGGCGCTGGGCGAAGCAGAACCCGTCGGTGAGCAGGCGGCGGCTCTTGAGCGCGTCGGGAATCTTGGCTGAAAGCCCGACGTAGAGGTCGATCTCTCCACGTTCCATCCGGTAGGTCAGATTCTCCTCGGCCGGCGCGACGAAGCTGAGACGGATACCGGGTCCACCAAGACCAAGGACGTCCCGGGCCACGGCGAGACCGATGGTCGTGAAGAAGTTGTCGTTGAGCGCGATCGTGAAATGGCGCTGCGCCTCCTGGGGGTTGAACTCCACGCGGCTCACGACGGCGCTTTGCAGATCGAGCAGCGCCTGGTGCAAGGCCGGCTGCAACTCGAGCGCCCGCGGTGTGGGGGTCATTCCGCGACCCGCCTCGGAAGGAACGAGCAGGGGATCCTTGAACAGCTCGCGCAAGCGGCCGAGCTGGGCGGAGAGTGCTGGCTGACTCACGTTCAACCGGCGGGCCGCACGTGTCACGTTCAGCTCCTCGAGCAACACGTCCAGGGAAATGAGCAAGGGCAGGTCCGCCCGCCGGATATCCATCCCGTCTATACCTCCTATAAACGCGCGCAACTCACGGTGGGCGCGAGGCAAACGTATGTATCCCTCACCGGGGTTCGTACCGAGCCCACGGCATCCCAACAGGAGCAAACATGCGTTTCCATCGATTTCTTCTCGACAGCGTGGTCGCGGCAGCGGCCCTGTTCTCCAGCGCCATGCCACTCACCACCGAGGCGTCGCCGCCGGAAACCGGTACCAGCGTGGCCCAGGCGCGAGCACAGGTACCGGGTGTCTACCGCTACCGCGTCGGTGACTTCCAGGTGACCGCGCTATCCGACGGCACCGTGCCGCAGGACCTGCACGCCCTCCTCAGGGGAACGTCACCCGCGGAGGTCGACAAGATGCTCCACCATGCCTTCCTGAGCAATCCTGTCGAGGCGTCCATCACCGCCTTCCTGATCGATACGGGGAGCCGGCTGATCCTGGTCGATACCGGCGCTGGCGGCTTGTTCGGACCGGGCTATGGCGGCAAGCTCCTCGGCAGCCTCAAGTTGGCGGGCTACGAGCCAGAGCAGATCAACGACATCCTGCTGACGCACATCCACACGGATCACAGTGGCGGCCTCGTCAACGAAGGCAACCGGGTGTTCCCCAACGCCACGCTGCACGCCGGCAGGCCGGACCTGGACTTCTTCCTCAATCCCGCGAACCAGGGCGGCGCCAATGGCTACGACAAGAAGTACTTCGAGGAAGCAGTGAAGACGGTCGGGCCGTACATGAAGGCCGGGAAGGTTCAGGGGTTCACCCGCGAAACCCAGCTCTTCCCCGGCATCAAGGCCATCCCAACCCCCGGCCATACCCCCGGGCATGGCTTCTACCGGGTGGAGAGCAAGGGCGAATCCATCACGTTCATTGGCGACATCGTCCACGTGGCCTCCGTGCAATTCCCGAACACGGCGATCACGATTGTCTACGACGTCAGCCCCAAGGAGGCCGCGGCTCAGCGTGAGAAGCAGTTCGCCGCGGCGGCGGGCAATCGCGCCCTGGTCGCGGCGCCGCACCTGCCCTACCCGGGGATTGGCCACATCCGCGCGGAGGAGCGGGGCTACACGTTCGTCCCGGTGGACTACCGCGATCGCCATCAACCCTGAATGACCGGGCGCGCTCGCTCTACTTCGACACGGTGGACCCGGCGGGGACCAGGATGGACTCGTGGAAGTGCAGATAGCGCCAGCGCCCGTCCCGCTTGGCCAGGACGAAGGTGGCGCGAGTGGGCTGCTCCAGCACGGAGCCCCCCGGTCCAGTCATATAGACCCAGTTGTAATGGCAGAACGCATACGCCATGTCGCCATTCAGGAAGACTCGCAGATCCGTGACGTTTCCACTGTAGACGGAGAAGGGGCTGTTCAGGAAACCCTGGTAGTAGCCTTGCAGCTCCGCCATTCCGAGCAGGGGCTGATCCAGCTCCACCGCGACGTATGACACCTGGCTGCGTGCTTCCCAGAGGCTCAACAGCAGTCCCATGTCCTTCTGGATGAATCCCTTCGCGTAGTCTTCGATCGCCCGGAGGATGGCCTGCTCCTCGACCCCCAGAGTTCCCACGTTCATCGGCGTCACCACTCCCTTGCAACACGGCTCCTCGGCCTTGCTGGAACCCTGGAGTGCTATCACGACCACGAGAACGATGATGAATTGAATGGCTCGCATGTACTTTCCCTCTCGGCCGGCTCTGGCTCGCGGATTGAAACGACGCTTCCTGGATGGACCCATTTTCCGGGCGCCCAACCTGACATCGGATGCGCTCGCATGCAACTGCCAGAACGATGCCATTGCCCGGGAGGGTAATGCGGCGGCTTACCCCTGGTGAAACATCCTGGAATCCCTGAAGGTGTGATTTACTTCACACCTCCCGATGGGAGGGTCAATCCTCCGGGGGAGAGTCAGCGCACACCCAGACGCCCCTTCCCGACTCCGCATTCCACTGTCCGTGAGTCGCGGAGGGCCCCGTCCCCGACTCCGCGTGCCTCCTACTGAACAACGGTTCCCACCAGGCCCGGAGCAGAGGGGGCTTCGTAATGGAAGGAGATGGACTCGTGGAAGTGCTGATAGAGCCATCGCCCGCCACGCTTGCGGAGCACGAAGGTGGCGCGAGTGGGCTGCTCCAGCACCTGCCCCCCCGCCCTGACGCGGTAGACCCAGTTGAACTGGCAGAAGACATACGCCATGTCACCCTTGAGGAAGATCCGTGGATTCGTGACCTCTCCGCCGTGGACGATGAGGGTGTCCAGGAAGCTCTGATAGTACGCGCGCAGTTCCTCCGCCCCGGAGAGGGGCTGATCCAGCTCCGCGGCGACATACGACACTCCCTCCGGGGCCCTGTAATCCCAGAGGTCGAGCAACAGCCGCATGTCCTCTCGGATGAAGCCTTCCGCGTAGCCCTCGACAGCCCGGAGGATGGCCCGCTCCTCGTGCCCCCTCATCTCCGCTGTCACCGGGGGTGACAACGTGTCGCAGCAGGAGTCCGACGCCTTGCTGGAACCCTGGAAACCCATCACGAGAACGAGAACGGCAAAAAATGGAATGGTCCGCATGATCCCCTCGAAGCCAGAATAATCAACACATCGAAGTGACAGTCCCTGAATGGCCCTGCCTCGTGGCACCCATCCGTGTTCCTGCTTGGATGCGAATGCAATCAATTGCCAGAAGGATGCCACGCCACTTCGATGGCCTCGTGGAGCATTCCTCACGATGGAGTTGCTTGTAATTGCTAGAGATGTGAAGGACTTCACACCCCCCAGGTGGGAGGGTCAAACCCTCCCGGAGGAGTCAATCTCTACCCGGACTCGAGGGCAAGGGATGAACGGCGACGCGGAGAGGCGTGGGCCTCGAAGAGCCCGGCACGAGGGAGCGCCAGGAAAAAGCCGAGCCCTTCGAGAGGAAGGGCTCGGCTGGAATCAAGGAGAGGTCGGATCCTCGTTGCTCAGGATGCCCCGAGGATGAGCCGGCCGCACCGGTCGCCGATCATCATCGCGGGGGCATTGGTGTTGCCCGAGGTGACGAAGGGCATGATGGCGGCGCTCGCCAGCCGCAATCCCTTGACGCCACGCACGCGCAGCTCCGGGTCCACCACCGCCAGCTCATCCGTGCCCATCTTGCACGTGCCCACCGAGTGGAAATCGGATTCGGAGTGCTGCCGGAGCGCTTCCACCCACTGCTCGTCGGTAACGACTTCCGGACCGGGAGTGTGCTCCACGTCCTCGACCCAGTCGCGCAGGCCCGGCGCGCTGAGCAACTGGCGGACGAGCTTGTAACCCTCGAGCTGGTTGGAGACGTCCTCCTGCGTGCCCAGGAAGTTCGGGTCGATGACGGGGGCGTCCTGGTGGTTGGCCGAGCGCAGCTTCACGGTGCCACGGCTCGTCGGGTGCAGGTTGATGAGGCCGAAAGCCAGTGCCTCGGAGGGATAGGACCCCCAGCCATAGCGCATGTAGTACGTCTGGACCTGGAACTTCGGAGACCCTGGGCGAGGACCCTGGCCCGTGAAGACGTTCACGTCCATGGTGGTGAGATGGGTGTCGGGCTCGGGCCGCCGGAGCTTCTTCACCGCCACCGAGACGAGGTGGTCATGCAGGTTCTTCCCCACCCCCGCGACCTTCGCCACCACGGGGATGCCATGGGGCTCGAGGTCCACCGGATCACCAATGCCCGAGAGCATCAGCAGGTGGGGCGTCTGGATGGTGCCCGCGCAAACGATGACCTCTCGCCGCGCCTCCACGGACAGCTCGCCGCTGTCGCCATCGAGGATGACGCGCTCGAGCCTCTTCGCGCTGTCGAAGGCGAGGCGCTTCACCCGGGCATTCAGCATCAGCGTGAGTCGGGGATCGGCCAGGTATTGAGACACGAAGGTGGAGAAGGCGTCCTGGCGGATGCCGTCCACCACGTTGAGTTGACTATAGGTGACGCCCAATTGGTTGTCGCCGTTGTAGTCCTCGTTGAAGGGATGGCCGAGACCCACCGCGGCCTGGACGATGGCCTGGGACAGCGCGTTGCGCGCGGTGAGCTCGTTGGAGGGGCGGATGGGTCCAGTCAGGGCCTGGAAGGAAGGAAGGACGCTCGCGAAGTCCCAGCCGCGGCACCCGGCCGCGGCCCAGCCATCGTAGTCGGCCCGGTTGCCGCGCACCCAGACCATGCCGTTGATGGAGCTGCTGCCACCACTCACCCTGCCACAGGAGTAGGACTGGGGCCTGCCCTTCAACGAGGCCTGAGGCTCGGACTTGTAGGCCCAGTCGGTCTCGGCGCCCGGCTGGGTCAACTTGTAGGACTGCGTGAAGTCCCTGATCTCCGGACGATCATGGGTGCCGCCCGCCTCGATGAGGAGGACACGGGCGTCCGAGTCCGCCAGGAGCCTGGCGGCCAGCGTGCAGCCCGCGGAGCCCGCACCGATGATGATGTAGTCATAGTCCCGCGAGTCCGAGCACCCGATGAGGGTCGGCATCCCGAGCGCGGCGGTCGAGAGACCGAGCAACCTCAGCAACTCACGGCGGGAGTACCTGCCCGCGGCCGCTACCTGGAGGAGTTCCTTCGTGTCGGAGGTGGAGCGTGTCTTGTTCCTGCTCATCTGTGCCTGCTTTTCCTGGAGTGGACGTGCGCCGGGGTGCTTCGTACTACGAAAAAGGGGCCCCGCCCCTTCTTCCAGTGGCACCCCGGGCACGCCCCGCCCTTCACTCCAGGCACTCCCCCATCAGTTCGGCGGGCAGAAGACGATGTCGAAGTCCTCGGCGTTGCACGCCGCCATCACCGAGTCATCGCCCGACCACGAGTACGACTGCGAGCACATCGCGTCGAAGTACTTCGCCACGGGGCTGTTGGGGTTGTCGCGGTCGCGGCTCACGCAGGAGATGATCTGGCCGGCGCCGTTACGCAGCTGGCCCTCCGCGGGGCACTTCGCCAGCATGTCCATCGGGCAGCTGCGCGTCTGGCCCGTGCAGGTCGTCCCACCCGCCAGATCGTAGGGAACGATCTTCAGGGGGAGGTTGTTGGCATCCACGTGGCTGAGGTTGAACCAGTCCCAGCTGTTGTAGGAGTAGAACACCTCGTTGAAGCCGAACTCCGCCAGCGAGTGATGCTCGAAGCCCGGGTCCTCGCCCTTGCGGAAGCCCCAGTAGCGCTTGGTCAGCATCATGTCCGTGACGGAGCCGATGGTCCGGCACGCCTCCTGGCCCGAGTTCAGGTCTCCCCCGGAGATGTTGTTGCCGGCGAAGGTGACCGGGAAGGAGCACCGGTTGATGAAACGCAGGCTCGTCTTCCCATCATTGGTGCCCAGACACCCCTTGCCCGTGGACGGAGGCGGTGGGGTGGTGCCTCCATCCACCCGGTCGAAGGTGAAGAGCTGGTTGGCGGCACCGGTATACGTATACTGGACGTACTCCGTACCGTTGTTCGCCGAGCCCCAGTACAGATCGATGGCCAGGTCCGTGTGGCGCGGATGGATGCTGAACTGGTTGTTGCTCCGGCTCACGAACTTGAATTGCTGGTTGCCCCCGCCGACGTACGACCACTGATGCACCTTGGCGTTCAACGCGGTGCTGACATCGATGATGTCGAGCCCCTTGCCGCTGGCGACGTTGATGATCTTCCAGTACCCGTCCGACGTCGGGGAGATGTGGAACTTCTGCGCGTTGTTGCCGTTACAGTCGTACTGCTGCACCTTGGCGCCATCCGCGGTGCTTCCCGAGGCCACGTCGACACACTTGTTCGTCATGACGGAGCGGATGACATAGTCCCCCTCCGTGATGCTCGACACGATGGCCTCGCGCTCGAGCTGCCCGGTCCGCTCCGCGGGCTCCACCTCGGCGACATTGCATCCACCCACTCCCGCCAGGACGCTCAACAGAGACACACAACGGAACGCCGTCTTTCGCGACATGATGTTCTCCTCGTGAGGGAAGAAAGGGGGTTGCTCCCTCTCAGGTCGCTGCCAAAGCAACCTTCATGCCGTTTTCTTGATTTTTAATTATTTCATGTTTTAACGTTTTCATGGACGTGCCCCGTGTTGCGCACGTGACCGTTGTCATTGTCACCTGGTGACACGAATCACCACCCTGATGACTCGAGTCACCAGGGGTGGTGGCCAGGCGCTTCATTCACGCTTCAAATTTCCTCGTGGACTGTATGCACAAGGCCGTGGTGACTCACCGCGGGCCCTCACGCGCCATCCCCATGTGGCCCCACCTTCGCAAGGCTCCCGGCATTACCATTTAAAGGGGTTTTTCCACATGTACCGGTTCATTGTTGGGATGGCGGTCCTCACGCTGTTGGGGGTGGCGCCCGAGGCGCACGCCAGACGCGCGCCGGAGACGCTGACGATTTCGGGCAAGCAGCTCTTGATCAATGGCCAGCCGTTCATCGCCAAGGGAGTCAACTACCAGCCCGTGCCCCGGACAGGTCCGAGCAACTGGCCCGATGACTGGACCATGAACCGGACCGTGGTGTTCAGCGACCTGGCCAAGATGAAGGAGATGGGCGTCAACCTCATCCGCGTCTATGTGCAGTATGACCGGCTGTTCCAGAACTGGGACGAGCAGAACGATCCTTCGTCCGACCCGAGCCGGGTCGACCAGACAGTGCTCGCCAACTACCGCGCCGTGCTGGACGAGGCCGACCGCCAGGGCATCTACGTCCTCATGAACTACTTCCTGCCCACCTCCGTGGACTACCGCGTGGGACAGCAGGTGAAGTTCAACAAGGACGCGCGCACGCGGCACAAGCTGCGCTTTCGCAACATCATCAACGTCTTCAAGAACCGCACCGAGTTCCCCATGGTGTTGATGTGGGCGTTCGGCAACGAGAACAACTTCGAGTGGAACCGCGGGCAGATGACCTCCGAGGCGATGTTCGACTTCCTCGGCGAGGCGATCCGCGAGGCCGATCAACAGGCGGATTCGGCACACCCCTATACCGTGGTCCTCGGGGACAACCCCCAGTTGGACATCCACAACACCAGCCTGCTCAACCGGGCGCCCCTCGTGGATGTCTGGTCCATCAACATGTACAACACGGAGCAGGGCTTCAAGAACATCATCCAGGGCTACTCGCTCAACAAGCCGCTCCTGTTCACGGAGTTCGGCTATGACGCCTGCCAGCACAACAAGGGCTGTGACTTCTCCAACCCGGAGGGGCGCGGCACCCAGGAAGCGCAGTTGCAACAAGCCGCGTTCTACCAGAGCCGTTGGGAGAACACGATGCTGCCCAACCTCAGCGCCAGGAGCACCGCCAACAAGCTGCTCGGCGGCGTAGTGTTCGAGTGGAACGACGAGTGGTGGAAGGACGGAGCCGGCCCTCGTGACGTCCACGACACCGGGGGGTTCTCCAACGCGAACCTCACTCCCGACTGCTTCATGAACGAGGAGTGGTTCGGACTCTCCACCGCCCTCAAGGAGACCGAGACCAGTGGGCGCTACTACCGTTCCGCCTTCACCCAGCTCAAGAAGATGTGGACCGCTCCGGGACTGACGTCCGCCCAGTAGGCCGGCTCGACACCTCCGCGCCCCGGCCTCCTGACCGCCGGGCGCGCTCCGCCTCTTTGCCCGCTGGAGTCGGAGTCACCCCTTCCGCTCAGGAGGGTGAAGCCCCTGCTCAAGGGTTGCCGTGGGACACCGCCTCGATGTTGTTGCCGTCCGGGTCCAATACGAACGCGCCGTAGTAGTGAGGATGGTAGTGCGGCCGCTCACCGGGCGCACCGTTGTCCTTCGCACCGCTCTTCAGCGCCGTCTGATGGAACGCGTCCACCGCCGCCCGGTTCCTGGCGGTGAAGGCCACATGGCGGGGCGAGGCGGGCGTCTTCACCTCGATGAGCCACAGGATGCTCTTTCCGGGGGGGCCGAAGGAGCACATCCGCCGGGTGGGGAACTCCGGGTCCCACGTCGCGGTCATCTCCTGCACGAGGCCATGGCCCAGGGACGCGAGCACGGCCTCGTAGAACGCCTTCGATGTGGGGTAGTCCGTCGTGTAGAAGCTCAGGTGGTCGATCATGGTGGCGGCGTCGTAGCAGAGTATGGGACTGAATCGGGCAGGCTCTCTGTGGGACCGAGCCCTCGCCGACCCGTCCGCACCTCCAAGCCGGGAGGTCGCCAGGATGGGAAACCTCCGCGATCCAGAGTCGACATTCAGGCAGGCGATCACCCGCGTGCTTTCTCTAGGAATTTCAGTGGCTTGTCTTGTGTCCCCACTGGCTGTCCACGGCCCGTGAAGCCCGAACAGCCAGCCCCCATGCATCCATTTTCCAGCCTCCATCCCACTCTGGCTCGTTCGACGCTCCTCAAGATGGGCGCGCGCATCGCGGTCATCATCGCCCTCTCCACGCTCTTCAGCTACCTCCACATCCTGCACACGCTCCGCACCGAGGCCCTCGATCGGTTGCAGCAGCATGTCTCGGAGCGCAGCGAGCGCGAGCAGGCCATCTTCCTCTTGGCGGAGGACAACCACGCCCTCTTCAGGAAAACCCTGACGGAGAGGATCCGGTCCCTCCAGCAACATGAAGAGGAGGTGCGCGTCCGCTTCGACAGCCTTTTCGTGCGGCGACCCGATGGCACGGTCCGCAACCGGCCCGAACTCCTCGATGGCACGAGGATGGCGCAAGTCTTCATTCCCTCACACGTGGTCCTCGACGCCGGGTTTCGCGCCCGGGTGATGGCCGCGTACGACATGCTCAACTGGTACGGCCCCGTCGTCCAGATGCGCTTCACGACGACCTACGTGACCTTCCCGGAGGGCGCGATCGTGGGCTTCCTGCCGACGTTCCCCACCTGGACCCAGGATCTCCCGCCTGATTTCTCGCTCGATTCCTACGAGGACTTCCCCCTCGGCAAGCCCGAGAACAACCCCCAGCGGCGGACCGCCTGGACGGGCACGTACAAGGATAACGTCTCCAACACCTGGATGACCTCGGTCAACACACCGGTGGACCTGGACGGCCGCCACGTCGCTTCCATCGGCCACGATGTCCTGCTCGACGAGTTGATGGCCCGCACCATCAATGATCATCTGCCCGGTGCCTACAACCTGCTCTTCCGCGATGATGGGCAGCTCATCGCCCATCCCGAGCTGAAGCTGGAGGGCACCACCCGCGCCTACAACATCCTGAGCAATGCCGAACAGCCCGAAGCCGCGGCCAGACTGCTCGGCTCCGCGGAGAACGCGGCCCACCTGCGCGCCATCTTCGAGCGGGTGAAGGGCCTCGAGCCCGCTCGAGCCTTGCTGGAGCTGCCGGAGTACGGCGAGTATGTCGCCGTGACGCAACTGCGCGGCCCCGGGTGGCATCTGGCCACGGTGCTGCCCGAGCACGTGGTGTCCCAGCCCGCCATGCTCGCGGCTCGCTACGTCCTGCTCATCGGTATCCTGTCGCTGCTGCTGGAGCTGGCCATCATGTACCAGGTGCTCCAGCAGCAGATCACCCGCCCCCTGCACGCCTTCACCCAGGCGACCGACAAGGTGGCGGCCGGAGATTTCCAGGTGGCGCTGGACACCGCACGCCGCGACGAGCTGGGGCAGCTCGCCCAGGCCTTCCAGCTCATGGCCGACGAGGTGAAACGGCGCGAGGAGGCACTGCGCCAGGCCAACGAGGGACTGGAGCAGCGGGTGGAGGAGCGCACCCATGAGCTCAAGGATGTCCACCTGCAACTGGTGCAGACGGCCCGGCGCGCGGGCATGGCGGAGATCGCCACCAACGTGCTGCACAACGTGGGCAATGTCCTCAACAGCGTCTATACCGCCTCCCAGGTCGCCAAGGAGCGGGTGCACGAGATGCGGCTGGAGCACGTGGTCCGGGTGGCTCACATGCTCCAGGAGCGACAGGCCGATCTCTCCACCTTCCTCACCCAGGATGGGCGCGGGCGCAACCTCATGCCCTTCCTGGACAAGCTGGGGCAGAATCTGCTCGAGGACCGTCAGGAAATCGTGTCGCTGTTGGATGACGTGGGCCGCTATACCGAGCACATCGGCGACATCGTCAAGGTGCAACAGGACTACGCCCGGACTCCGCGCATGCATGACCGGGTCTCCCTGGCGGATTTGCTGGAGGATGCCTTGCGCATCAACTCCGCCGGGATCGTGCGCCACCAGGTGAAGGTGCAGCGCCACATCACGCCCCTCCCTCCCGTGATGACTGACAAGCACAAGACGTTGATGATCCTGGTCAACCTGGTCAGCAACGCCAAGTACGCCATGGACGGGGTGCCACCGAGCGAGCGGCTGTTGACGGTGAAGCTGGAGCAGTCGGCCGCCGACCGGGTGCGCATCTCCATCCAGGACAACGGCGTGGGCATCGCGCCGGAGATGCTCACCCGCATCTTCCAGTACGGCTTCACCACGCGCGAGGAGGGTCACGGCTTCGGCCTGCACTCCAGCGCCATCGCGGCCCAGGAGGAGCTGGGCGGCGCCTTGACCGCCTACAGTGACGGGCTCGGTCACGGTGCTACGTTCACCCTCGAGCTTCCCTATCTCCCCGCCAAACAGACGACTTGAGAAATGCCGTCACGGAGTTCCTCGCTCGCCCGAGCGCCGAGCCCAGGCACGCGACGATGCACCATCCCCCATGCAACGCGGATCCACGCGAGAGCAAGAGGAACGGAGGGTGAGTGTCAACCTGCGTTCCTCGCTCTTCCCGCCAATGCGTGTCATCTCAGCTCAGGAGATGATCGCCGAGCAGGTAGCCAACGGTCATGGCCAGCACCAGCAGCGCGCCTTGCAGTTTCGGCGGGGCGGGCAAGGGAATGTCGAGCAGGCGGCAGCCGGCGCCGATGGCCAACGCCAGGACAGGACCGACCATGAGCTGCATCATGTCCGCGTCTCCTTGGTATCACCGCTGGGCCCGCCGCAGTCGTGGCGATGTTGCGCGGGGTGCGCCGCGATGAAATTGTCGGCCAGCAGGTAACCGCTCGTCATGGCGACAACGAGTGAAGCGCCAACCAGCATGGGCGGCGCGGGCACCGGAATACCCAGCCAGCGGCAACCCAAGCCGATGGCGAGGCCGAGCAGCAGGCCAACACAGAATTTCCAGCTCAAGGGACGTTCTCCAGCGCGACGAAGTGAGAGCTTGATGGCGTGGCGCCGACGAAGTGGCGCACGGATGGCGGCTGCGCGTCGAGATGCAGGGCGCGAAGCCTGTCCTGCAAGCGCTGCTCCTCGTGGGTGACACGCTCATGCTGGCGGAGGTGTTCCAGCCAGGAATCGACGATGAAATATTCGAGAAAGCGACCCGGCCGCGCCGCGTCCTCCATCACCCCCCACTGCACGGCACCATCGCGCCGACGAGTGCCTCCGAGCAGGTGGATGTGATGCAGGAACTCCTCGCGATTCGCCGACTCGATGACGTATTCCACCGTCACGAGCACCGGACCTCGGGCAGGGTCGATCTTCGCGGCCACGGCCGGCCGCGGCCAATGCGCGGACGGGGTGGTATCCCGTGCCATGGCCACGCTCAGACGGAAGCGCAGCGAGAAGACACCCGCGAGTACCGCCAATACCGCCGCCACCGTCAGCGCGAACCCGGTGCCGGCGTGTTGCGCGAGCGTCCCCCAGATCAGGCTGCCCCCCGCCATGCCCGCCGAGAAGACCATGATGTAGAGCGACAGCGCCCGGGCGCGAACCCAGGCGGGTACCGAGACATGCGCGGCTGTCTGCAGCGAGGACAGCACGGTGATCCACGACACGCCGTTGGCCAGCATCGCCACGCAGAGCAGCCGCAGATCTCGGATGCCCGCCAGGGCCAGCATGGTGAGGGCGTAGATCAGGGTCGCGGCTGGCACCAGCCAGTCGGCATTGAACCGTTCGCGGAGCTTCGGCAAGGCGATGGCACCACCGATGGCACCCGCACCGATGAACCCCAGCAACATTCCATAGGTGCCCGCCCCGGCGGAGAGCTGCTGTCGAACCACGATCGCCAGCTGCGCGGGGAGGGCACTGGCGAACACGAAGAAGCAGGCCGACTTGACCAGCACCGACCGGAACTCGCCGGCTTGCACCGCATAGCGCAACCCCGCGCGCAGTGCGCCACCGAAAGACTCGGTGGGCAGGGTCGAGACGGACTGCGCCGGCTTCCACCGCCACAGGACGAACACCACGCCCAGGAACGACAGCGCATTCAGTGAGAATGCCCAGGCCGCGCCGAATCGCGCCACGACCAGCCCGCCCAGGGCGGGGCCGATGGAGCGCGCGATATTCATACCGATGGAGCTCAATGCCACTGCCGGTGCCAGCACCGTGCGCGGGACCAGGTCGGCGGTGGTCGCGGCCTGTGCTGGCATCGCCATCGCCGCGCCCGTGCCGAGCGCGAATGTCAGACACAGCAGGGACCATGCACCGAGCCGGCCGGCATGTGCCTGCAGGGCGACCAGGGTGACCACGAGGAGCATCCACAGTTGCACCCCGAGCAGGTAGCGCCGACGGTCAACGATGTCCGCCAGCGTGCCGGCAACGAGCGCGAACGCCACGACCGGCAACGTCGTCGCGGACTGCACTGCCGCGACCATGAGCGGTGAGCCCGTCTGCTCCGACATGAACCAGGAGGCGGCGACATCCTGGACCCAGGTTCCGATGTTGCTGGTCAGAACCGCCAGCCAGAGCGCACGGAAGCTCGGATGGCGAAGTGGTGCCCATGCACCAATCGCCGGAGCATCAGAAGGCATAGCACAAGCACCCCAGTGCACCCCAGAAGTCGCGCAGCCCGCCGCCCGGCGTCGGGTGGTGTGCGGCATGATCCTTGCCATGACCATGCACGGCACACGACGTTCCGTGTGAGTGCGAATGCCGTTGCGCTCGAGCGAACATGGAAAGGGCCTGCGCCTGGGTGCCGCCCTGGTAGCCACCAAACCGGCTCACCGGCGACCAGTCCGGCATGGGCTTGGGCAGCGAGGGGGCGAGCGGGCCGAAGTCACCACCGCCGTGAACCACCTTGCCACCCACCACGGTCAACACGCTGGTGATGTCCTTGATGGCTTCTTCCGGCACATGAAGGAAGTCCGAGGATAGCAGTGCGAAATCGGCATATTGGCCAACCTTCAGCAGGCCCTTGCGATCCTGCTCATGGGAGAGCCACGCGCTGCCGTGCGTATACAGGCGCAGGGCTTCTTCTCGCTCCAGCAGGTTGTCGTCGCCATACATCGACAGACCGCCCACGGTGCGGCCGGTGACCAGCCAGTACAACGCCACCCACGGGTTGTAGCTGGCCACGCGCGTGGCATCGGTGCCGGCGCCAACCGGCACGCCCGCCTCCAGCATCTTGCGCACCGGCGGAGTGTTCCGGGTCGCCGCGCTGCCGTAGCGCTCCGCGAAGTACTCGCCCTGGTACGCCATGCGATGCTGGATGGCGATACCGCCCCGCAGGGCGCGCACGCGCTCGATATTGCGGTCGGAGATGGTCTCGGCGTGGTCGATGAACCAGTGCAGTCCGTCGAAGGGCACCTCGCGGTTCACCTTCTCATAGACATCGAGCACGCGACCGATGCTCTCGTCGTAGGTGGCATGGATGCGGAACGGCCAGCGGCGCTGCGCCAGCAGGCGAACCACGTCTTCGAGCTCGCCCTCCATGCCCTGCGGAAGCTCCGGGCGCGGTTCACGAAAATCCTCGAAGTCCGCCGCCGAGAAGACCAGCATCTCGCCCGCGCCGTTGTGGCGCAGCATGCCGTCGCCCTGGTACGGCGTCAGCATCCGCGACCACTTGTCGAAGTCCGCGAGCTCGCCCCCCTTCTTCTGGGTGAACAGGTTGTAGGCGATGCGCACCGTCAGCTCGCCATCGGCATGCAGCTTCTGGATGATTTCGTAGTCGTCCGGGTAGTTCTGGAAGCCTCCGCCGGCATCGATCACCGAGGTGATGCCCAGCCGGTTCAGCTCGCGCATGAAATGGCGGGTGGAGTTGAGCTGGAATTCCGGCGGCAGCTTCGGTCCCATCGCCAACGTCGCGTACAGGATCAGCGCATTGGGCTTGGCCAGCAGCAGGCCCGTGGGATTGCCGGCATGGTCTCGCTCGAGCCGTCCACCGAGAGGATCCGCACTGTCCTTGGTGTAGCCGACCGCGCGCAATGCGGCGCGGTTGAGGAGTGCTCGGTCGTACAGATGCAGGATGAAGACCGGGGTCTCCGGCGCGGCCTCGTTGAGCTCCTGCAGCGTCGGCAGCCGCTTCTCGGCGAACTGATGCTCGCTGAAGCCGCCCACCACCCTCACCCACTGCGGTGCCGGTGTCCGTGCCACCTGCTCCTTGAGCATCGCCATCGCGTCGGCCAGCGTGCGCACGCCGTCCCAGCGCAGCTCCATGTTGTAGTTCAGGCCACCGCGGATCAGATGGAGGTGGCTGTCATTGAGGCCGGGAATGAGGCGCCGACCCCCGGCATCGATGATCCGGGTCCTGGCGGTGGCATGCGCCATCACCGTGGCCTCGTCGCCGATTGCCAGCAGGTTGCCGTCGGCGACGGCCAACGCCGTCGCCGACGGGTTATCCCGGTCCAGGGTGGTAATACGAGCGTTTCTGACGATCATGTCGGCCATCGGTACAATCCTTTCCATTCCGGCGACTCGAGCCGGAGACAACCATTATCGCCTACGACATCCGATGGCCGCACGGCCATCAGTGACCGCCTTCGGATGCGCCGAACATCGTCTTGGCGTACTGCAAGCCGATTCCGTAACCGCCACCGTGGGTCTTGGCGATGCCGGTGGTCAGGCCATACGTGGCCTCCCGCGCCCAGTCGCGCTGCAGCTCGAGCAGGTACTGCAAGCTGGTCATCGGAACCGCACCGGCCTGGATCATCCGCTGCACCGCACGCTCGTGCGCCTCGTCGGACACATCACCGCAGGCATCGGTGATGACGAACGTCTTGAAGCCCTGGTCGACCGCCGACACAACGGGACCCACGATACACACGCCCGTCCACAGTCCCGCGAACACCAGCCGCTCCTTCTCGAACGCGTTGATCTGGGCGATCACCTGCCGATCTTCCCAGGCATTCATGGAGGTGCGGTCGTAGACCTTCGCGCCAGGAAACGCCTCGGTGATCTCCGGGAACAACGGCCCCGAGAAGCTCTTCTCCGCGACCGTCGTCAGCAAGGTCGGGACGCGGAAGCCAGCGGCGGCCTTGGAGATGAGCGCGGTGTTGTTGCGCAGTTGCGCGATGTCGATCGAATGCGTCGCGAAGGTCATCTGCGACTGGTGATCGATCAGGATCAGGGCATGGTCGGTGGGCGACAGGAGGCCCTTTCCGGGCGTGGGGGAGGCTTTGGGCGTCATGGGATCGTTCCTCTTCGGGTTGGGTTATGCAAAACAGACTAGAGCGTCAGGCTTCGAGAAAAAACACCCGAAAGCGCAAGACGCGGGTCACCCGAAAGGGGGAGCGAACGCCCACCGGCTCGCTATTCATCAACGCGGGTCTTCTTGCGCGGCGGCAGGGTGACAACGCGTCTTCCGAACAACCACGCATCCACCGAGTGAGCACCGGGTCCGAGGAGCGCCAGTGCACCCGCGGCGAGCAGCCTGATACCCGCTTCAGGTAGGGTCGCACCGCCCATGATCATGAAGTCGTAGAAAGAGAACAGGACGCATGCGACCGCGAGAGTAGGTGTCAGGACTCCCAGGCAGAGTCCGATGACCAGGAGCGCGAGCATCGCATGCATCAGCGGTCCGCCGGAGGGGAGGAGCAGCAGTGACAGGGCGACCGACAGGCGCAGCAACAGCAGTCCGACCCCGGGGCCACCTTCGGGAAACATGGAGAAGAGGCGTTGCACCGGTCCATATTACCCCCCTGGTGCAGCGCGATTGTATCTGAGATAAGGGAGCCCAGCCTCCCCATTTCGGGGGATTCCAACGAGGGCGATGACGGGTATCCAGCGGTCGTTCGCTGGTCGACCCCAACAGGACGAAGCCGATGCTTCCACGACGAAGAGCGATGATTCCAGGTGGAACGGCCTCGCGGGGCGGCATGGACCGCGCCGGTCGCCCGGCGGAGGGCACTGAGCGATGAGCTCCACGAACCCGCCCATTCGCATCCTGATTGTCGACGACCATCCGCTGCTGCGCGAGGGGCTCAGCAGCATGATCGCCGGACAATCGGACATGATGCTGGTCGCCGAGGCGGAGAATGGAGAGCAGGCCCTGCAAGCCTTCCGCAACCATCTGCCAGACATCACGCTGATGGACGTGCAGATGCCCACGATGAATGGCATCGATGCGATCACGGCGATCCGCACCGAGTTCCCCACCGCGAAAATCATCGTCCTGACGACCTACAAGGGCGACATGCAGGCGTTGCGCGCCATCAAGGCTGGCGCATCCGGATATCTGCTCAAGAGCATGTTGCGCAAGGAGCTGGTGGACACCATCCGCAGCGTGCATGCGGGACGGCGCCGCATCGCCGCGGACATCGCCACCGAGATGGCCGAGCACGTGGCGGACGACGAATTGACGGCACGGGAATGTGATGTCCTGCGCCTCGTTGCCAGCGGCAGCGCCAACAAGGAAGTCGCCGCCCGGATGGGCATCTCCGAGGAGACGGTCAAGACCCACATGAAGAACGTCCTGACCAAGCTCGGTGCCAAGGACAGGACGCATGCGGTGGTCGTTGCGCTGAAGCGGGGAATCATCGATATCTGAGCATGGCCGCGCGGCGGCGGCGGCTCGTATCCGTTGAGGTGTAGGATACCGATGGTGGGGACGAGGCGCAGGGGAGCCATCAGGTTCTGGCAGCAGGCGCTGTTCCTCGGGCTCGTCGCGGTGCTTCCGTTCTTGGCGGACACGGCGCGGGCGTTCAGTCAGGACCGACGCCTCTCGCAGTTCCACCACACCCGGTGGACGATCAAGGAAGGAGTTCCCGGCCAGATCTCCGCGATCGCCCAGACGGAAGACGGGTATCTGTGGCTCGCCGCGGCCGCTTCGTTGTACCGGTTCGAGGGCATCCGCTTCGAGCGGTTCGAGCCACCCTCGGGAGATCCCTTCTCCAGCATCCAGACCTTGTACGCCCCGCCCGGCGGTGGGCTGTGGATCGGCTTCCAGCTCGGCGGCGTCGCGTTCCTGAAAGAGGGACGATTGACCCGGTATCGTGGCACCGAGGGCGCACCGACCAGGTCGGTTTCCGCCTTCGCCACGGATGGGGACGGCAACGTCTGGGCCTCCGAAACGCGTGGAGGACTGTTCCGTCTGTCCGGCACGCGCTGGGAACAGGTCGGAGAATCCTGGGGGTACCCGGGCAGCAAGTCCCGGTACCTGTTCGTGGACCGGGACGGCACGCTGTGGGCCGCCACCGAGAAGACCCTGTTGTATCTGCCGCGCGGCGCGCACAGGTTCGTTCCCACGGGCGCCAACGTGGGGTGGGTGCTCCAGTTGAGGCAAGCGCCGGATGGAAGGATCTGGATGACGGAATCGGGCGGTGACGTGCGGCCGATTCCGGTGCCCGGCCATGGACAGACAGAGAATCCACCCACCCTGCATGTGGAGTCGGCGGGCATGCTGTTCGCCCGCGACGGGAGCCTGTGGCTCACCACCCTGGGTGATGGGGTCCGCCGAATCCCCCATCCCGAACGATTGTCGGCCGGCGACGCGGCGGCGGTGGGTGGGGCGGTGGAGTCGTTCACCGAGCAGGACGGCCTGAGCGCGGATTACGCGTGGCCAGTGATCGAGGATCGCGAGGGCAATGTCTGGATGGGCACCAGCGGCGGGCTCGATCGCTTCCGCACCAGCTCGATGGTGCTGGCGGAGTTCCCGCGCGGTTCGCACGATTTCGCCCTGGTCGCGGGAAGTGCCGGCGAGATCTGGGCGGGTACCAGCAACCGTCCGCTGATGCGCTTGCGCGACGGCGAGGTCTCGTTCGAGCAGCTCGGTTCCCCGGTCCGCTCCGCCTACCGCGACGAAGAGGGCGTGGTCTGGCTGGGAGCGGACAACGGCCTGTGGCGGGTGAAGGACGGCGGCCCGAGTCACGTCACGCCACTGCCGGATCCGCTCGCGCAGGTGCAGGCCATGACTCGCGATCGTCATGGCACGCTCTGGGTGTCCCTGACGACCGGTGGACTGAGGCAGTGGAGGGATGGCCATTGGCGCTCGGTGGAGGAACGGCTGGGTGACTTGGACGGTGAGAGCATCCACAGCGCGATGACCGATGGTCGCGGGCGGGTATGGCTGGGCCATCAGCGGGGCATCATCACGCGGGTCGACGGCGAAGAGGTCCGTCGGTTCACCGAGGATGACGGGCTCAGGCTGGGGGTCGTCGCCGCCCTGGCCGCCGGACGCCAGTATGTGTGGGTCGGCGGCCAGTTCGGACTGGCCTTCCATGACGGCGAGCGCTTTCGTCCACTCGTCGCCGACGGTGACGAATCGTTCCGCAGCGTGAGCGGCATCATCGAGCGCCCCGATGGCAGCCTGTGGGTGCATTCCGTGCCGGGGGTCTTTCACATCCCGGCGGGGGAGGTCCGGCGCGCGGTAGGCGATCCCGGCCATCGCGTGCGCTACGAGCTGTTCGACTTCCTCGACGGGCTTCCGGCCAGGCCAACGCTGCTGCGTCCGCTGCCCACGGCGGTCGCGGGCGACGACGGGCGCCTATGGTTCGCCACCAGCAACGGTGTGGTCTGGATCGATCCCGAGCGGATCGCCCGCAATCCGTTGCCTCCACCGGTATCCATCCTCTCCGTGAAGGCCGATGACCGCCGGTACGCGCCGACATCGGACGTGACGCTTCCGATCCATCCCGCCAACCTGGAAATCGACTATGCCGCGCTCAGCCTGTCCATTCCCGAGCGCGTGAGCTTCCGCTACCGCATGGAAGGCGTGGACGAGCACTGGCGGGACGTCGGTACGCGGCGCACCGCCTATTATGGCAACCTGGCGCCGGGGCGGTACCGCTTCCACGTGATCGCATCGAACAACGACGGCGTGTGGAACGAGCGCGGCGCGAGCCTCGAGCTCGTCATTCCGCCCGCGGTCCACCAGTCCTGGTGGTTCCGCACGCTGTGCGTGGCGGCCGGACTGCTGCTGCTCTGGCTGCTGTATCTGCTGCGTCTGCGCCAACTGACCGCGAAGATGCGTGGCCGTCTGGAGGAGCGACACGCGGAGCGCGAGCGGATCGCCCGGGAACTGCATGACACCCTCCTGCAGAGCGTGCAGGGGCTGGTGCTCCGGTTGCAGGCCGTCGCCGAGCAGCTCCCCGAGCACGAGCCGGCGCGGCAGGCGATGGAGAAGGCCCTGGACCGCGCGGACGAGGTACTGGCCGAGGGCCGCGACCGGGTGATGGATCTGCGCTCGTCCGCCCACGAGGGTCGCGACCTGTCGGACGCGCTCGCGCAGGTCGGGGAAGAGTTGGCGGAGAACTTCCCCATGTCGTTCCGTCTGCTCGTGGAAGGTGTGCCGCGAGAGTTGAACGCCACCGTGCAGGTGGAACTCTTCTTGATCGGCCGAGAGGCATTGATCAACGCGTTCCAGCACTCCGGGGGCACGGCCGTGGAAGCAGAGTTCCACTACGACTCCGACGAGTTGCGTGTGCGGCTCCGGGACGACGGCGCGGGCGTGGCCCCGGAGATTCTCGAGATGGGCGGCCGTCCTGGGCACTGGGGCATCGCGGGGATGCACGAACGGGCAGCGAGGATCGGGGCCACACTCCAAGTGTGGAGCCGGACCGATGCCGGCACGGAAGTGGAATTGAAGGTCCCGGCCGCGATCGTCTATCGGCGGCGGCCGAAAGCGGCCTGGTGGAGCAGGCTGAAGGATGCCGCCCGCCTGGGACGAGGGCGATAGCGGCGCGCGCGCCGAGGCGGATACGTCAGGAGGCGGCGCCTGCCCGGGCACGTGGCACTGGCTGGGCGTCGAGGAAGGAGCGCAAGGCGGCCGCGAAGGGCTCCGGCCGCTCGAAGAACGGGAAGTGCGCCCCCCCCTCCTCGGCGGTGAAGATCCGCAGCTGGGCGCCGGGGATTCGCTCGGCGCTCCACTTCTGCGAGGCCGGATTGACATGGCTGACCTCGCCGGCCATCACCAGCGTCGGCACGTCGATGCGTGGCAGCACGTCGCGCCAGTCCTGCATGATGTGGTCCAGCAGCAGCCGTGAACCGAAGCCACCCTCGAGCTTGAGGTTCTCCTGGTAGAGCCACGCCAGGTCCTCGCTGGAGAGCTGTTTGGTGAGCATGGAGACGAGGAAGTCGCGCCGCACGGCCGCCGCGTCGGGACCGAAGACGCCCTTGCAGAAGGCCTCGGCACCGGGGAAATCCAAGATGGCACCCACTTCGGTCGCCTCGGCCTCGTTCAACCAGGGGAGAACCGTGCAGGCACTGGGCTGGTCGATGATGACGAGTGAACTCACCTTCGCGGAGCCGAACAGATCCAGGTAGCTCCACAGCACCGACGCCCCCATGGAGTGACCCGCGAAGTCCGCCCGCTCGATCCCCAGGTGCGTCAGCAGTTCGTCGAGATCACGCGCGAGCCGGGCGATGCGAGCGCCGTGCGTGGGGTGGCCGGATTCCCCATGGCCACGCTGGTCGTAGCTGACGACACGGTAGTTCCTGGCGAGCATGGGAATCACCCGATCGAACATCGCGCGCGACTGTGACCAGCCGTGCAGCAATACCAAGGTGCGCTCGCTCGAACTCGAGCCCGCGAGGTGGTAGTCCAGTTCGCATCCATCGGCGGTGGTGAAGGTGCTCATCATGTCTTCCTTGGTGGTGCCCTTGGTTCAAGGCCAGAGACGTCCGGTCCACTCGCACCAGTAGCGCGTCAGACATTGGCGGGAATCACCCGAAAGCACATGCAATGATTCACCCGAAAGAGGGAACGAGCGCTCACCGTTGCACTCCACGAACAGGAACGAGGGATGGGACGGCATGCAACCCGTGGATGGCCCCTTCGTGCGGGCGGTGGGGCCGGGTGTGCTAGCCAGGCCGCCTCGAGAAGTACCGGAGGATCGAGGTCCCCCTGTTCGCGGCCATAGAATTTTCCAAGAATCCGTTAAAGCTAGAGGCGTCTCACGGCTCCGTCACGGCGACCACGGGTTCCCCACCATGCCCGTGGGAGGAGTTGAGAGGACATGGCAGGGTCGGGAAGAAAACCACGCTCCGAATGAAACAAGGTTGTGTCGGTTGACAAACCGACAACGCCTGCCTTAGAGATCCTTCCCGCTTTCCTCTGGATTTCTAGACGCTTCCGGTATCAAGGTGTGCGGTAGCACGAAGAAAGCGACGGGCTGCACGCGAGCACTGGCTCGACGGTAGCGGTTGCCGGTGTCACGGGTGCGGCAGGGGGCGGCGCGTCGTCGACGGACGCGCGGTGGCACTCAACATCAAGGAGCACCGATACATGCGAAAGTCGTCTACGTGGCCAGTGGGCGGAGTGCGCCCGCTGAAGGCCATGGTGGTGGGTTGTGCCCTCGTAGCGCCTCTGTCCGCCATCGCGGGCCCGTCCAACGCGAACAAGCCGCCTGCCTCCGCGCGCGGCGTCTCGCTGCCTCCGGCGGTGCTGGTCAGTGATTCGCGGGACGTCGCCGCGGGTGACGCCAGGGGTTACTCGCTCGTGACGCCGGCCGGGCTCGTGATCCACCGCACCAACCGGCCTGTCCTGGCGCTGCGCTCCATCCAGGTTCCCGACACAGCCATCCAACTGCATACGTGGCAGGAATCGCAGACGAACGGGGCGCGCCAGAACTACACGGCCTATACGCGCGGCGGGACGGAGGCGATTGGTCGTGTCAGGGATACCAGCTACCTGGTACGTCTGGACGCGACGCAGTTCGACCCGCTCCAGGTCACGCAGCCGCTGGCCACCCGTCTGCTCGCCGCGGATTCGGACAACACGCTGCACCTGGTGCAGTTCCTCGGGACGCCACTGCCGGAGTTCCGCGAGGCTCTCGAGCGCCAGGGCGGCAAGGTGCTGCGCTTTCTCACGGACCACACCTTCGTGGTGGACATGGACGCGGACGCGCAGAAGCGCGTAGCGGAGCTGCCCTACGTGCGCTGGGTGGGGCCCTACCACCCCGAGTACCGGCTGGAGCGCGAGCTGCGAGACTCCCTGATGGGGCTAGCGCCGGAGCTGGCACCGCAGCGCTACTCCATCATGCTGGGTGAGAGCGGCGCCGGGCGGCAGGAAGAGGTGGCCGCCCTGGTGCGGAAGCTCGGTGGCACGGTGGAGCTCATCGAGCCGGGAGGTCTGCGCGTGGAGGCCACGCTCACCGCGGCCCAGCTGCGCCAGGTGGCTCGCTCCAACGCGGTGCAGTTCATCGACCGGTGGGGTGGTCCCGGTGGCGTGGACATGGACATCGTCCGCGACGTGGGCGGCGCCAACTACCTGGAGGGGCTCAAGGGCTGGACGGGCCAGGGGGTGCGCGGGGAAATCTTCGACACCGAGCTGCTCACCACGCATCAGGAGTGGGCCACCGCCCCCATCATCCACAGCACGGGTACCACGGGCTCGCTCCACGGCAGCAGCTGCTACAGCAACAACTTCGCCCGGGGCGCGAACCCGGCCGCGCGCGGCATGATTCCCAGCGGCCAGGGCATCTTCTTCCGCTACAGCGAGTCCACCCAGTTCGGCGGCACCAAGTCCCGCTACGACATCAACAAGGAACTCATCAACCCGGCCGGGCCCTACCGCGCCGTGTTCCAGACCTCCAGCGTGGGCAGCGCCCAGGGCACCGCCTACACCACCATCTCCGCCGAGGTGGACGACTACCTCTTCAAGCACCCCATCCTCAGCACGCAGTCGCAGAGCAACACGGGCAGCCGGAACTCACGCCCGCAGGCATGGGCGAAGAACATCGTCTCCGTGGGTGCGGTCCAGCACCAGAACACCGCCAGCCGCGCGGATGACCGCTGGAATTACACCGGCAGCATCGGGCCCGCGGCGGACGGCCGCATCAAGCCGGACCTGTCCTACTTCTACGACTCCATTCAGTCGGCGACTGGCAGCGGCAGCGCCAACTACACCCAGTTCGGCGGCACCAGTTCCGCCACACCGCAGACGGCGGGCCACTTCGGTCTGCTCTTCCAGATGTGGCACGAGAGCGTCTGGAGTGGCTTTGGCGGCAAGGCGGACGTGTTCGACAGCCGCCCGCAGATGGCCACCGCCAAGGCGCTGATGATCAACAACGCCTACCGCTACAACTGGCAGGCCGGCGGCTCCAACTCGGACATCGACCGCTACAAGCAGGGCTGGGGCACCGCCGACATCCGGCGCCTCTACGACCGCGCCCCGAAGACGAGCGTCATCGACGAGACGGACCTCGTCACTCCGCTGGGTGTCAAGACGTACGACGTCACCGTCCTGAGCGGTGAGACGGAGCTGAACGTCACGCTCGTCTTCACCGACCCGATGGGCACCGTCGGCGCGGCCCAGGCGCGCGTCAACGATCTGTCGCTCCGCGTGACGGACCCGAACGGCACCGTCTACTGGGGCAACTACGGCCTGACGACGGGCAGATTCTCCACCCCCGGGGGGACGTCCAACACCATCGACACGGTGGAGAACGTGTTCCTCCAGAACCCCGTGGCCGGCAAATGGAAGGTGGAGGTGCTGGGCGACGAGATCGTCCAGGACGCCCACGTGGAGACGACCGCTCTGGACGCCGACTACGGCCTGGTGGTCAGCGGTGGCGTCATCGTGGTGGGTGAGCCCCGCTGAAGTAGCCCCCGCTCCACCCACCTCCCAGGCGGGCTCCGGTGGTGCCGACACCGGAGCCCCAAGGAAGGTCCCCCCCGCCATGTTGCTCCCAGGCTGGAAGTGGAGGCGGCGGGAATCCAACCCGCCGCCAGATTACCGGGCGCGCCGGTCCTGGCGATCGCGCGCCTCGGTCAGCTTGCGGCGCGAGGCCTCGGTGCTCGTCTCCGGCGGCACCAGCGCGTGCGGTCCCCGGCCGATCAAATCCTCCCGGCCCGCTTGAATCAACGCCTCGCGCGCCAGCGGCCACTGCTCCGGGTTCCAGTAGAGCAAGAGCGCCTTCTGCAGCTTCTTCTCGCGCAGGCCCCGCGCCGTGTACACCGGCTCCATCTTCAGCGGATCCAACCCCGAGTAGTACATGGCCGTGGCCACCGACATGGGCGTGGGGATGAAGTCCTGCACCTGGCGCGGCCGCTTGCCGTTCTGCTTGAGCCACAGCGCCAACTCCACCATGTCCTTCAGCTCCGAGCCCGGGTGCCCGCTGATGAAGTAGGGGATGTCGTACTGCTCCTTGCCCGCCTCCTCGCTCGCGCAGGCGAACATCGTCTGGAAGCGCTCGAAGCTCTCGATGCCCGGCTTCTTCATCTTCTCCAGCACCCGCTTCGACACGTGCTCGGGCGCCACCGAGAGCTGCCCGCCCACGTGGTGCGCGGCCAGCTCCTTCACGTACTCCGGGGAGCGCTCGGCCAGGTCGTAGCGCACGCCGCTCGCGATGAAGACGTGCTTGATGCCCTCCTCCTGGCGCACCTGCTTCATCAGGTCGATGAGCGGCCCGTGGTCCGTGTCCAGGTTCTCGCACACGCCCGGGTGCACGCACGACAGCTTGCGGCAGCGCTTCTCGATGTCCTCGCTCTTGCACTTGAGCTTGTACATGTTGGCCGTGGGGCCACCCAGGTCCGTGAGCGTTCCGCGGAAGTCCCCCATGCGCCGCAGGGCCCGCACCTCGCGCAGCACGCTCTCCGCGCTGCGGCTCTGGATGACCCGCCCCTCGTGCTCGGTGATGGAGCAGAAGGTGCACCCACCAAAGCAGCCGCGCATGAGCACCACCGAGTGCTTCACCGTCTCGTAGGCCGGAATCGGCTCCCGGTACATGGGGTGCGGCACGCGGTTGAACTTCAAGTCATACAGCTCGTCCATGGCCACCGACGCGCTGTCCCCCCTGCCCGCCCCGTCCTCCAGGGGAAGCGCCGGCGGGTTGAAGTAGACGGCGCGGTTGCCGTGGCGCTGCGCCAGGGGACGCCCGTTGCCGGGGTTGGTCTCCATCTGGAAGTCGCGCGACATGCGCGCGAAGGCCTCCTTGTCGGCCACCACCTCCTCGTACGAGGGCAGCACCACCGTCTTCTGGTCCGCCGCACGCCGGGCGGGGTCCGCCTCGTGCGCCTTCATCGTCTCGTCGTTGATGAGGTAGGCCGTACCCCGCACGTCCCGGAGATCCTCCACGCGCTCGCCCCGGTCGAGCCGGTCCGCGATCTCCCAGATGGGGCGCTCGCCCATGCCGAAGACGAGCAGGTCCGCCTTGGCGTCGAAGAGGATGGCGCGCCGCACCTTGTCGCTCCAGTAGTCGTAGTGCGCGATGCGGCGCAGCGACGCCTCGATGCCCCCAAGGACGATGGGCACGTCCGGATACGCCTCGCGGCAGCGCTGGGCGTAGACGATGGTGGCCCGGTCCGGCCGGGCGTTGGTGCGCCCCCCGGGGCTGTACTGGTCCTCCGAGCGGTTCTTCTTCTGCGCGGTGAGCCGGTTGAGCATCGAGTCCAGGTTGCCCGCGGCCACCCCGAAGAAGAGCCGGGGCTTGCCCAGTTCCTTGAAGGGCTCGGCCGAGTGCCAGTCCGGCTGGGTGATGATCCCCACCTTGAAGCCACGCCCCTCGAGGAAGCGGGCGATGAGCACGGGGCCGAACGCGGGATGGTCCACGTACGCGTCACCCGTGACGATGATGATGTCGAGCTGTTCCCAACCCCGGGCCTTCATGTCGGCGCGGGTGACGGGCAGGAAGGGGTGGGCGTAGCGGATTAGAGTGGCCATGAGCGGAGTCCCTCACCTCCCCTAACCGCTCAGGGGGGCGGGAAGCAAACACCCGGGCTCCAAAAATACCTTCGGACTCCCCTCCCCCGGCCCCCAACGACACCCCCTCGCTCGGCTCCCCCGCGGACAGGCCGGGGAAACGGGGACGCGGGCAGAAGGCGCTTGAGCGTCCTGGCCCTCCTGGGGGACACAGGCGGAGCCCATGACCGCCCCGCCCAAGACCATCGTCTTCGACCTCGACGGCACGCTGGTGGACTCGCTGCCGGACATCATCGCCAGCTTCCAGTACGCCCTGGAGAGCCAGAAGCTGCCCGTGCCCTCGAACGCGGAGGTCCGCGCCCTCATCGGCCTGCCCCTCGAGGACATGTACGCGCACTTCGCGGCGCCCGAGCAGGTTCCCACCCTGTGCGCCCTCTACCGCGAGCACTACCCCCGCAACTTCGTCACGCGCTCGCGCCCCTTCCCCGGTGCCGTGGAGCTGCTGCGCACCCTGCGCGAGCGCGGCTACACGCTCGCCATCGCCACCACCAAGCGCACCGACATGGCCCGGCGCTTCGTCGAGGCGCTCGGGTTGACGTCCGCCGTGGATCACATCCAGGGCACCGACGGCTTTCCCCACAAGCCCGCGCCGGACGTCATCCAGCGGGCCCTCGCCGCGCTCGGCTCCGAGGGCCTGTGGATGGTGGGAGACACCACCCACGACATCCTCGCCGGACGCGCCGCGGGCCTGCGCACCTATGCCGTCACCTGGGGCAACCACGGCGCGGATGAGCTCGCCACCGCGAAGCCGGACGAGCTCCAGGCCGATCTCTCGCGGCTGCTCGAGCACCTGCCCGCGCGCGCCTGACGCGCCCATGCACGTCACGCGGAGTGCGCCGCCTCCTCCTCGTGCACGTGCGCCTTCTGCTCCCGGTACTCGGAGATGTGCGCGTAGACGTGCTCCGGGAAGCGCAGGTCCTTGTAGACGTTGCCCGCGTCCGGGTCTTCCGGATTGGGGATGATGGGGAAGTCCTGCTGCGCTTGGAACTGCAGCACCTTCTCCCTCCGGGGCGGGCTGTAGTCGCGCGCCTTCACCTGCTCGATGAGCGAGAGCGCCTGCGCCTCGTCGCACGCCGGATCCTGGAGGAGCAGTTGCTTCAACTCCGCCTCGTCCAGGAAGTGCCGCGCCACCATGGCGAAGACGAGCCGGCCGAAATGGCCGATGTCCTTGCCCGCCTCGAGCGATTCCAGCAGGTGCCGCATCATCCCGTTCTCGCGCAGGGCCTCCTGCCCTGGGGTTCCCGCGCGCTCACCTTGTGTGTCCGTCATGGCTGAAGTCCCTTTCCATGAAACCAGCTGGGCCGGTTTCATCTGAAATTATGTTCAGCACGGCACCGCGACCCTGCACCTGCCCGCCCCCATCCCATGTACCGGATGCATGGAGAGCGAGCGGGAGGGGGGGCGTTCAGCTCGGGCGCGAGGAGAGCTCCCCCGCCAGGGCCGGCTCGGCCCCGTCCGCCGCGCCAACGGGGGACTCGGGCACGGGCGTGGTGAGGGCCTCGAAGGTGGACTCGTACTGGGGGTGGTTGGTGCCCAGCAGCCAATCCCACACGTTGAAGTAGAGGCCGAAGTTCCACTTCATCCGCTGGTGGTGCTGGTGGTGGTGGGTGGTCGTGTTGAACCACCGGCCCACGGGCGAGCGCAGGAAGCCCCGCGGATACAGCTCGAAGCCCAGGTGCCCGATGACGTTGATGAAGAGCTGGATGGTCAGGAAGATGAGGAACGCGCCGCGATGGACCGGCAGGGTCAGCAGGATGAGCGGTCCGATGCCCGCCTCGATGACGGCCTCCAGGGGGTGGAAGGCGTAGGCGGCGAGCGGCGAAGGATCGTGCGACAGGTGATGCACCTTGTGGACGTACTTGAAGATGGGCTTCCAGTGCATGAAGCGGTGCGTCCAGTAGAAGTAGGTGTCGTGCACCAGCAGCATCACCGGAATGGACAGGACGAACCACACCGGCCCGTGGCGGTCGTCGGTGTAGAAGCGCGACAGCCCGGCCTGGGCGAGCGCGTACATCCACACGCCCACCAGCCCGAAGATGGCCAGGGAGCCCAGTGAATAGAAGATCTCCCGGCGCGCCTGCTTCTCGCTCACGGGCCCGGGGCCCAGCCGCCGGGACAGGAACCGCCGTGGCGTGCGGCGATGGAAGAACACGAACGCCGGAAGGGCGAACACCACGTAGCGCAGCAGGTTGAGGAAGAACGCACCCAACGCGACGTCAATGGGGGAACGCGGGGGAAGCATGGGCATCAGTGGTCTCCGGAGGAACAACAGCCTAGCGCCGCGTTCCCCAACAAAGTATCCCGGGCCCCCCGTTGTCTCCCGGCATCAACCCCACCCCCTTCCGAGGAAATTCCAGCATGGATCTCGAACTGCGCAATCGTCGAGCACTCGTCACCGGCTCCACCTTCGGCATCGGCTTCGCCATCGCCAAGGGACTGGCCGCCGAGGGCGCCCACGTCTTCATCAACGGCCGCAAGAGCGAGTCGGTCGACAAGGCGATCGCGCGCATCCGCCAGGAAGTGCCCGGCGCCCAGGTGGAGGGCGTGGCGGCGGATGCCACCACCGCCGAGGGAGCCCAGGCGGTGTTCGCCCGCGTGCCCGCGGTGGACATCCTCGTGAACAACCTGGGCATCTTCGAGCCCAAGCCCTTCTTCGAGATTCCGGACGCCGACTGGATGCGCTTCTTCGAGGCCAACGTGCTCAGCGGCGTGCGCTTCTCGCGCCACTACGCGCCCGGCATGCGCGAGCGCGGCTGGGGCCGCATCCTCTTCATCTCCAGTGAGTCCGCCCTCAACATCCCCACGGAGATGGTCCACTACGGCATGACGAAGACGGCCCAGTTGAGCATCTCGCGCGGGCTCGCCATGGAGCTGGCGGAGTCGGGCGTGACGGTGAATGCCGTGCTGCCCGGCCCCACGAAGACCGAGGGCGTGCAGGACTTCCTGCAGAACCTGGCGAAGTCCAAGAGCCAGACGGTCGAGCAGACCGAGTCGGACTTCTTCCGCACCGCGCGTCCCGGCTCGCTCTTGCGCCGCTTCGCCTCGCCCGAAGAGGTGGCCCACCTGGCCGTCTACCTGTGCAGCACGCGGGCCTCGGCCACCACCGGCGCCGCGCTGCGCGTGGATGGCGGTCTCGTCAACAACATCGGCTGAAGCACGGCGGGGAGACGGCCCCTTCGGACCCCGGGGATGTTATGTCCCGGGGGCCATGCCCACCCTCTCCAGCCTGACCCAGTCCCTGAGCCAGCTCGCCTCCTCCGAAAACCTGCGCCTCCTGTGGAACGTGCTTCGCCACGCACCAGGAGGCGGAGTCCTGATGGGGCAGCTCATCGGCAACATGGCACCGTACACGGGCACCATCCGCCCGGAGGTGCTCTCCCTCGAGCCCGGCTACGTCCGGGTGCGCATGAGGGACAGGCGCGCGGTACGCAACCACCTGCGCTCGGTGCACGCCATCGCGCTGATGAACCTGGGCGAGGTGGCCACCGGGCTGGCGGTGCTGTCCTCACTGACCGGGGGCATGCGCGGCATCATCACCCACCTGGAGATGGACTACCTGAAGAAGGCGCGCGGCCCCATCTCCGCGGAGTGCCACGCACCCGCGACCACGCCCGGCGAGCGCAAGGAGTACGACGTCCAGGCGGACCTCACCGACGCGGCCGGCGAGGTCGTGGCCCGGGCCCGCGCCCGCTGGCTCATCGGCCCCGCCATGCACTGACCCGGCCCGGGAGCGGCGGGCCGCTCCGCTCGGTCCGCACATGCGCCCACGTCGTCATTCTCGGCATTCGAGACGTGGGAGCCCTCCTGGCGAACACGGGGATGTTGCTCGCGAGGGGCGGGACCTCTATCCAGGGGTCCATGCGAGCCCATCCTTCCCTCCTCTTCTGTTGCGCGTCGGTGCTGCTGCTGCCGGTCAGTGCGTGCCGTGACGAGCCCGAACCGGGCCCGGAGCCGAGCTGCACCGAGGCGCTGCTCCCGCTGCAGAACCCGCGCGCCCATCCCCTGGGAGAGACCTTCTACCTGCCCCGGCTGAAGCAGGACGCGCGGTGTCCCTCCACCCTGGAGTGGCGGCTCGTCTCCGCGCCCGAGGGCAGCCGCAACACCGCCTACACGCGGGGCGCTCCCGAGCCGCGCTTCACTCCGGATCTGCCCGGCGACTATGTCCTGAGGCTGGGCGAACTGCGCAACTCCGAGGTGCCGCTCCACGTCGTGGCCCGTTCTCCGGCCGAGCGCTTCCGCAACCACTACCTGACGCCCCTGTCCGGCGTGGTGCGTGTCGGGGAGGAGCTGTGGACCGCGAACGGTGCGTCCTACACGGTGAGCCGTCTGGCTCGGGTGGACGGCACGCATTGGAGCCAGCAGGGCGAGGTGACCGTGGGCGCGTGGCCCTCGTCGCTGGCCTGGCGCGAGCCGCTGCCCTATGTGCTCGTCGCCCAGCGCGGCAGCGACACCGTGGGCTTCATCGACAGGGAGCGCGGCGTGCTCGTGGACTCCCTCTGGGTGGGGGACGAGCCCTCGGGTCTCGCCCTCTCGCCGGACGCCCGGCGGTTGTACGTGTCGCTGGCCACGCAGCGCCAGGTGGCGGTGGTGGACCTCACGGTGCGCGAGGTCGTGGCACATGTGGAGGTGGGGTTCGATCCCCGGGCCCTGGCGCTTTCCCCGGACGGCCGGCGGCTCTTCGTGGCCTCGTACCGCTCCGGCAACCGCGTCAAGGACGCGCGCGGCACGTACGGGCCTGAGGACGACCAGGACATCTCGGTCGTCGACACCGAGTCGCTGACGACGATCGCCACCGTGGACGGTGTGTCCGCCGATCTACGGGCCCTGGCGCTCTCCGCGGACGGTCGCGAGCTGTATGTCGCCGCGACCGATGGAGACCCCGAGCCCTCGCAGGCGGACGCCACGGCGAAGCCCTTCGTGCACGAGGTGGTGGTGGTGGATGCGGACGCGGTGGTGCCGGGCGTGCTGCGGCGCGCCGATCTGACGCGCCAGGCCGGCTCCGGGGGCCCCGTGGTCAATCCCGCGGGGGTGCTCGCGGTGGGGGACACACTGTGGGTCTCCTCCGAGTCCTCGGACGTGGTGGTGGCGCTCGACCGGAACACGCTCGCCGAGAAGGCCCGGGTCTCGGTGGGCCCAGGAGCCCGGCAGCTCGTGGCGCTGGATGCCGAGGGCACGGTGGCCGTCCACTGCTTCCAGAGCTTCGAGCTGTGGGTGCTGCGCGCGGACGGGACGGTGTCCCAGAAGGTGAAGCTCGCGGAGGATCCGCGTCCCGCGAACGTGGCGCTCGGCGAGCGCGTCTTCACCCGGCCCGGTGGGGGCTTCGCGGCGAACCACGCCTGCTCGAGCTGTCACGTGGAGACGCAGAACGACGGCATGGTGTGGCGCTTCGGACCGTCCATCTGGCACAACGTCCGGCCGTTGCAGTTGCTGGACGCCACCACGCCGCTGGAGTGGGGCGCCTACGTCTCCAGCTCCGAGAACTTCGGCTACCAGGGGCCCGCCTCCATCGTGTCGCGTCCGGCCACGCCGGAGGAGGCGCTCGGACTCCAGGCCTTCCTGGGCTCGCTGCTCGGCGCTCCCAGGGCCACGGGCCACACCCGTCTGGATGGCAGCTACACCGAGGCGGCCCTGCGCGGACAGGCGCTCTTCGAGGGCAAGGCCGCCTGCTCGGGTTGCCACACGCCGCCGCTGTACACGTCACGCGGTTATGTCGCACAGGGCAAGTCCGGAGAGCCGGCCGACATCCCCTCGCTCCTGGGCACCTACCGCCATGGCGTCTACTTCGTGGGCGCGAAGGCCCGGAGCCTGGAGGCCGCCCTGGAGGTGGCGATCGACTACGTGAAGGTGTCGCTCAGCACCGAGGAGCGCGCGGATCTCCTGGCGTTCCTGCGCGAGCTGACGCCGAAGGGAGGGGCTCCCCTGGGCATCTGGCCGGACATCGACAGCGACGAAGGAGTCTACCCGGACGTGCGCCCATCCGTGGCCTTCGCGGACCCCGTGGATGACGCCCAGGGGAAGACGGCCGCCGAGGTGGCGGCGGAGTACGTGGTGCTGGAGGACGCGCTCGGCCATCGCGTGTCCGGCGCGGTGGAGGTCCAGGGCGGACGGCTCACGTTCGTGCCGGCGGCGCCGCTCGCGCCGGGGGCCCGCTACCGCTTCCGGGTGCTACCAGGCCTGCCGTTCCTCTCCGGAGGCTCGCTCTGGGGCGAGTTCGGGAGCGAGTTCACCGTGGCGAAGCCGGCCGCGGGCAGCTGGCCGCGGACGATGCGCATGACGGTCCAGGTTCCGGGGCGCGGGGGAACCACCCCCGTGGACTTCGTGCTCGAGACGGCCGAGTCCTCCCGTCCGGGTGGGCTCACCCTGACGGTCCTTCCCCAGGGCTCGGGCAACCAGCAGCGTCAGCAGGTCTGGTCACGGCTGGATGGAGACCAGTGGCGGGTGCAGCCCTTCGCGATGCCGCTCTTCGGCAGCAGCGTGGCGGATGCCTCGGAGGTGGTGGGCTCGGTCACGCAGGTGGATCCGTCCAACCAGAGCATCACCCGGGTGGAGGGCAAGCTGCGCATCCGGGGGCCCGGCATCGACATGAAGGACGTCGCGTTCTCCATCGTTCCGCGATAGCGGCGCTGGAGCGAGGCCCTCTCACCCGTGCGTGGGAGAGGGGGCCTCCAGCGGGAAGTGGCCGAGGGGACGAGGAAGCAACAATACCGGCATCACCCAGGCACCTCGCGCGACCCCGTCCGCTCTGGTGGCGAGCGCGGACGTAGCGTTGGAAGCAACAACACCGGAATCGCCGCTGCTCCAGCGACAACAACAAGCGCGTTCCAGCACAACCCGCAACCCGCTTTCCCTCTGTAATCGATGGAAAGCCGGGGACCGGCACGGACTCTGCATCAAGACACTCCGCCCAGAATGAATCCGGGTGGAAGTCCCCCCCCTTTGGAGAACAACCCCATGCAGATGTCCAAACTGGTAGTGAAGGCGATGTCGGTGCTCGCGATCGTCATGCTCACGGCGTGCCCCCCGCCCACGGCGTCGGTGAAGGGCGAGTACTACAGTGACACCGTGCGGGGCACGGGCTACACGTTCTCGGCCACCTTGACGTGGAAATTCCTGTCCAACCAAGGCGGCATCACCCTCAGCGAGGGCAGCTCGGAGATGGCCGTCGTCCTCAAGGGCTCCAGCACCCGGCCCCCCAAGCTCAAGAGCAACGTGACCACCCTGACGGTCTACTCCTCCAAGGGTGAGGCGATCGCCCGTGGCCAGTTCCCGCTCGTCGAGCTGGAGCCGGGGGTGTACGTGCTCGCGGACCCGAGCAAGGTGGACGCCTGGCTGTCTCAGTTCGCGGACGTGGGCTCGGTGCAGCTGCTGGTCGACAGCGAGGACCCCCGCGCCCCGTTCCAGTTCGCCCTGTACGGCGGTGGCCAGGAGCTCGCCTTCACGATCGTGGGCAAGTAGTCCGAGGGCCGCCCCTCTTCGTCCGGGAGGCTCGTCGGCCTCCTGGATGACGCCCTGGCGAAAGGGCAATCCCGGTACAACACACAACCCGCCTTCCCGTTGTCGTCACCCTGCTTTGGAGAACAGCCCCATGCAGATGTCCAGGCCAGGCGGAGTGCACCCCCTCTTCCTCCTCTGGCTGCTGGTGGTGGGGGGCCCCCCCGCGTGGGGGGCGGCACCGCCGCGTTCCAGCTCATGCGCCCGCGCCAGCGCCACCCTGTCGCGCGTCGCCGTCATGGGGGCGAGTGTCTCGGCCGGTTTCGGCTGGGGACGTCAGGAGGGCCGTGGCAGGACGCTCGCCGACCTCCTGGACGACACCGTGGCGACGGAGCACACGCCCGTGCGCAACTTCGCGAGCATGTGGTTCTTCAAGAACCCACTCGCCGCCGGCCAGCGACAGGTGGGCCAGGTGCTCACGTACGCGCCGACGCTGACTGTCGCCGTGGACTTCCTCTTCTGGTTCGTCCATGGCGCGGAACTCGACGAGGCGCAACGTCTGGCCCGGCTGGAGCAGGGACTGGCGTTGCTCGAGCCGCTTCCGGGGCCCATCCTCCTTGGCGAGCTGCCAGCGATGACCGCCGCCGTGGGCAAGGCACTCGAACCCGGCATGCTCCCCTCCCCGGAGACGCTCGCGAGGCTCAACCGGCGTATCTCCGAGTGGGCACGCCCACGCGACAACGTGGTCCTCCTGCCGCTCGGGACCTGGCTGGTGCGCTCGCCGGACGGCAGTCTTCAGGCGGATGGGCTGCATCCGACCCGTGAGGGCGCGAAATGGATCGCCGCGCGGATGATGGACTCGTTGTTCGAGGCGTGTCCCGCCCCCGGGGTGCACTGACCGGGCGTTGGCTCGAGAGGCGCTCGAGTACATGTTGGGGGCGTTTCCCCTCCCTTCGGTGGGGGCAATGTCGCGGCGTGGCTTGGTACTCCCCTCTCGTTGTGGTTCAGACCACAACGCTGACTCCTCAGGAGGTTCAACCATGGGTACCCAGCAAGTGGGCGCGAGCCTGAGCCGAGGGTTCGCTCGAGCCGTTTCGTTGTTCTCCGCCATATCGATGTTGGTTTCGTTCACCGCCGCCGCCCAGACGCCGATGCGCGACGTCCTGCTGGTCGGCAACAACTGGGACGGGACCGCCGACGTCATTGACGTGCGGACCTACCAGCGACTGAAGCGCATCAACGTGATCCCGGACCAGAGCGAGCGGATGCTGGAAATCCTCGCTGACCCGGCGCGCCTGACGTACTTCCTGCTCATCCGTGAGCAAGTGGGCGAGGGCCACGATCAATTCGTGGATGACATGTTCGCCTCGAAGGACGGGCAGATCATCTACGTCTCGCGACCCAGCTTCGCGGACGTCGTTGCCATCCAGGTGAGCACCGGCAGGATCCAGTGGCGGACGCGGGTCGACGGTCAGCGCGCCGACCACATGGCCATCTCGCCGGATGGTACCCGGCTCGCCGTCTCGGCATCGACGGCGAATCGCGTGAACATGATCGACACCGCCACGGGGAGCATCGTCGGCTCCTTCTCCACGGGGGACAGCCCGCACGAGAACAACTACTCCCGCGACGGCAACAAGCTCTTCAATGCCAGCATCGGCTTCGTCTACACGCCATTCGATACCCCAGACATGGACGGCACCAAGGGCGAGCGCTTTCTCCAGATCGTCGATGCGCGCACGCTGCAGGTCCTCAAGAGGATAAACGTGCGCCAGAAGCTCGCCGCGCTCGGGATGCCCGACATGAGTGCGTCGGTCCGGCCGATGGCGCTTTCTCCCGACGAGCGGTTCCTCTACTTCCAGGTGTCGTTCTTCCACGGCTTCGTGGAGTACGATCTGCAGGAGGATCGCGTGACGCGGCTTGCCCACCTGCCGGTCTCCGAGGAGACCCAAGCGCTGCGCCGTGACCAATACATCCTCGACTCCGCCCACCATGGACTCGCGATGAACGGCGATGGGACCAAGCTCTGCGTGGCGGGAACGATGTCCAACTACGCGGCGATCGTCTCACGCGAGACGCTCCGCTACCGCATCCACCCGCTCGGCGCGCGGACCTACTGGGCGACCACCAGCGCCGACGGACACTACTGCTATGTCTCGGTGGCTGGCGACGACACCGTGTCGGTCATCTCCTACGCGACCGAGCAGGAGGTGGCCCGCATCCCCGTCGGTGACCACCCACAGCGTGCGCGCACCGCGAAACTCGCGGCGCCGCTCTTGCCCTGAAGACGGCACGACAACGCCATCCATGGCGAGAGCTTGACCCATGTTTGGCGCGCGGAACGGAGGCTCACCTCATGAAGAAGAAGCCTGTTGAGAGTGCTGGCTCCACGTCGACCCGGCCGCCATGGGCCGAGCGCTCGGGATGAACACGCTCGCGCGGGCCGCGTAGTCCCGGCGTCGCCGAGTCGCGCGTCCGGGCGGCCCCGGGGTGGTTGTCCCAGCCCGGGGCCATTCCCATCATCAAGGACAGGTGTCTCCCCGGGCGACGCGCCACGCGTCGGAAGGATGGACGCATGTCGAAGGACCAACCCTCGAGTCCCGTGGCGACGCTCCGCCATCTGGCGCTGTCGCTCGAACGCCTGGTTGCCCACGAGGCCGCGAAGGGCGTGGTGCGGGGCGCGGCGGACGGCCTGCGCAAGGAAATGCCGGGACTCGACGGGCAACTGAGCACGATCGTCCAGGACGCGCTGACGGTGCTCGGTCGGCTGCTCCACGAAGCCGCCGAGCACGAGCGGGTGGATCCGGAGGCCACGGCGCAGACCATGGCGGCGTCGGCCATGCAGGGGCTGTTGGATGTGCTGGAGCGGGAGTGGCAGGACGGCGGCATGCCGCTGCACTCGCTCGTCGAGCGGTTCAACCTCCTGCTGGACGAGATCATCGACTTCACGCACTCGCGCACGGATGAGATCCGCACACCGAGGGAGCGCGCCCAGGCCATGACCGAGGCGGTGGTGGACGCGGCGCTGGGACGGGTGCACGACGCGGTACCGGTGTTCGCCGAGGACCTGCGGGCGGCGGGTCCGCTGGGGGAGGAAGTGGCGTCGGCGGTGGGACGGGGGCTCGTGACGGGCCTGGGCACGCAACTCCAGAAAGACGCGGACGTGCTCGGGGGCGTGGTCCACCGCGCGGGCCAGGACGTGGTGCGGGGCATGGCCGCTGGCGTGCGGGAGGAACTGGCGGCCAGTCCGGAGCTCTCACGAGAGACGCTGGGCGCGACGCTCGAGGCGCTCGCCGAGCGCACGGCGGCCGCGGCGGTGCGAGGAGCGGGCGGGGCGCTGACGGAACAGATGCGCACCTGGACTCAGGAAGCGGATGCCCTGGCCGTGCGGCGGATGTCCCGGGACGTGACAGCGGGAGTGCTGGACGCGCTCGCGGAGCGCCTGCGTCAGCCCCTGCTGGCCATGGTGAGCGCGGGCGGAGTCATGGCCCTGACACTGCTGGCGGCGCGTTGGCGCCGGGCCTAGACGAAAGCGCTTGCCTGGCTCAGTCAGAACCGCATGGCGTGATGTCGAGTCTCGAGCAGTCTCACGGCCCCAGCAAACCACCTCTGCTCCAGCACCCCTCCCTCGCGGATATTACGCCGCCGGACCTTTTGATCATCAAAAGGTGGACCTCGCACCGCATGTGGGGGCGGACCTGGGGGCGACGAAGATAGGCACCAGACGAACGGTCCTTTCGGCGGGCACCTGGCCCCGACACCGGAGTCGAGTTGTGTCAGGGTGCCGGCCGTGGACATCCTGGAGCAAGCACGCGTTGAGTGGTTCGCAGTGGCGTTTGGCATCGTGGTGGGCATCACGATGGTGTTCGTCCCCTATGAGTTCGGGGCCGCGATGTTTCAATACATCTATCCGCACATCCGGCTGCTCGGGAGCCTGTTCCTGGTGGGCTCGGCGATGATGCTCGTCGCGCTCATGTACCCGGCCTGGCCCGCCTTCGTGGGAGGGGTGGGCCGTGCGTTCCTGCTGGGCGCGGTCGCGGTCTACTGGTGGGCGGCCGGCGTCCTGCCCGTCAGCCTCACGGGCTCCGTCCTCTACCTGTTCCTGATGGTCGCGCTCGTCGTGGAGCGGAGCACCCTGCGCCGGGGGCGGGGTCTGCTGCCGGTGTTCATCGCCGCCCTGGCGCTGTGCTTCGGAGGGGTGATGGTCTGGTCACCCCAGGAGTTCCTGCGCTTCGCCATGGCGGGGCTGGGCCCCTACGTGCGGTGGGTGGGCGTCCTGTTCTTCATGACGGGGGCGTTGCTGGCCGTGGGGCTGTGGCGCCGCGAGCCGCTCTATTGCCGCCTGGCCCTGGGCGGCCTGAGTCTCCTGTTCCTGCAGATGGTGATCGCGGTGGCGACGCGGGGCTCGTGGTCGGGGCTGAGCGTGTACTCCGTGCTGTCCCTGTCGTGCGTGCTGCTCGTGACGGTGCGCCGGTGGCCGACGCTGGTCGGGGTACGCTGGCGGCTCTTTCGCGGCATGGCGCTGGCATCGGTGCTGCCCATCGTGGGCGTGGGCGCGGTGGCGTCGTTCCTCGCGCAGAAGGCCCTCGAGGAGGAACTGCACGGCAAGGCGCAACAGGTGGTGGCCGCGGAGAAGGCGTGGCTGGAGCAGACGGCCATCATCGCCAGTTCGCTGTTGCGCGTGCAGGGCCAGGACCCGGGCTTCATCGCCCTGGTTCGCGACGGGAACCGCGAAGGCATGGAGGAGCGGGTGTCGCTGTTGGCGCACCAGTCCGGGCTGTTCGACGCGGCGTGGCTGCTGGACGAGGCCGGGGACACGCTGGTGTCCTCCGGGTGGCTGAACCGGGAGGGCGGCAACTTCGCGCACCGGGCCTACTTCCAGGACGCGCTGAAGGGCGGCGCCCAGGTGCTGCTATCGCGGCCCTTCCTCACCCGCTCGGGGCAGCCGTTCATCGTCTTCACCGTGCCCATGGACCTGGGCGCGGGCCGGCGCGCCATCCTGGTGGGCGGGCTGTCCCTGCGGCGGTTGGGATTGCAGCCGACGCTGGCCTCGCGCAGCTACCACATGGAGATGTTCGACCGCCGGGATGGCAGCCTCCTGCGGGAGACGGAGCGGGGCGACGTGCTCACCCGGTCGCCGGTGCTGGAATGGCTCGGGGTGCAGACGCTGGCGCGTCCGGAGGGAATCCTGGAGGTGTTCGACGACGCGGGGCGCCGGCTCGTGGTGGCGCACGCACAGGTGGAGGGGACGCCGTGGACGGTGGTGGTGACCGCGCGGCTGCGCGAGGCATTCGCGCCGGTGACGCGCATGGGCGCCTGGGTGGTGGCCATCGCGGTGCTGGCGGGCGCCATCGCGCTCCTGTTGTCGCAGTGGGTGGGGCGAGACGTGGCGCAACGGCTGGAGACCCTCCGAGACGGCTTCGCCGTGCTGGGTACACCGTCGGTGGAGCAGCACGTGCCGGCCCGGGGAGACGATGAGATCGCGCAGCTCGCCCTGGGCTTCAACGAGATGGCGACGCGCATCGACCGCACGCAGAAGGAACTGCGCGAGGCCATCGCCAGCCGGGACCAGTTCCTGTCCATGGCGAGCCACGAGCTGCGCACGCCGCTGACGCCGCTGAAGGCAACGCTGGAGCTGCTCATCCGCCAGTCCAGATCCGGCCCGGGGATGAGCCCGGAGCGACAGCGGGACACCTTCGTGCGGCTGAACCGGCAGGTGGACCGGCTGACGCGGCTGATTGGTGACATGCTGGACGTGTCACGGCTGCAGTCCGGGCGATTCACGTTGAAGGTGGCGCCCATGGACGTGGGGGCGCTGGCGCGCGAGGTGGTGGAGCGCATCCAGAGCGCGCGACCGGAGCGCGCGCGCCAGTTGACGCTGGAGGTCCCCGCGCAGCCCCTGGTGGGCCGGTGGGACGAGCAGCGGTTGGATCAGCTCCTCACGAACCTGGTGGAGAACGCACTGCGCTATTCGCCGCCGGACATGCCGGTGGTCGTGCGGGTGCGCGAGGAGGCGGACTGCGTGCGGTTGGAGGTGGAGGACCGGGGCATCGGCATTCCGCGGGAGAGCCTGCCGCAGCTCTTCACGCCCTTCTTCCGCGCGCACAACGCCACCGAGCACTACGCCGGGGGACTGGGGCTGGGGCTGGCCATCTGCCGTGAAATCGTGGAGCGCCACGGGGGCAGCATCCAGGCGACGAGTGACGGGCCAGGCCAGGGCACCTGCTTCACGGTGAGGCTGCTCCGGGAGGCCGTCGCAAACGCGGCCTGATACGCAGTATCAATGCTCGTCTCGGCGCCCGAAGCTGAGTCTTCCGCGAATCGAGCTCCCCGTTCTCCATCGTTGCGCGATAGCGGCGCTGGAGCGGGGCCCTCGCTCCCGTGCATGGGAGCGAGGGCCTTGGATCAAATCTTGGTGATGCGGAACCAGTTGAAGTTCCAGCCACCCGCCTGGGCGTAGATGCCGACGTTGTAGGTGCCCGCCGTCACGGTGACCGTGTGCGAGATGGTGCTCCAGGACTGCCAGTCACCCGTCGCCGGAATGTCCAGCGTCCCGAGGACCGTGGCGCCCGCGTTCAGGTCCAGGGACAGGCGCCCTCCGGACGGGCTGGCGACGCGGTACTCCACCCTGTAGGTGCCGGAGGAGGGAAACTGGATGCCGTTGTACGCCAGCCAGTCCGCCGTATCGATGTAGCTCACGTTCGAGCCCCCGCCCGAGTCGGAGGTGGCCTCGGTGCTGACGCCACTCATCGAGCTGTAGGCCTCCGCCTGGATGAGGGTTCCAGGAGTCGATGGCCCCTGGCTCACGACGAGCGAGGACACCTTGTCGTTCCAGTCATCATCGATGAGCGACGCATCGTCCGCCGTCTTGATGAGGCTGGCCCCTCCGAAGTTGTCATCGGCGTACAGGGTGACCTGGTAGCCGCTGGTGACCTTCAGCGAGGTGATGTCGTCATTGCGCACGCCCCAGGCATTCAGGGCGGACAGGGTGTAACGGCCCACGGGCAGGGCCGCCCCGTAGCCCCCGAGATTGAGGTCCTGGAACACGGAGACGGCCGTGGGGCCTGGCTTGGTGTAGGTGAAGGGGAAGTCACGCTGCGCCTGGACGAACTGCGTTTCCCACTCCGCGGGCCATCCAAAGGCAGAGGTGGCCTGGGTCTTGAGATTGACGCCCGCCGCGCCGCTCCAGAAGTGGACGAACTCGCCCCAGTTCATTTCCCGCGCATAGTCCTTTCCATTCCTCGGGAAGTACTGCGCGAGCAGGACGAAGAACCGGTTGAGCACCGACGCGCCGCCGTGGTTCTTGTAGATGGGGTAGAACCAGTCCCGGAACCAGTGCGTGTTGGCACGGGGGAAACTGTCCGTCTTGTTGATGACGTCGTTGTACACGCGGTTCGCATCACTGGTGCGACCCAGCGCCAGGTAGACGTCGTAGATGAAGATCTCCGCCCACTTGCTATCGCCCCACCGGTTGAAGGCGGGTGAGCCCTGTACGCCCTTGCTCCCAAACTCCACGATATGGGAAACCTCGTGGGTGACGATGTCCAGGTCCCAGCCGGTACCGCTCGTCCAGGCCGTGGCGGAGCCGCTCCCCACGTCGATCACGTTGCGGTAGTCGTGGTCCGCGTCGAAGTACGTGGAGGGATGCCCTCCGCCGTACTTGCCCGTGTGGAAGATGGCGTAGAGCTGCATGTCCGGGCCGAAGTGCCCGTAGGTCTTCTTGGTGTACTTCCACACGTCGCGCACGAAGCTGTTGGGCCAGGTGATGGACCGGTTCACGTCTGGGTCGAAATAGATGGCCACGTCATTGTCCTGATAGACGCGGGAGACGGTCTGGTTGTGTTCGAACCAGTGCTCCGTCCAGGTCGCGGGCGCGTTCTGTGCCAGGACAGGAGTGGCGGAGAGCAACGGCAATAGGAAGCACAACGAAGCAGGCAGGAGTTTCATGAGGGCCCATCCTCGAACATCACCAACGAGAAATGCGAATCATTTATTGTTGAGTCAAAGCCGACCTGTTTCTCATACGCGCGCGAGCAAACCCGCGTTGATGAATCGATGAATCATGGTCCGGTGAGTGTTCGCTCCCTCTTTCGGGTGATTTCCACCAAGGCCCGATGATTCATCATCCCGAGGAGGAGCGCCGAGTCGCAACCCGCGCCGTCTCCCCTGACCATCAAGAAAGCCTCCTCCCACCATGCAAGCCAGCGACTACAACCCCATGTTGCCCGCGGTGCAGGCCGATCCCTACCCGTATTACGCGACGCTCCGCGAGAACGCTCCCGTCTACTTCAACGAGCAGCTCGGCTGGTACATCGTCAGCCGCTACGAGGACGTCATCGCCATCACCAAGAACCCGGCGGTCTTCTCCTCCGCGCGAGCCGTCGTGCGGCCAGAGCAGCTCGACGCGGCGGAGAAGGTGGCGCCCACCGCCGTTCGCGCTTTCCGCCGGGGCATCCTCCTCAGCGAGGATCCGCCCCTGCACACGAAGACCCGGAGCGTGGTGACCCGGGCCTTCACCCCCAAGCGCGTCGCCGAGATGGAGCCGCGCATCCGGCAACTCGCCCGCGAGCTCATCTCCCAGCTCCCCCGCTCGGGCGAGTTCGATCTCATCAAGGACCTGGCCGAGCCGCTGCCCCTCATCGTCATCGCAGAGATGATGGGCGCGGAGCCGAAGCTCCGGCACGAGTTCAAGCGCTGGTCCGACAATGCCGTCGCCACCTTCTACGCGCTGGCCCGTGGCGCGGAGTTGTCCGGCATCGAGCGCACCTCTCAAGAGATGCACGACTACATGTCACGGGCCCTGGAGGCGCGCCGCCAGCAGCCCCGGGAGGATCTCATCCAGGCGCTGCTGGACAACGGCGTGCGCGAGGGCCTGCTCTCCGTGGACGAGGCGATCGCCTTCTGCCGGCTGCTGCTCGTGGCGGGCAACGAGACCACCACCAACCTGCTCGGCAACGGCATGCACGCGCTGCTGAGCCACCCCGATCAACTGGAGCGGCTCACGCGCGAGCCCACGCTGATCCCCAACGCGGTGGAGGAAATGCTCCGCTACGACTCGGCCGCGCAGGTGTTCTTCCGCAAGGTGACGCAGGACGTGGAGGTGTCCGGCACGCACATCCCCGCGGGCGCCAACGTCCTGTTGCTCTTCGGCTCCGCCAATCGCGACCCGCGCAAGTTCCAGGATCCGGATCGCTTCGACGTGACGCGGAACGTCACGGGCCATGTCGCCCTCGGCCACGGCATCCACTTCTGCCTCGGAGCGCCCCTGGCGCGGCTGGAGGCCCGGGTGGTCCTGGAGGAACTGCTCACGCCCGACCGCCGGCTCTCCCTGGTGCCGGACCAGCACCTGGAGAACGTGCCGAACTTCAACGTCCGGGGCCTCAAGTCCCTGCGGGTCCGCACGGAGCCCGCGCCGGACGCTCGCGCGAGCGCCTGAGCGGAAGGTAGAGGATGCTCAGCCGTTCCGCCAACGCTCGACGACTTCCGGGTTCTCCTGGAACCAGCGAGCAGCGGCCTCGGCGGGGGACTTCTTCTCGACGTTGATCAAGTAGTCGAGGTAGGTGACCTCGGCATTGCCGAGATGCATCCGGCGCAGCATGCGCAGCGCCTCCGGATGGAGTTTCGAGAGCTGTTCCTTGCGCAGGAGGAGTGTCGCCTCGTCCTTCCCGCGCAGCAGCCCCTTGGGCTCGGCAAGCTCGCGAATGCGGTAGCGGTGGTGGAGGTGCTGCGGCTGCCAGAGCGGGACGACGACCCAGCGTTTCTCCTCCACGGCGCGAGTGAACGCGTCCTCGCAGTCCTGCTGCGTCCCGTTGCGGAACTCGTAGCCGGCGCTCCCGAGACCATAGGCTTGCATGATCTCCACGGAGAAGCGGCTGATGCCAGCGCCGGGCCCGATGCCCTGGATCACCTTCGTCATCCGCTCGGTGACGTCTGGCTCGAGGAGATCGGCGACAGCCGACACGGCGTCCTCGGGCACGTAATCGGGTACGCCCCAAAACGCATAGGGGTTGTAGAGGACGGAGAGCTTCTCGACCTCGTTCTCGAAGGGAGCGAGATACGCACCGTGACTCCCGGGCAGCCACGCGGAGGACAGGAGGTCGACCTCCTCGCGCTGCATGCGCGCGAACATCTCCTCGTGCAGCGCGGTGTTGAACTCCACCGGGTGGCCATGGTCGGTCAGGATCCGTGCGACCACCGCCGCCGCGGCGGCGTGGAACGAGAGATCGATCTGTCCGAGCGTGAGGGTCGGCTGCGTGAGGACGCGCTCCTCGGAACCACAACCGGCGACCCACATGGCGCCCACGGTGCCCAGCGTACTTTGGATGAATTGACGTCGATTCAAGGCGGTTCTCTCCTGAGAGGGCCTGGCGACTGCGCGCCGACTCCTGTCAGGAGCGAGCCCGCGCGTTCACCGTGGCCTCACCCTGCCCGCCCGGACGCGATAGAAAAAGGCGTCGCCAAGACGAGGACTCATGACGCGGGGGAACGAATGTGCCCGCGCGTCCCACTGGCACGCGCGCGAAGCGCCCCCAACAAGGGGGATGCTACATAAGTTGGGACACCTTCAGGCTGGTTTGAGCGGGCTCGGGTGGTGAGGTGTGGAGCCTCGGACTGTGCCCTTTTCAGCAGGCCACCGCGGTTTGAGCCTGCCCCGTTTCAGTGCCGTGATGATGGACAAGGACAACCGCCCGAAGTGGAACCCGCGCTCGCCGAGGTGCGCGACGCGCTGACTCAGGCCCACCAGCGACCCACCTCCAGAAGGGTCCGAACGACCTGGGCCAACTCCTCCTCTCCGCCCAGCGCGTGGAGGACGGGAGCGAGCACCTGGAGCTGCTTCAGGAACTCCGGACGGGCCTGGCTCGCGAGCCGAGAGAGCGCATCCGTCCAGAGACGGTACAGCTGCTCCCTCGGGAGCCGGCACAGCTCCGGCACCAACTCCGGGAGCGGGTCGTCCCAGAACATGCCTGTCCTCCCTGGAATGGCAAGCCGCAACGCCTCCTCCAACAACGCGTATCGCTGCTCCTGTGGCAGACGCGAGGCAATGGCGCCCAACGCCGCCGCACGGTGATCGTCCCTCTCCTCAACCCCCTTCGCGACCGCGACCAGTTCTGGGAGCATGCCGTCCGGGGCCTGGGCCGACGCCCGAACCACCGTACTGGCGCGGAAGGTCTCAGCATCCATGGCTGCCCAGTCGAGCGCATCACGGATGATCCGCTCTTGATGCCGCGGCAGGTAAGGCAACAAATCCACCAAGAACAGCGCCCGCCACCCTATGAGGGAAATCACCTCGGCGAAGTCAATAGCCTTCTCGCCTTGCACCTCGGCCAGGGGACCCGCGAGTACCTGCACCACCCGATCCCGGCGTATTCCCTCTTGAGCGAGGGCCGCGTTCACCACATCGACAAAATACTTCCCTCGCAACTCGCTGGAGAGCCGCGGCCACAGCTCCGCAAATGCCCAGAACTGGTATTCATTCCGCACAGGGAAGATCCACTCGAGAACACGAGAGACAAGTGAATCATCCAGGCTGGGAGCCAAACCCGAGACGACCAGGGCCCGCCACCCATCACCGATGGTCTTGTCACTCAGCGTGTCGACTACGGTCCGCTGAAGCCCTGGAGAAAGCCGCGGACCAAGTGCCCGGAAATAAGACATGACTTGATTGGGATTCGCGTCCCTCGAAGTTGCCTTCCACATCTCATCGAGCCACTCATCTGGGACGAAGGGAGCGATCTCCGCCAGTGCGTCGAAAGACAGCTTATCGACGGGAACTCGGAACTCGATGTCCAGCAGCAACTCCCTTATCGAAGGTGAGGCCAACGCCGGCCCCAGACTGGAGAGAAAAGTATTTGTACGCAATTCCAACTCATCCCGAGATGTGAATTCTCGCAGTACCTCCTCCAGCGCGTCACGCCGCTTCGCTTCGGGCAAGAATCGAATCAGACCGGTGAGAGTGTAGAGCCGAGTCGAGCCCCGAGCCAGATCTCTCGCCTCCCAAACCGAGAACTGCATCTGGCTGCGTTGTGGCTCGGACAGCAGGTCACCAAGGGCAGCCGCGACCGTGAGCACCTGCTCAGCGTCGGATATCGCGAACGCTGCTTGCCTCATCTCCTCGATCGCTAGTCGCCGCTCGGGCTCGGGCATCCGGGGTACGATGGCAGCCAATACCTCTGCCCGAGTCTCGGGATCCTCCATCTCTTGGGCGAACCGCCACGCGTCGAGCAGCAAACCCAGCGGTAACAGAGGTGCGAGGGCGACGAGCAGGTACGCTCGGGCCTCCATGTAGTTGAACCCGGGGATGCACTCCACCAACCTGTTCAGTTGCCGCTCATCAAGGTCGGAGGGCAATTCCAGTTCAGCATTGCGGCTCTCCAAGTGCTTCACCCATGCCTGGGACAGGACATGTTCACGGTCCGGATCGGGATATTCATCTGAAGGCGTCGCGGCCAGTGCCGACAAGGCGTAGACGACTTCGGATGGCCGGGAGTCGCGTCTCCCGGCGAACAGATTCCACCCACGCATCCGGCGCGCCTGGACTCTTTCCCAATCCGCCGCGTCCTCGACTTCCTTTTCCAAGGACTCACGTGCTCCCTCTCTCAAAATCGAGTTCAACAGCGCTCGTGCCCGTTCGAGAATGGCCGGGCGCAGGGAGCGAGGCTGACACTTCGCCAATGACACCAGGGAGCTGATGCGAAAGGCCACGTCTTCGTGGGTCTCCAGCGTCTCCACGATAGTGGGCAAGAATGAAGCGGCGACACGTGAGTAGACGCGCTCCAGGGGGTTGCTGAAATGGAAAGCATTCCGCTCCAGGGCGAGCGCCATCTCGAGCGCCTCGTGCAGATACACGTCCCGCCTTGACTCGGGAGCGCAGTCCACGATCGCCAGCAGGGCGTCCATTCGCTTGGGCGCATCCGGGATGTTCCGAGCGTACGAGTGGGCCTCCTCCAGCGTCCACCAGCGCGTCGAGATGAAGGCCTTCATCTGCGCGGAGCTGAGGTTCTTCGCGATCGAGTGGATGCTGGAGCGGACCACTCCGCACCGCACCTCCTCGGCAATCGCCAGGGGTTGCCTGGCAGAGAGCCGCGCCTCATTGTCCCGCTGGAGGGCCTTCCGGACCCGCTCGACGTCGTTGAGGAATCCCGCGTAGGCCCGCTCGCGCGACTCCACGGCCCGGAGCCAGGCCTCGCTCACCAATGGGAAGAAGTCCTCCGCTCCCCGCTCCTCGCGCTCCAGGTGCGCCCCGTAATAATGGATGAGGTAGGCAGACACGTCCTTCGGATTCATGCCTCCGGACTCCAGAGCCTTCAGCGTGCTCCGGCCCCAGTCGAGGAACCGGGACGTCCAGGCCCGCCGCTCGTCCTCGCTCAGGCGCGACTGGAGATACGTCGCCAGCCGGGGATGCGTGAAGGCGATCCCCTGCCGCTGACCATCTCCCACGATGAGCCGCGCCACTGGCCGGAGCGTCTCGTCCAGCCGCAGCCCGCTGCCGAGCCCCAGCAGTCGCAGCAGGTCGTCCCGCCGCAGCGGTCCGAGCGCACAGGCCAACGCTCCCAGCAAATCGTTGACCGCGCTCTCGCGCAGTGGGGCTTCGTCCCCCCACAGATCCCGCTGCTCGTCCCACCACCCGTTGAAATACCCCTCCAGGCCGGGCTGGAGGGAGCGGAGTTGCTCGGGCACCGCTTCCAACTCCGGGCGTCCGGAGAGCTGCTCGAGGTAGAGCCCGAGCAGCAGCGGGTCGCCCTGCGTCAACCGGTGCAACTCCTCCACCATGGGTGGATGATTCGCCAGCCGGTCCATCGGGGGATTCAGCCCGCCGAGTGCCTCGGAGATGCCCCGCCGATCCAGGGACTCCAACACCATGGGCACCACCCGCCCAGGCTGGGTCCAGCCCAGCACCCGACTCCAGCTCTCCACGTCCCGGTTCGTCATCTCCCGGGCGGACAGCACGATGCGCAACCCCGGTGACGGCGGGAAGGGAAGCAGGGTGGGTCCGAGTGCCAGGTCAGCTGCCTCGTCGAGCCCGTCGATCACCAACAGGAGCAGGCGTCCCCCATCCAACCGCCGGGAGAGCGCGTCCAGGAACAAGCGCCGCCAGACATCCACGGGAGTGTTGAAGTCCGAGGGAATGGGCTCGCCGTGCAGCCACGCCAGCCGGGCGCCGAGCGCCTGGAAGAGCTGCCCCGCCAGGTTGGTCTGGAAGCGCACGCTCACGGGGAAGTACGCGACGGCCAGGTCCTCTCGCCTCGCGAGTCGGCACACCCAGTGCGCGAGCAGCGCCGATTTGCCGCGCCCGCCGGGAGCGATCAGCAGCCGGTAGGGCGGTTGGCCCTCGCCATCGAGCCACTGGTCCAGTTCCGACAACGCATCCGACCGTCCGCCGAAGGGCGTGCCGCCACGAGCCTCAGGGCCGACATAATGGGTGAGGAAGCCCTGGATGCGGTGCGCGAGATCGTTCGGCAGCTCGCGGATGCCCTCCACCAGGGCTTGGAGGGGATCGTCGAAATCGGCCACCCGTGCCTTTTTCGTGGAGCGGCCACGGGGCGCCTTCGTGCTCCTCCTGCGGAGGGACACCTGTTCGGGGCGAGTCCCCTGGTCATCCTCCAGGTCGAACTCGTGGACATCTTGAACGAGACGCCAGGAGCCATCGTTCCTGCGGAGGGCCTTCCGCGGCCAGAGTCGGAGGGAGCCGTGGCCCTCACCGAACTCGAGCTGTCCCACGGTGTAGCCATGCCGACGCGACTCCTGGGCGGTCCCCCACTGCTCGAGCCCGAACAGAGAGGGAGCCTGAATGTCGCGCCTGGGCTCGCGACCGCCTTCGGCGACCATCCTCGCGCCGCCCTCGTGCATGTGGCCGAACAGGTGCGCGAAGAACCTTCCCGGAGAGGCGATCTCTCCGCGCAGCACCTGCCGCGCCTCCGCGTCCAGCCAGTCGGGAGGGTGGTGGGTCAGCAGCAGACAGGCATCGTGCGAGCCCACCCAGGCGGGTCCGTCTCCACCACAGCTCTCATGGAACTGAGGGAGCCCGACGGCGAGCCTGCCGTGGAAGTCCTCGCCAGTGAGCTGCAGGAAGGCGGTGTTCAGGCCAAGAATCCCAAGCCGCACGCCTTCCTTCTCGAAGGTCGCGGAGAAGTCGCCGGGAAGCAACCCATGTCGCAGGGTCTCCAGCCGAGGCAACTCCGTCTCCCGCCACCACTTCTCGTAAGAGGCGAACGCTCCCTGAACCACCTTGCGATAGGAGGATGCCGCCTCAGTCCAGAACACCTTCTGCACATCGGGGTACTCGCGCCAACGTCCGAGGACCCTCACCTGTGCATCGGTCTCCATGGAAGAAGGCCGGGAGAGATCGTGATTACCGGGCACGACGAGCAGCTTCGGATCGGAGCCGAGTCCTCGCAGGTGAGCGAAGAGCTCGTGCAGCGTCTCGTCGAAGCGGGCGAACTCCTCGGCGCTGCCCCGCTGGGTGAGGTCGCCCGTGAAGAGCACCAGGTCACAGGGTCCACACAGCGCGTGGAGCTTCTCCAGATCCTGGAAGAACAGCTCGCGCACGTTGGGCCACAACCAGCTCTGACCGGCCATACCCTGGTGGAAATCGCTGAGGTGGAGCCAGCGCAGCACGCTCATGAATGAAGGGCCCTCGGTGGGATGCCCGGGATGTTACCTGAGCCCGGAGCCCTGATCCCCCCTCCGCTCAGTCCGCCGCGCTGCGTGCCATCTCCTGCTCGGGTGCTGGCTCATCGGCCCCGCCGTGCACGGACTCAGTGGCCGGCGTCGGCGCCGGTGCCGGCATCTCCAGGCGAGGGGAAGACATCGTCACAGGGGGGGAGTTCTCCCCCGTCCGAGCCCGTCGTGCCCCCATCCGCGTCCGTCAGTCCTCCGTCCGCCGCGGGCGAGGCACAATGGGACGGAGGCTCGTAGTCGTAGCAGTGGTAGCGATCCGAGCCACCGTCCGGCGCGGGCGTGTCGCAGGGCGGCATGCCGTAGCAGGCCATCAGCGTGATGGCCGCCATTCCCGCGCTGGCCAGGCCCGCGAGGGCCGTCAGCCCCGTGCCACCACGAGGTACGGTCTCCGTCAGGGCCGCGCCACAATGCACGCACGTGGCGCTGCCGGGGGGGACGAAACCGCGACACTGCTGACAGGCGGAGAGAGAGGTCATTGGCGTATCCTATGTGCGGGGCCACCCGCATGGTGGCCGGCGCGCGGGGCCCTCAGCGAAGCCCATGCCGCGCGCAAAACGCCGGAATCATTTAGCCTCCCGATTCCACCCCCTGACAAGCCCGTCAGGGGGGAGGCGGGCGTGCCCGGTTCTTGCTCCAACCGAGGGGATGTCCATGCTGCGCCGACTCGATGTCACCCGTCCCGACCACCACCCGGCCTACGTGGTCTGGGAGCTGACGCTGCGCTGTGATCAGCCCTGCACCCATTGTGGATCGCGCGCGGGTACCCAGCGCCCCGACGAGCTGTCCACCGCGGAAGCCCTGGACGTGGTGCGTCAACTGCGCGAGATGCGCACACGCGAGGTGGTCCTCATCGGCGGCGAGGCCTACCTGCACCCGGGCTTCCTCGACATCATCCGCGCCTTGAAGGAGGCGGGCATCCGTCCGGGGCTGACCACGGGCGGACGCGGCATGACCGAGGCGCTCGCGCGGCAGGTGGCCGAGGCGGGCCTGTACGCGGCCTCGGTGAGCATCGATGGCCTGGAGCCCACGCATGACCTGATGCGGGCCGCCCCGGGCAGCTTCGCCTCGGCCACGGCGGCGCTCGGCTTCCTGAGCGCCGCGGGCGTGCGCGTGGCGGTCAATACGAACTTCAACCGGCTCAACCAGGCGGACCTGGAGCCGCTCTACGAACACCTCAAGGGCCTGGGCCCCCGCGCCTGGCAGCTTCAAATCACCGCGCCACTCGGACGCGCCGCCGACCGCCCCGCCCTGCTCCTGCAACCGTGGGACTTGCTCGATCTGCTGCCGCGCATCGCGGCGCTGAAGCAGCGCGCCTTCGCCGACGGCATCACCCTCATGCCCGGCAACAACCTGGGCTACTTCGGTCCCGAGGAAGGAGTCCTGCGCTCGCCGGGCCCCGACGCCTCGGACCACTGGCGCGGCTGCATGGCGGGCCGGTACGTGATGGGCATCGAGTCCAACGGAGCCGTGAAGGGCTGCCCCTCCCTGCAGACGGCACACTACGTGGGCGGCAACCTGCGCGAGCGGCCCCTGCGCGACCTCTGGGACAACGCGCCCCCCCTCGCCTTCACGCGCACTCGCACCGTGGAGGACCTCTGGGGCTTCTGCCGCACCTGCCCCTTCGCCTCCACGTGCATGGCGGGATGCAGCTTCACCGCGCATGCCCTCTTCGGCAGACCGGGCAACAACCCCTACTGTCACTACCGGGCCCGGACCCTCGCGAAGCAGGGCGTGCGCGAGCGGCTCGTCCCCCAGGCCCCCGCCCCGGGCAAGCCCTTCGACCATGGGCTGTTCGACCTCGTCGTCGAGCCCCTGGATGCGCCGGATCCCCGTCCGCCGACCCCGCGCATGCTGGTGAAGCGGTTGAAGTGGCCCGAGGCCCACACCCCCCAGGCGGTGGGTGCTCGAACGGACCCCACCGGGTGAACCGTCAGGCCCAGGACTCGCTCGATTCGAACAGGCGGGCGTCGGTGTCCTTCTCGTACGGCATGCCCCTGGGCGTGTGGAGGACCTCCATCTGCATGCCCCACGGCGTCAGGAAGTACACCCAGCGGTCCCCGGCGATGGGCCCCTCGGTGATGGTCTCCGGCTCGCCGAGGATCTTCACGCCGGGCACCGACCGGAGGTAGTCCACCGCGGCATCCACGTCCTCGACGCCGATCGCCAGGTGGTGGCCGCCCCAGTCGCTGTTGCGCGGCAGTTCCCGCCGCTGGTCCGGCGACGTGTACTCGAACAGCTCGAGGTTGCTCACGGGCCCGAAGCGGAGCATGGCGATGTGGGTCGAGGCCCGCGGGTGCACGTTGAGCTGGCGAGTCATCCAATCACTCGTCCGATCCTCGACGGGGCCAATCCGATACAGCAGCTCGGCCCCGAGGACGTTGACGAAGAAGTCGACCGCCTGGTCGAGGTTGGGAACGGTATAGGCGAGGTGATGGACGCTGCGCGCGCCGGGAATGCCCTTGCTGGTACGGCTCATGGTGGATGCCTTTCTCATGCCACGGGTTTACGCAGGGGGAGGGATTGGGTGATGGCGTGGGGCATCACGGCGAGCCAGAGCAGCTCCAGTCCGTCGCTCCCGCTGGTGATGCGGGCTTCCGCCCCGGCGGGCACGAGCACCAGGTCTCCCGTCACGAGGGGTTGACCCGAGAGTTCGGAGCCCGGCGCCAGGAGCCGCCCCACTCCGGCGATGACGAACCAGGCGCTCTCGGTGCCCTCACGGCCTCGGAGCGCGAACTCGGTGCCCGGAGCCAGCCGCACGTAGTCCAAGGCCTCGCACTCCGAATGCAACATCCCGCGCCGGGCCAGACAGCGCCAATGGATCTCCTCGCCCCGCTCGCGTGTGTGCGAGGTCTTGTCGATGGTGGAGAGGATCATCGCGCTCCACCTCCCGGCACATCGAGGATCGCCTGGAAGTACTCCAGCCCGTCCGTGCCGGCGGTGACGGTCATCCCGGTCCCCAGGGGCAGCGTGATGGAGACGCCATACTTCAAGGGGACGCTCGCCCCTCCCGAGGAGCTCTCCCCGGAGCCACGCAGCGTGAACAGGGTGTGCTCCACGCCCTCCGCGGACAGTTCCGCCCGCTGTCCGGGCTCCAACCGCACCAGACGGATGCAGCGCAGCGGTCCGGTGAAGACGGGACGTGGATCGATTTCAGGGGTCTGTCTCAGGTTGAGCACCACGGCGTTCGTCACGTCGCTTCCTCCAGAAGGGGTTGGATTCGTGTGGGCCGAGCCGCGAAACACCTCCGCGGTGGCCGGGCTCAGCAGCTCGATCACGAGCCAGCCCAGGCCCTCGTCGCCGACGTTGCGCAGGCCATGCTTCGTCCCGAGGCCCGTCAGGATGAGGTGGCCCGGGCCCACCGGGTACGGCTTGCCGTCGAGCGTCATCTCTCCGCGGCCCGAGAGGATGAAGTAGACCTCCTCGGTGCGCGTGTGCACGTGCTCCCCGCTGATTCCACCCGGGGGGATCCACGCCCACTCCACCGCCTCCCACGAGCCGAACAACCCGGCCCGTCGCGCCAGACACTTCCACTGGGAGAGCCCCGTGGTGCCGTGCACGCCGTACACCACGGAGGGCTCCTGCAGATCTCCGATGATCAGTCCCTCACGCATGAGCGGCCTCCAGCAGGGGCGAGGAGCCGCCATCCAGCTCCCGCAGGGTGGCGAGCGCCGCGCGCAGCTCGGACGGCCGCACGTCATTGACGAAGCACGCCGCGCCGATGCCCATGGCCAGCGGCAGCCGCTGGAGCCCGTCGCGGTGACGGACCGTGTCGGCCAGGGCTTCCTCCAGCACCGCCGGCTCGCAGATGCGGTGATACACCGGCAGCTCCAGCTTGCGCATGAGCGCGAAGATGCGATCGCGCTCCTCCACGCTGATCAGCCCGCGCTGCACGGAGAGGATCGTGGTCAGCGCCATGTCGATGTTCACCGCCTCGCCGTGCAGCAACTCCGGCAGGGCCAGCATCTCGACCGTGGGGCTGAACGTATGGCCATAGTCGACCACCCGCTCCAGCTTGTGCTCCCACAGGTTGAACTCCAGCTCCTCGATCATCCCCGTGATGGCCCGCTCGATGACCTGCGCCGCGGCCTGAGCGCTCTCGGGCGTATGGCCCTGCATCCGCTCGTCGATGAGCGTGGTGCCGTGACGATCGAGCAGCTCGAACAGGGTGCGATCCTTGATCAGGGCGATCTTGAGGATCTCCGCGAGGCCGTTGACGAGGTGCCGGGTGTCCAGCGTGCGCAGGAAGCCGCGATCCAGCAGCGTGTCCTTCGCGGGGAAGTACGTCCCGAGCCGGTTCTTGTGCGCGGCATGGTTGACCCCCGTCTTCGCGCCTACCCCGGCATCCACGAGGCCGATGAGCGTGGTGGGCACGCGCACGTACGGCGTGCTGCGACGGTAGAGACTCGCGGCGAGCCCGACGATGTCCATGAGCACCCCGCCGCCCATGGCGATGATGGGCTCGTGACGACGCGAGAGGCCAAACGCGTTGATGGCCTCCACCACGGTGAAGACGGCGTCCATCGTCTTGAGCGTCTCGGAGATGGGCAGCGCGAGGATCTGATACTTCACCCCATGGTGCTGGAGGTAGTGGCGAAGTTGCACGCCATAGAGGTGGTCCACGGCGGCATCGATCACGATGAGCCTGCGGATGGTGTCGGACCGCCGGGTCGCGCCCGCCTCCAGCAGCGCCCGGTTGTCCAGGTCGAGCAGGCCATCCACCATCCGCACCTGATAGTGGACGGGCAGGGCCGTGCTGACGATCCAGTTGCGTGACATGTCTCGATTCAAGTTCCGACTCCTCTTGCTGTGTTTTTGTTTTCCTGGTGGAGGGCGCGGGCCTCGGATGTGATGTCAGCCGTTGCGCGCCGAGAGGATGAAGCGCGAGGCCTGCTCCCCAATCATGATGGTGGGGGCATTGGTGGGGGCGGAGGTGATCTCCGGCATGATCGACGCGTCCGCCACGCGCAGGCCCTCGAGGCCATGGACACGCAGCCGCGGGTCCACCACCGCGCGCTCGTCCACGCCCATGCGGCAGGTGCTGGTGGGGTGGAAGAAGCAGGTGGTCGCCTTGCGAATCCACTCCACCATCCCGGCGCGGCCGAGTGGTCCGGGCATGAGCTCGCGCTTGCGGAAGCGGTCGAAGGCGCGCGAAGCGCCCAGCTCCCGGGACAGCTCGACGGCGACCCGCAGGGCCTCGACGTCCGCCTCGTGGCCCAGGTAGTTCATGTCGAGGATGGGCGGAGCGGAGGGGTTGGCGGAGGCCAGCCGCATGCGGCCCCGGGAGGCGGGACGAACCAGGCCGGGGACGATGGAGTAGCCGTTGTCGGGCAGGGGGCCCAGTTCGTCGGTGACGACGGGGAACTGGTGGAGGATGGGTTGGATGTCGGGGCGGGAGAGCCCCGGCTGGGAGCGCCACCACAGGGTCGCCTCGGCGCCATTGCCCCGAGGCGGTGGCAAGGGAATGCGGCTCTCGTAATTGACGCCCGCCACCAGGATGTGGTCCTGCAGTTCCTGGCCCACACCCGGCAGGTCGTGCACCACGGGGATGCCCAGGAGGCGGAGCTCGTCCGCCGGCCCCACCCCGGACTGCATCAGCATCTTCGGGGAGTTGATGGCGCCGGCCGACAGCACCACCTCGCGCACGGCGCGCACCCGGCGCACCTGGCCTCCATGACGAAACTCCACGCCCGTACACCGGCGGCCCTCGAAGATCAGCCGTGTCACCTCGGCGTGGGTGAGCACCGTCAGGTTGGGCCGGCGCATGGCCGGGAAGAGCAGTGCCTGGGCCACGCTGAAGCGCTCGCCGTCGGCGACGCTCAGGTCGAAGAAGCCCGCGCCCTCCATCCGCGCGCCGTTGTAGTCACGCGTCGTCGGGAGGCCCGCCAGCTGGGCGGCTTCCATGAAGGCCCGGGCGAGCGGATGCGGATCGACCGTGCGGAAGATGCGCAGCGGGCCGCCCACGCCCCGGTACTCGTCCTCGCCACCGGAGTAGTCTTCCAGGTCCTTGAAGACGCGGCGGACCGTCTCGTCATCCCAGCCGGGATTGCCCTGGGCGGCCCAGCCGTCGAAGTCCAGACGGTGGCCCCGCGCCCAGACACTGGCGTTGTTGCTGGCGCAGCCTCCCAGCATCTTGCCCCGAGGACAGGGGACGACCCGGTCCGCGGCGTGTTGCTGGGGCACCGTCTGGTAGCGCCAATCCAGCTCGGTGCCGAACAGGTGCCGCCACCGCGACGGGATGAACACGTCCGGATGGGTGCCGGGGCCCCCGGCCTCGAGCACCAGCACCTGATTCGCCGGGTCCTCGGAGAGCCGGGCGGCCAGCACACAGCCAGCCGAGCCCGCGCCAATGACGATGAAGTCGTGGGCCTCGCGGGGCTGCTCGCGCAGCCGACGCTGGTTCTCACAGGCGGCCAGGGCGTCGTCGGCCAGTCCCGCTGCCCGCGCCTCCGTGACGCCTGCCTCCTTGGCGGCGCGCAGAAAGCCCTCCCGGTCCAGCTCGCCACTGCGCACCTGGTGAACGAGCAGCCCGAGGCCGCCCTTGCCGTCTTGATCCATGGTCTCTCCCGTGAGGAATGGGTCCCTCAGAGGAGGAGTGCGCGCCTGGCCGTTGTGAACGGTGAGCCGCGCCAACCGCATCACATGCGCCACGGCTCCGCTTCAACCGTCAGTCCAAAACAAGATGCATGGGGCGGAGTGCTTCACGGTCCGCTCGCCAAGGACGGGGGCGCTCTACGCGTGGGAGCTGGAGCGCGGGCGCGAGAACTGGCGGGTGCCCGTGCGCGGTGATCGGGCGTTCAGCCTGATCGGTGTCTAGGGAGCGCCGGGCCTCGGGGGAACGGCAAGCCCGTGCTGGAGCCTGTAGGCGACTGGTACGAGGTAGGCGAGTGCGTGCCACGTGAAGGCGGTCCACTCCGCCCGGGGAGAGAGACTGTCCTCGAGGAAGCGTTGCCAGCGCTGGCGCGCTTGCAGGACGCGGCTGGCACCCAGGTGCTGCTCGACCTCCTCGATACTCGGCAGCAGGGCATCAATGACGTGTCCCTGTGCCCGTCCGGCCAGCTCTTCGAGCTTCAGGATTTCGATCGTCGCCTCGCCCTTCTCGGTGAGACCGAAGGGAGACCAGATCCATTCACGCCGGTGGAGGTGTGTGAACCCGGGTCGCCACGTGATGTGGTCGAGCGGGTCTTCGCTCCCCGCCGGATCGAGCAGCAAGGCCTGCTCGCCAGACACATCGACGATGGGCGAGGGCAGTGGGCGCGGCAGAGGCGCGGTGGGAACGGCCGCGGGGACTGTCGTGGGACGCAGCGGGAAGTAGTTCGCCTTGTGGGCTCTGTCGTTGCACCGTGCGCACGAGAACAGCAGGTTGGACCACGTCCAGGTGAGCCACCAATAGTGGCCCTGGTCGACGTGCTTCATCGTCGCTTTCGGCAGATGCCTCCAGGCGCCGTCCTTCGGACGGTAGTGCTCGACCGGCGCGCTACTGAAATCCGTGTGGCGCTCGCACCAGGCGCACTTCTCGTGTTGAGCGAGGAACAGCGCCTGCTTCGTCTTCTCCGTGCCATATCCGGTCAACTTCTTCGTGAGGGCCTTCGACAGAGCGCCGCGCCGGTTGAAGACCTTCGCGGCGGCTCTCAGCCGCTTCGGCGCCGCGATCTTGAGGCCCCTGGGTTCCGCGCCCCGGTCGATGCGGATCATCGAGTGGTCCCCCAATTCGTCTTGAGCTCTTCGAAGGCTTTCTTTCCCTCGGCTGCTCCGAGGCGCTGGGTGAACTCCTTGCGAACATCGTCACGCAATCGCTTCAACTCCCTCTGTTGCTCCGCCGACGGGGCTGGATGTGCCGAGAGGATCTGGAGACGCCGCAGTTTTTCCCCGATCGGATTGGGCGTGGTGCCCTCGAGCCCGAACCAGGTCCTGTACAGCTCTCCACCCGTCATGATGCGTGGATCGGGCTGGAGCTCGGTGTCCTGGATGCCGGGGTGGAACCGCCCATCTTCACGCGACCAGCCACCCTGGACGATGTCGCCGGTCTCCTCGTCGACGACGAGCCGGACGACCTCGTGTGGAGCCAGCGACGAGAGCACGACGGGCGAGTGTGTGGTCGCGACGAACTGCATGTTGGGAAACACGCGGCGCAGAGCGGGGATGAAGCTGGCCTGCCAGGTCGGGTGCAGGTAGAGGTCAATCTCGTCGATCAGGACGAGACCTTCCATGTCGGTCGTGTCGAGTTCGGTCTTCGATTCGAGCAGCACATGGCCGATGAGGTCGGCGATCCACGCGAAGGTCGACTGGTAGCCATGGGAGAGCGCTACCCCCGCGACCGCGACCGGAGCCTGGCCCCTGGCCATCACCTGGTAGAAGCGGTCGCTCTCGATGAGCGAGGTGCTCGACCGGGCGCCTCCCTTCCCCCGCAGTTCGAGACGCGCGAGGCTGGGGAACAGATCTGCACCTCCGAGCTGGACCGCCTGATTCAGCATGCGACTGAATTGGCGTGATGTCTCTCCGAGCCTGCGGCCCTCTTTCTGGTCCTTCTGCAAGAAGTGGTTCGCGAAGCCGGTCGACACGAGCTGTATCTGCCGGAACAAGGGCTCCAGTCGCTCGATGGAAGGACGCGCCAGGGTGGGGATCTCAAGCGCATTGGGGAGCGCGCGCGAGATGCCGTAGCCCGCGACGAACCAGAGAGGCGTATTCATGGCGCGGGCCTCCGCGAGCGGGTCGGGATGCTGCTCCTTCTGCTTCAAGGGCTTGCTGCCGTAGAAGGAAGAGGCATCGAGCGAGGTCGAGCCGGCCTCGAGACTGACCCGGGAGCGGAGGAGCGGCTCCCGCGGCTTGTGTCCGCTCGTGGGTGGCAGATGCGGGTGGATCGCCTTGCCACCCCCAAGCGACATGGGGCCAAACGAGAACGTCGCGTCGATGGACATGCGACTCTCGTCGCGCCGGTCGGACATGTGCTTGACGGTTGAACCCGCAAGCCCGCTCACCTCCTTGTATCCTGCCGCCGCCAGGGCGATGGCCTGGAGGAGCGTCGTCTTCGCCGTTCCGTTCTCTCCGATCAGCACCGTCCACATGCGCGGCTGGTCACGGTGCGTGAAGTCGAGCTCGAAGCTCCTGAGCCGCTTCAGGTGCTCGACCTTGAGGTGGCGGATGTACATGGGTGGAAGGTCACACGTGGGGATGCCTGCCGCAAGAAGCTGGTGGAGGAATACGGGCTGACGGAGTCGCCTGGAGATGCGGCCCTCCGCGCAACGTGTCGTGACGGGGAGGGCGCGGCACGGCGAACGACTAGGGCCCCAGGGTCGATGTCCTCCGCGAGTCCACGTCCTCCTGCATGCGCTTCATCCTCCCAAGAAACATCAGCACGTCTTGAGGGACGGATGGGACTTCCTGGGGGACGGGTGGGAGCGACCTGAGGGCCTCGAGCACGCGACCGAACCAGAGATTGGTTTCGGGCTTTGCCCCCTCCTTGAGAGGCCTGCACCCCTGAATCAGGCACCCCTGGATGAAGAGGCCCTGGCATTGCCACTGGTAGGCTTCGACTTCGGCCTTGAGCCCCTCCTTCACGGTCTTCCCCACGAAGGTGAAGACCTGGGCGAGCACGCCCACGGTTACAAGGGCCTCCGGCGTCAACTCCTTCCCGGCCAGGGTGTGGAAGGCGTGCTGGAGACACGCGACATAGGCCTGGGCGCTCTCCTCGGGAGGTAAAGCGAACAGCGGCGCCCAGGGGTGCGAGGGGCTATCCCGGGGGAGGAGAACCCACTGATGGAGCAGTTCCTTCGCCACGGCAAATTCGGAGAAACCCTGCCCCTTGAAGAAGTGCTCGATTCGGGCCGAGACGGTCTCCACCGCGGCAACATCTCTCAGAAGCTCCACCCACTTCCCCATGGGCGTGGCGATGACGTGCTTCCAGCTCTCGTCAGGGATCTTCTCCAGCATGGCTCCGCGCAGCGTCGGCCCCAGCGGGGACTCCCCTCCGGCGGTGAACAACTGGTACAGCAGGTCCTCGCGCACCTCCTCAGCGAGGCTCTCCGTCCGCTCCAGCAAGGACCCCTGCGCCACCGTTATCAGCTTCAGCAGGGACATGAAGAGTCGCCCCAGCTCGTCCTTGCCGACCACGTCCGCCAGCGGTTTCACCACGAGGGACAACTGCCGCGCCTTGCGCAGGTCGTCACTCACCTCGGAGAGGTCCATGCCCTTCTTCTGGGCGATCACCCGGGCGATGTCATCCACCCGGTGCTCTGGGATGATTGCCGCGTCCTTCAGCCACTGGTCCACCGCCTCCTTGGTCACGTCCAACGCTTCGGCGAGCGCCATGCGGGTGATGCCCGCCGACTTGAGCGCCTCACGCAGCGCGTGCGACAGGAGCAGGCGGTGAGCTTCCACCTGCTGGCGATCGACCAGGTCAGGGGGATAGCACATCGTGGTGTGGTTCAGCCGGAGCATTCCGGAGATGCGCATGGCCAGCTCCACGACAACCAGCCGCAGCGCGACCGTGGTCGTGAACGCGGTGGGCTCGGCCGGCAGCGCGTGTTGGAGCCGCCGGCAGAGATTGTCCCACCAGACCGCGAGATTCAGCAGGAGGCCGAGGAGGGCCTCGGACTCCTGCGCCAGCGTGCGGGTGTCACCCTCTGCGTGGAGGCTCGCGTCTATCTTGCGGACGAAGCTCTCCACCATCTCCTCCACGATGGCGCGGCGGGTGCTGCCCTTGATGTGCTCGCCCTGACAGAACTTGCGCCAGGTGCGGTCCTGGGCGCTGCGCGTGGGTTGCCAGTCACAGAGGCGCGCCAGCGCGCCGAGAATCTCGCTGCTCCTGGGAAGGAGCCCCTGCCGGAATTTGCGCTTCATGGTCCTCCTTCCCCGGGCTGTACCTCTGAAAGCTCGGGTGTTATCGACCCGAGCATCCTGAGACGTCCCAGGCCTCAGCGCAGCGAAGCGGTTCTGGCAAGCCGCCATTCCCCCGTTTTCACGAGGCATCCAGGTCGAGGTGAAGGCGCTCTCGGCGAAGGATACGCCGGATGGAACTCAGGACGGTACGGGAGACTTCGGCGCCAGGGTGGGAGATGACCACCGTCAGCGCAGCCCCCCGGGGCGTGGTCCACTTCTGGTGGGAGCCCCCGCGCAGGGGGGTGGCGCGGCACCCCAGGCGTGCGAGCGCCTTCATCAACTCACGGATTTTCGGACGATAGGACATGGAGCACCTCCATCGGCCGAGGCTTCAGCCGAGGGGCTCCTTGTCCGCGTTTCATGCGCTCGAATCAGCGCAGCGAAAGTGGCAGCCGCGAGGCGCGGGCGTGCCACTTCCGCTTCGTTGCGGCTGTATTCACGGGTTGCTTCTGAGCCGGGCCACAGCAGGCACGCCCAGCGCGAACGTCCCGCGCTCCAGCTGGAGACGGGACGAGCAGACGTGGTGGACGGGAGCCGTCGTCAGGCGATACCGGCATCGGCGAGTGTCCGCAGGAGCGATTCACGGGAGAGCCGCGCGATCTCCGCGGGCGACCGACCGTCGTTCGTCGAAGAGAAGACCTCCGGGTTGACCTGCCTCAGCGCGTCCTTCTCGGCGAGGATCCGCAAGAGCTCGACCAGCGGGAACTCGCCCTCGCCCGGCCAGTCGCGCGCGAAGCAGTTGGTCTCCAACGTCACGCCGGGCGGCAATGACAGTGGGCCGTCGTTGAGCTGGACGACGTGGATGCGCTCACCGGGAACCTCGCGAAGCATCTCGGGCGTCGAGCCGCCGCGGACATAGTGAAGCGTGTCGAAGACGATGCCCGCGTTGGCATCCCCGGAGTCGGCGACGATCGACCAGGCGTCACGGACCGTTCGCACACCCCACATGGGTATATTCTCCATATCGAGGATGACACCGCTCTCCGCACCACGTCGGGCCGCGGCGGCGAAGTGCTCGACCACCTCGTCGTGGGTATACACGCCCGCGGCGAAGGTGGCGTTCAGGCTCGCATAACGGATCCGCAGTGCCTCGCAGATCTCGAAGAACTGCGAGGCCGGGATGTCGAAGTCCCGCACGTACTGCACATCCATGTTCGTGGGCAGCCACAGCGGGTTCCAGTTGCTGAGCGGGTCGAGCCGGGTGATCTCGACGCCGGCGTCGGCGGCCATCTCGAGCATCTCCTCCGCCGTCCGGCGCTCGAGTTCGGCTCGCGCCTGGTGGGGGTGCATCGACAGCTGGCCGAAGCCGGCAAGACGAGTGGCCTCCAGCTGCTCGGCGTACGACAGGTGTCGCACGTTGGCGAAAGGCATCATCAGGGCACCATGGATCCGGGGACCCGGCGAAGTCGTCTCAGCCATTCCTGTTCCTCCCGGCATCGCTCCCCGCTCGTTTGATCGCTTGCCGCTGGAGTTTGGGAACAGCTGGCTCTCACAGGCAGCCAGGGATTCGTCGGCCAGGATGGCCGCCCGCTCCTCCGTGACGCCTGCCTCCTTGGCGGCGCGGAGAAAGCCCTCCCGGTCCAGCTCGCCGCCGCGCACCTGATGAACGAGCAGCCCGAGGCCGCCCTTGCCGTCATGCTCCATGGTCTCTCCCGTGGGGAATGGGTCCCGCATGGGAGGAGTGCGCGCCTGAGCGTTGTGAACGGTGAGCCGCGCCGAGGCATCACATGCGTCACGGCTCCGCTCCAACCGTCAGTCCAAACAAGGATTCAGCTCAGGAGCGGACGGATGCACTCAGCGATGGAAGCATGGAACGAAACCGCGGCGGGCGGCGAGCAAGTCAGGGACATCCCCGAGCCGTGCACGGTGATCCTCTTCGGCGCGTCCGGAGATCTGGCGGGACGCAAGCTCATCCCCTCGCTCTTCCGGCTCTTCCAGGAGGGACACCTGCCCGTGGAGTTCACCGTCGTCGGCGTCTCGCTGTCCCCGATGGGACACGAGGAGTTCCGCGCGGGGATGCGGCTCGCGGCCGCGCGGGCGCTCGGAGCCGACCGGGTGGACGAGGCGGCGTGGAACCTGTTCGCCCGGGGGTTGTATTACATGACGTTGGATGTCTCCTCCGCCCAGGACTATGCGCGGCTGGGCGAGTTGCTCGGCCAGGTGGAAGTAGAGCGGCGGACGCGGAGCAACCGCCTCTTCTATCTCGCGGTGTCACCCACCCTCTTCGGTGAGGTGGTGGAGCGGCTGGGAGCCTCGGGCCTGTCCAGGCCCCACGCGAGCGGCTGGTCCCGCATCGTCGTCGAGAAGCCCTTCGGCACGGATCTCTCCAGTGCGCGGCGGCTCAACACCCGGATGCACCGGTACTTCGACGAGGAGCGCATCTACCGGATGGATCACTACCTCGGGAAGGAGATGGTGCAGAACCTGCTGGTGCTCCGGTTCGCCAACGGCATCTTCGAGCCCCTCTGGAGCCGTCAATACATCGACCACGTCCAGGTGACGTGCGCCGAGCCGTTGGGCGTCGAGGGACGGGGCGGGTACTACGAGCACGCGGGTGTGGTGCGGGACATGATCCAGAACCATGTCTTCCAGGTGCTCTCCCTCATCGCCATGGAGCCGCCCGCGAGCCTCGAGCCCGAAGCGGTGCGCGACGCGAAGGTCCAGGTGTTGGAGACGGCGCGGCCCTTCACCCCCGAGCGCATCCGCGCCGAGTGCGTGCGCGGGCAATACGGACCGGGCCTCATCACCGGCACTCCCGTCTGTGGATACCGTCAGGAACCCGGTGTCTCGCCTACGTCCGGCGTGGAGACCTACGCGATGCTCACCATGCGCTTCGACAGCCCGCGCTGGGCCGGCGTGCCCTTCTACGTGCGCTCCGGCAAGCGGCTGAAGGAGCGCGCCACCGAGGTGGTGGTGCAGTTCAAGGAAGGCCAGGGAAACCTCTTCGGCACGGAGCAGCGCGAGGGGATGTCCGCCAATCAGTTGCTCATCCGGATCCAACCGAACGAGAGCGTCACCCTGCGCGTGGCGATGAAAGCTCCCGGGCGCGAGGTGCGCGTGCGCGACATGGACATGAGCTACGTCTACGCCTCCCCCCAGGAGGGACCACCGCCCGAGGCCTATGAGCGGCTGCTGTTGGACAGCATGCTGGGGGTCTCCACGCTCTACACGCGGGAGGACATGGTCGAGCGGGCCTGGGAGCTGGTCATGCCCGTGCTGGACGCCTGGTCCACGGAGGGCGCCGAACCGAACTACGCCGCGGGGAGCTGGGGCCCGGAGGCGGCCAGGCGTCTGCTCGAGAGCCATGGGCGCACCTGGAACGAGCGGTGAGGCGGTCTCCGAGGGGGGGTGAATCACAGCTTCCGCCTTCACACTCAGCCATCCAACCTTGGAGGCACACAACATGAAAAAGAGTTGGAGTGGACTGGTCATCGCCTGCGCCCTGGCCTTGGCAATTACTGGAGTGTGCGCGGAAGCAAAGGAAGCCAGACACGGAGGGAGTGGCGGCTCCAAGCATGAGAACACGCAGCTCCTGAAGAGCTTCCCGGCCATGAACGACCCCAGCATCCGCGGCATCACGGAGTTGGTGGAGTTGCGCGGGGCGACCTTCTTCGGCCGGAGCCCCGATACCGGGGGTCCATCCCTCTGGAAGAGCAATGGCACCGCCAAGGGCACCGTGCTGGTCAAGCAGTTCCCCGCGGTGGCCGGCGCCAGCATCGGCGAGTTGACCGTCGCGGGCGGGCGTCTCTTCTTCGTGGCGGATGACGGAGAGCACGGCGCCGAGCCCTGGATCAGCGATGGCACCTCCCAGGGCACTCGCATGCTCGCGGATCTCACCCCGGGACCCGGCTCCTCGTCCCTGCAAGAACTGGTCGCCGTGCGCAACACCCTGTTCTTCTTGCGGACGTATCCAGGGACCCCGATCCATGAGGAGTTGTGGAAGAGCGATGGCAGCGCGACCGGGACCGTGCGCGTCAAGGATCTCGGTACGGTGGCGAGCGGGGGGATCGCCATCGGGCTGACCGCCTCCGGCGACACCCTCTTCTTCAGCGGGTTGGATCCGGAACACGGCCGCGAGCCCTGGAAGAGCGATGGAACCGAGGCGGGGACCACGCTCATCAAGGACATCAACCCGGGTCCCGCCAACTCCTTCCCCAACTTCCCCGTCTCCATCGCGGAAGGAGTGAACTACTTCGCCGCCACCGATCCCGTCTACGGACGTGAGCTGTGGAGGTCCGACTCCACGGAGAGCGGCACGGTGCTCGTGGAGGACATCGCTCCCGGTCCCGATAGTTCCCGGCCGCGACCCTTCAGCGTCTTCAAGGGGCAGCTCTACTTCACCTCGAGCGAATCGCCCGATGGGGCCTTGAGGTTGCGCAAGATCCAGCCAGGCCAGGCCCATTCGGAGCACATCACCGACATCCCCAACCCCTTCGGCCCCGGAGCGCCCGCGCCGCAGGAGCCCCTCGTCACCAACGCCGCGGAGGCGGACGGCCAGCTCTTCATGACCGTCTACTTCCCAGGCCTCACGAGCCCCACCCCTCGGGACGCCCAGCTCTGGTGCACCAACGGCACCTCGAGAGGGACACGGCTGCTCCACAAGCCGCTGTTCATCTCGGACCGCTACCGGCCGCCCAATCTCATCCCCATGGGTGACCGCGTCCTCTTCACCGGCTCCAGTCCGGAGGCGGGCGATGAACCGTGGGTGACCGATGGCACCGTGCGAGGCACGCGTGTGCTGCAGGACCTGCTGCCCGGGTCCAACAGCTCGGCGCCCCTGGTCCTGACGCGCTCGGCCGGGGAAGTCTTCTTCGTGGCCCAGGGCGCCGACCGCGGCGAACAGCTCTGGAAGCTCCCGCGCCACAAGCATCACCAGGCCCGCCGGGGCACGCGCTGAACCCTCCGCGCCCTGCTCCACCCAACCTGGAGACGAACACGAACGAGGCGGGCCTCCGGGCCCGCCTGGAGAGACGGCACATGATGAAGCAGGAGTATCGAACCGCGCTCATCGCGGGAGCCCCGAGCCAGCTCGCACGCGAACTGGCGCTCTGGCTCGGCGAGAAGGGAGTGCGCGTCTACGTCGCGGCGCGCGACCCGGAGGAGCTGGAGCCCTACCTCGCGCGGGCCCGGGACTCCGGCGCCCAGCTCATCCCCGTGGAGCTGGACACCACCCGCGTGGAGTCCGCACGGGAGCGCATCCTCGCCCTCGACGAGGAGTGTGGCGGGCTGGATCTGGTGGTCGCCGCGGGCATGTACGAGGAGACGAGCGCCCGGAACTTCCCCTGGGAGAGCGCGCACCACCTCCTCCAGATCAATGTCACGGGCACGGTGGCGCTCCTGTCGGCGGTGCTGCCACGCATGTTGAAGCGTGGCCGTGGGCACCTGGTGGGCATCTCCAGCCTCGCCGCGTACCGGGGCCTGGCCAGGCGCTCGGCCTACTCGGGCTCCAAGGCGTTCATCTCCAATTTCATGGAGAGCCTTCGCGCGGAGCTGTGGAACACCCCGCTGCGCATCACCTGCGTCTACCCCGGCCACCTGCGCAACCACCACGCGGTGCGAGCCCATCCCGAGCCCTTCGCCCTGGAGGAGAAGGACGCGGCGGCACGCATGGGACGCGCCATCCTCCAGGGCAAGGCCCGGTGCGCCCTGCCCTGGCAGCCCGCCCTCGTCATGCGCTTGATGCAAGTGATTCCCGGAGCCCTCTTCGACAGGCTCGCCCGCCACATGCGTTGACACATGGCACCGTCACACCTGTGCGCTGGCTCGTCTGTCTGTTCATCATGAACACAGACACCAAGGGTCCTCGCATCACCGCGCGCTCGTTCTTCCGGGAGCTGCGCACGTACGGGTACACCCCCGACCAGATCATCCGGATCATCAACGAGTTGCTCGATCTGGTCACCCACTGCGTCCAGAAGGGGCAGCGCCCCAACACCCTCGTGGACACCTCGGGGGAGGAGCGGCTCTTCCCTCGAAACGCACGCTGAGAACCGCTCATTCCACCAGCGTCATCACAACAGAAACCACGGCAATCCATCCACATGTCACCGCCCAGGCGTGGACAGGGATTTCGCCTCGAAACTCCTTCCTTTCACAGAACGAGCCTCCCATGAACAACAACACGTCCACCCGCGATCTTCATCCCACGTTCCTCGGCCTGAGCTCGGCGTTCCCGAAGAACGCCTATCTCCAGAAGGATCTCTACGAGACGTTCGGCAAGCAGATGTACGGGGAGATCGCCGCGCTCGAGCGCATCATCCGCCGGGTCCGCGTGAAGCGCCGCCACCTGGCCCTGGACCCGAACGAGATGCTCAAGCGCAAGGTCGGGCTCGGCGAGCGCATGGCCATCTTCGAGCGGGAAGTGCAGGAAGTGGGCGGCCGCTCGCTGGAGGCGGTGCTGCACAAGGTGGATCGCGAGACCATTGGCAGCTTCGTCATGGCCAGCAGCACCGGCTACATCGCACCCACGCCGGACCTGCTCCTGGCGAGGAATCACCACCTGCCCTCCCGGCTGCGACGCACCTTCGTGGGCAACATGGCCTGCAACGGAGGGATGAACGCGCTCAACGTCGCCCTGGACAGCCTCATGGCCCGCCCGAACGAGCGCGTGCTCCTCAACTGTACCGAGTTCAGCTCGCTCCACGTCCGCCCCGAGGAGTCGAACCGCGAGCAGCTCGTCATCCACGCGCTCTTCGCCGATGCCAGTGCCTCCACGGTGATGGGCATGGAGCCGCCGGGTGTGGGGCCCCAGGTGCTGGACTTCACCTCCACGCACCTCTACGACGCGGTCGACCTGATGACGTGGCGCCTGGTGGACGAGGGCTTCCGGATGACGCTCTCGCCCGAAGTGCCCGGTCTCATCCGCGAGCACGTCGACTCGCTCATCGGAACCCTCACCGCGAGGGCCGGCCTGAGCACGGGTGACATCAAGCACTGGGCCATCCACCCGGGTGGTCCGAAGATCGTGGAGGTGCTCGGCCAGAAATACGGACTGAGCGACTCCCAGCTCCGCTCCACCTGGCACATCCTCGAGGAGTACGGCAACTGCGCCTCGGCCACCGTCTACCTCGTTCTGGAGGACATGATCGCCCAGGACAAGCCGCAGCCGGGTGAGTATGGCGTGATGCTCGCCTTCGGCCCCGGGCTGACGATGGAAGGGGCGCTGCTGCGCTTCTGAGCACACCAGCCTCGGAAATGGCTGGGCCTCTCCAGACCGCCAGCGCCAGCTCAAGGCACTCGACGGACAAGGGCAGGTGCTGCTGGGCTCGGTGCCCCACCATCAACCTGCCCCAGGAGGGTCACGGCACCTCCTCGACCCTCTTCGTTACCGACCCCTGTCGCCTTTGTCAGCAGGGAGCGGGCATGGGCGAGGGAGCTGGCGGAGAGGTGGGAGAGCGGCTCGGTCGCCAGGGCTCGCTCCAGCGCCGCGCGGGCCGCGGCGGGCGCATGGAGCGCGAACTGGCACTCCGCCACGCCCACCAGTGGTCCGAAGAGTTCCGGGTGGTGCGCGGGCACCCGCCTCTCCTCCAGGGCCAGCGCCCGCTGGTAGTACCGCAACGCCTGGCGGTGCTGGCCGCCCTTGAGGTACCAGTCGGCCAGATCCTCCACCACGGTGGAGAGCGCCCAGACATCATCGACCTCGCTCTTCTCCGCCAGGGCCAGTGCCCTCTGGAGATAGGGCAGCGACTCCGCGCGCTTGCCCTGCGCGAGCAACACCTCGCCGATGCCGCTCAGGGGATTGATGAGCTGATAGGGCACCTGCTGCTTGGCGGCCTCCGCGATCCGCAGTGCCCGCTGGTAGTGCGCTAGCGCCTCGCCCAGGCGGCCTGAGGCATGGAGGGCCCCCGCGGCATCCACCAGGCTGGCGGCCACATCCGTGTGCTCGGGACCGAGGATTTCACGGCGGATCTCCAGGGCACGCTCGTAGGCGGACAGACACCGTGCGTGGTCGTGCAGGTGGCAGTAGCTCGCGCCCAGGGTGGCATACGTCATGGCCACATCGAGCGTCTTGCGCTGCGAGCCCACCTCGCGTGCCTCCAGGGCCCGTTGGAGGTAGTCCACGGCGGCCTGGTCGTCGGCGGTCTTCTGTGCGAGGATTCCCAGGTTGTGCAACGCATTGCCCGTCTCCAGGTGATGCGGTCCCAGCGTCTTCGCGTAGAGTTGCTGCGCGTGCGACAGCGCCTCACGAGCCTCGGGTAACCGTGCGGCCTTGGTGAGCGCCGCCCCGAGGTTGTTGTAGGCCGCCGCCACCTCCGGGTGCTCGGTCGAGTAGACCTGCTGGCGCAGCACCACCACCTGGCGGAAGTTCTCCAACGCCTCGGCCGTCTTGTCCTCGCGCATGGAGATGGCACCCAGGGCGTTGGTCACCATGGCCTCGATACGCGCGTCCCCGCCCATGCGCTCCAGGACGGCACGAGCGTGCTCGGCCCACTCGCGGCCCTGCTCGAAGTGCGACTGGAGCATCGCCGAGCGCACCAGCCGGGCCAAGGCCGAGGCCAGCACCTCGTCATGGCGGCCCGCCTCCGCGGCCCACACCGCCTGATGGAGCGAGGACTCCGAGGACTCCAGGTCCCCCACCTTCTCTTCCAGGGCGCCGCGCAGCTCGAGCACTTCGGCCTGCAGGGGGCGATAGCGCATGGCCAGGGCCTCGTCAGCCACCTTCCGCGTACGCGCCAGGGCCGGGTCGAACTGGCCGCTGTCGAAGAGGGCCCGGGCCTCGGCGAGCTGTGCCCGGAGCCGCTCCACCTTGTGATGGGTGGCCGCGTCCTCCGGTGGCCGGATGGTGGAGCGCAGCATCTGCACATTGGCGCAACTATCGAGGGGCGGCAGTGCATGGGCGGCCTTGGCCGCCTGATCCACCAAGGAGGCATCGGCATGGGCGTAGAGGTCGGTGAGGGCGCGCAGCGATTGCAGCCGCCGATCCAGACACTCCATACGCAGGGAAAGCACCTCATCGGATTGCTCACCGCGCACGCGCGTGGCCTCGCACGCCTCGACATGCATGGCCATCCAGTCGCGCGTGTAGGTGTCCAACACTGCCGAGGTACGGGCCCAGGACTCGTCCGCGTTGGGCTTGCCGGTAGCATGGAAGACCTGGCCGAGGGCCTCCTTGCGAACGCCTTCCCACAACCCCGCCAGACGGCGGGCACCGCCACGACACAAGGGCTCGGTGGGCAGGGGGCGAAGCAAGGACGGCAGGACGACCAGCAAGGCCAGCATCGCCGCCATGGCCCCCGTGCGCAGCCATACCCAATGCTTTTGGGGAGAGTCCTCCAGCGCCGCGATCAGTTCCGACATGGAGGCCGGGCGCTGCTGAGGATCGGCCTTCAACCCCCACAAGATCGTGCGAGTCACCCACTCCGGCACATTGGATTGAGCAGGAGGTTGCTTGATCTGCCCCTCGAGTTGGGCACGGGTGAGTTCGGCGATGTTGGTGGCGTCGAAGGGCAACTGCCCGTAGAGAGACTGGTAGAGGGCCACGCAGAAGGAGAACAGATCGCTCCGAGAGTCGGCGGCCTTGCCCAACAGCTGCTCGGGAGCCATGTACGCGGGAGTGCCCATCAGCGTGCCTGGTACGGTGAGCCCACTGGACCAGACATCCGCCGCCCCGTGGGTGGGGTTCGCCTGCCTCGGGTCGAGTGAAGACTCCGCTCGCGCCAGCCCGAAGTCCGTCACCCGCACCCGCCCATCCTTGCCCACCAGGACGTTGTGCGGCTTGAAGTCGCGGTGGACGATCCCCGACGCGTGCGCCGCGGCAAGCCCCCGGCCAGCGGCCAGATAGGCCATCAAAATCTCATGCCACGTGCGAGGCTGCCGTTCACCCCATTGCAGCAGCGTCTGCCCCTCCACCATCTCCATGGCGATGAAGAGTGAGCCCTCCGGAAGGTTGACCGCGTCGTAGATGGCCACCACGTTGGGGTGGTTGAGCCGTGCCATGGCCTGGGCCTCGCGCACCATGCGGGCCTCGAGCTGAGGCACGCTGGGCACCGACCCGTGACGCACCAACTTGAGGGCCACACGCCGATCCAACCGCGAGTCATAAGCGGCGAGTACCACCCCCATCCCACCCTGTCCGAGCAGTTCCAAGACGGTGTAGCGTCCCGCCAGCGGGGGACCTCCCGGCGACAAGGAGAGCCCGGGATGCGCGACTTGTTCCACGCCGGGCCGCGGCGCACCAGGTTGTCCGCACGTGAGGGTCCTCTCCAAGAACTGGGCGTCGGGGGAAGCCTTCTGATCCACGTCATCCACGTGCGCGCGTCCGGTCACGACGACCTCCTGGAGGACAGCCTTTCACGACGGGAACGTCCGGTGCGCTATCACCAGGACTGTTCTTTTCTTGAAAGACTATTCACCCCCCTGCCGCCAGGAAGTGATCCCATTCACACTGGACCCGTGAGGCAGATCACAACCCGTGCCCGGGCGATGTCAGGCGGCCTCGCGCGTCCTCGCCGCCGCGAGCTGGGGCTGTCCGGCCGTGGCGGGCTTCGCCGCGCGAGCGAACTCCATCGTGCCATCGTCGACCCTGCCGAAGCGCAGCGTGAGCAGATCGAGCGCGTAGTTCTGATAAAGCCTCCACGGCCGCCTCGAGCCCTGCTTCGGCATCAGCCCGAGCGCCCGCTGGACGTAGCCCGACGAGAAGTCCAGGAAGGGCTCCTCCTCGACCGAGGCGTCGCGGCGCGGCGTGCAGTGCGTGTAGCCATGCCGCCGCATGTGATTGAGCAGCCGGCAGACATACTCGAAGGTGAGGTCCACCTTCAGCGTCCACGACGCGTTGGTGTAGCCGAACGCGAAGGCCAGGTTGGGCACGTCGCTGAACATCATGCCCTTGTAGGTGAGGCTCTTCGACAAGTCACGCCGCTCGCCGTCGAAGCTGAACTCGATGTCGCTGAGCAGTTGCAGCTTGAGACCCGTGGCGGTCACGACGACATCCGCCTCGAGCTGCTGGCCGGAGCGCAGTGAAAGGCCCTTCTCGGTGAACGTCTCGATGTGATCAGTGACGACCGAGGCGCTGCCCTGCTTGAGCGCGTTGAACAGGTCCGCGTCCGGGACGAGGCAGATGCGCTGATCCCACGGATCGTAGCGCGGCGTGAAATGGGTCGCGACGTCGTAGTCGGGGCCCAATTGCTCGCGCACCAGAGCGATGAGGTTCTTCTTGGCCCACTGGGGCCACTTACGCACCAGCCTGAAGGAGAACAGACCGCCGAGCACGTTCCTCCAGCGCGTGAGCGCATAGGCGAGCTTCACCGGCAAGCGGCGGCGCAATGCGTTGGCGAGACGGTCCTCGGCCGGGCGCGAGACGACATACGTCGGCGAGCGCTGCAGCATGGTGACGTGCGCGGCCTTCTTCGCCATCTCCGGCACGAGGGTGACGGCCGTCGCGCCACTGCCAATCACCACGACGCGCTTGTTCTCGTAGTCCAACGACTCCGGCCAGAACTGCGGATGGACGATGCGGCCCTGGAAGCGCTCCTCCCCGGGGAAGTCGGGCCGATAGCCCTCGGCGTAGTCGTAGTAGCCGCTGCACATGAGCAGGAAGTCACAGGTGTAGCGCACGAGTTCCTTGCCAGGCCCACGCTCGGCCTCCACCGTCCAGCGCGCCTCCTTCGAGGACCATGAGGCCCGCTTGACGTGGTGCCGGAAGCGGATGTGCCGCTCAATCCCATGCTCGCGCGCCGTCTCCCGCACGTAGCGCAGGATGGACGGCCCGTCGGCGATCGCCTTCGCCTCGACCCACGGCCGGAACGCGTAGCCCAGCGTGTGCATGTCCGAGTCCGAGCGGATGCCGGGATAGCGGAACAAATCCCACGTCCCGCCGATCGCCTCGCGCCCCTCGAGGATCACATATCGCTTGTCCGGGCACCTGGTCTGTAAGTGATAGGCCGCGCCGATACCGGACAACCCGGCCCCGACGATGAGCACGTCGTGGTGCTCCACCGGAGCGTCCGCCCTCGCGGCCAGGCCGCCCGACGTGTGTTCGTTCAGGTCCGCGCGGCCAACCATGAGAACTCCCTGCTCGAAAGAAGTGACACCGCTCATTGTCAATTTGTATCTGACAACGAGTCATGTCAATAGATGGACCCATGCCCCCCAGCATGGCGGATCAACGACTCTATCGCGGCTCCTCCGCCGAGGAGCGCAGGGCGCAGCGGCGCGAACAGTTCATCGAAGCGGCCATCCACGTCTATGGCGCACAGGGGTATCGCCACGCGACGGTGAAGGCCGTCTGTGAGGCGGCCGGGCTGACCGAGCGCTACTTCTACGAGTCGTTCTCCAACAGCGAGGAGTTGCTCGTCGCCTCGTTCCAGGCCGTGAAGGACTTCCTCTTCGGGGAGTTGGAGAAGGCGAGTGCCGGGAGCTCGGGAGAAGCCCTCGAGCGCACCCGCGCGATGCTCCAGGCCTATTACGAGCTGCTCCAGGGCAATCCCCAATCGGCGCGGGTCTTCCTCGTGGAGATCTCGGGAGTGAGCCCCGCGGTGGACCGGGCCCTCGTCGCCGCCCTCGAGGCCTTTGGAGCGCTGATCACCCGGACGCTCACGCCGCGGGAAGGAGGCGGCGCGGCGGACGATCCCCTGCTGCGCGCGGGCGTGGTCGGAGGCGTGCTCCACATCGCCTTGAGCTGGATTTCGAGCGGCTACACGCGGCCGATTCACGAGGTCGTCGGCGCCGCCCTGCGCTTGTGCCTCGTACTCAACCCTGGAGCCGTGAAGCCAGGGCGTGGGAGTGGCGTTTAAAATACCCTGGAGAGCCGCAACGACCCGAGACCGCCGTGGTCCCAGGTCGCCTTCTCGCCCGGCCCCGGAGGTTCCCATGGTGTCCCCCGTGTTTGGCTTCGCCGATCTGCACTGCCACGTGATGGCTCACCTCGGATTCGGCGGGCATCTGCTCGCGGGCTTCCCGGATGGAGACATCGAGCGGGCGCTGTCCCGGTGTGATCTCCACCTGCACGGGGCCTGGGGACTGGGGCAGTTCGGCCGGGACTGGCCCCTGGTGCAGGCGTTCATCGAGGGGGGCTTCGGCCACGGCCCCTGTGGCCATGGCACCTACGCGGACTGGCCCTCCTTCAGCACCATGGCGCACCAGCAGGTGTTCGTGGACTGGCTCAAGCGCGCCCATGACGGGGGGCTGCGGCTGCTGTGCAGCGTGGCCGTGCACAACGAGCTGCTCGGCGAGCAGATGCAACGGCGCGGGCAACCCCTGGACTCGGACGAGCGCTCCATCGAGAAGCAGATGAGGGAGCTGCGCCGCTTCACCGCGCGGCACGCGAGCTGGATGGGGCTGGCCCTGAGCGCCGCCGAGGCCCGACGGCTCATCACCGAGGGCAAGCTCGCCGTGGTGGCCGGGGTGGAGGTGGACTCGCTGGACAGCCTGCGCGGAGACCGGGCGGCGCTCAACAAGCAGCCCCTCACGCCCGAGCACCTGCCGCGCATCTTCGAGTGGCTGCGCGAGCAGGGCATCCGGATGATGACGCCGCTGCACCTGGCCAACAACAGCCTGGGGGGCGCCGCCGTCTACGACGACAAGTTCAACCTGCTCAACCACTACCTGCGCGGCCGCTTCTTCGACGTGGAGGGCAGCAACCAGGTGAGCTTCCGCATGGGGCAGGACCTGGGCTTCGAGACGCGCGCGGCCATCACCGTCTACGAGGTGTTGCATGGGGCGCGCTACCCGGGAGGTTATGCCCTCAACGCGCCGGGCCTGGGCCACATCAACCGCAAGGGGCTCACCCCCGTGGGCGAGGCCTTCCTGCGCGAGGCCATGCGCCAGGGGTTCATCCTCGACGTGGACCACATGTCCACGCACTGCACCAACGCGGCGCTCGCCCTGGCCGAGGGCCGCGGCTACCCCGTGGTCGCCTCGCACTGCGCCTTCCGCGACCAGGCGCTGGAGCCCCACGAGACGAGCATCAAGGGCAAGCGCGCCCACGAGGGCATGAAGACGCGCGAGCAGGCGCGGCGCATCCTGGAGCTCGGGGGGATGCTCGCCCCCATCACCAACCAGCACGAGCTGAAGGACTTCCCGGGCAGCAGCGTGGCCAATGACTGCGCGCGCTCGTCCAAGACGTGGGCGCAGTCCTACCAGTACGCCGTGTCCCTGCTGCGCGAGGTGGGCCGGGGCGGCGTGGCCATGGGCACCGACTTCAACGGCCTCAACCAGCAGCCCGGGCCCCGCTACGGGCCCCACGCCGCCCATGGACTCGTGGACGACTCGCTGCGCGTCAAGCGTCGGCGCCCGCAACAGATCGCCCAGTTGAACGCGCCTCCCCTGCCCTACACGGGCACCATGTACCGCACGGACGTGCCCTTCGCGCGCTCGCGGGCCGGCTCGCGCGAGTTCGACTTCAACACCGAGGGCCTCGCCCATATCGGGCTGGTGCCGGACTTCATCCGGGACCTCGTCCACGTGGGCATGAAGGACGAGCAGTTGGATCCACTCTTCTCCTCGGCCGAGGCCTTCCTGCGCATGTGGGAGTCCTGCGAGGCGAGGGGCGCGGCGCTCGTGGCCGGGGAGTTGCTGGAAGCTTCCATCCCCCGGCTCTCCTAGTACGCGAGTAGCGGGCGAGGAGGGAGGCGCATGTTGCCGCCGCGCTCCGGGGCCTCACCTTTGGTGTCGAAGCACGCACGAACCGGAGGCTGGCGCATGTCGCACGCGAACACGGATGTGGAGACGCTCAATTCATTCCTGCGCGGGGAGTTGTCCGCGGTGGAGACCTACCGGCAGGCCATCGGCCACGTGTCGACGGACCGGCTGCGCGATCCGTTGCAGGACTGCCTGAGAGATCACGAGCAACGGGTCGCCGCCATCCGCGAGCGCATCACGAAGCTGGGCGGCCAGCCCTCCGAGGGCTCGGGCGTGTGGGGCGCCTTCGCGAAGATCGTCCAGGCGGGCGCGGACGTCCTGGGAGAGCAGTCGGCCATCCAGGCGCTCGAGCAGGGGGAGGACCATGGCCTCGCCGACTACCAGCGCGACATGGACAAGACGCATGGGGAGGCGCGCCGCTTCGTGCGCATGGAACTGCTGCCCGCGCAGAAGCGCACGCATGACCGGATGAGCAAGCTCAAGAAGACGCTGCACTGAGCGCGCCCGGGGGGAGACGGGAAGCCGTCCTCCTCCCGAGCCTGTACAATGGGCGGGAATGGAGAGCCCGCCCCGCCCCACCTGTCCGCGCTGCGGAGAGCCCCGAATCCTCGCGCCCGAGTGCCCACGATGCGGCGTGCTCTACGCCAAGGCCCGAGCCCGGGCAGCTCCCACGCCGCTCCCCGATGCCGCCACCCAGGCGCTCCCCTCCCCCCTCGTCCCTCCGACCGAAGGAGCCGGTGTGCCCGGGGACCGTCCGGAGCCGGCGCTCACCTGGCACGGCGACCTCGAGGACGCGCGGGACGAACTGCGGCTGCGCCTGTTCGCCCTTCCCGTCGTGCTGCTCGGCATGTGGCTGCTCGTGAGCAACCCGACGGGCCACTTCCTGCTGCGCACCTTCCTCTCCATGTGGATCCACGAGCTGGGCCACGCCCTCACCGCCTGGTTCTGCGGCATCCCGGCCATCCCCGGACCGTGGAAGACCCTCGTCTGGGAGACGCGCACTCCCCTCGTCTTCGCGGGGCTGGCCTTCCTGCTCATGGGGCTCGTCTTCCGGGGCATCCTCCTGCGCAGCCGGCTCTGGGTGGCCGCGGGAGCCCTCGGACTCCTCCTCCAGTTCGCGGGCACCGTGCTGGGCAGCCCCACCACGTCCCGGATGCTCATCACCTTCGGAGGCGACGGCGGCAACCTCGTGCTCGGCACGCTCCTCATGATGACGCTCTACCTGCCCCGGGAGTCCGCGCTGCGCCGGGGCTGGCTGCACTGGGGCTACCTCCTCATCGGCGCCGCGTCCTTCGTGGACACCTTCCATGAGTGGTGGGGTGCCCGGACGGACTTCGCGATGATTCCCTTCGGCATCCAGGAGGGCAACTTCAGCGACCCGACCGTCCTCGTGGACCAGTACGGCTGGGACGAGCTGATGCTCATCCAGCGCTACACCCGGTTGGGGCTGGCCTGTCTGGCGGTGCTCGCCCTGGCCTACGCGGTGGGGCTGTGGCGGGCCCGCACCGCACTGCGGGCCCTGGAGCAGCCCCCCGGCGCCTAGGGGCTCCGGGTCTTGCGCACGTCCACGGCGGTGGCGCCCGAGGGCCCGCCCTGCGTGAGCAGTTGGATGGAGTGGACGCGCCGCTCCACTTCCTGGGCATCGAGGAAGATGGACAGCATGTCGCGGATGGTGGGCAGCACCCGGGCGAGCGACACAGGGGTGAGCAGCTGAGGATCCACCCCGGCCTTGCGGCACGCGCGCGTCATCGTCGAGGGCGCGATGACGGGAGACAGACCACAGCGCGCCACCACCGCGTCGAAGAGCGAGCCCGTATGCCCCGCGGGAGGATGAGCGGCGGCGGGCGCATGCGACGCGGACAGATGCGCCGAGGGCGAGACCGCGGCGGGCGTCACCGGATGAGGATGAGCGTGCGTGGGCGGGTGCGCATGCACGGGAGCGTGCCCGTGCCCGTGCGCGGGAGCGTGCGTGGCGGAGTGGACGGCGGGGAAGGAGCCGGAGGGAGTGGTGAGCCCCTCGGACTCCGCGCGGCGCCGCAGCTCGGTGCGCACCTGGGCGCGCAGCACCTCGATGTCCTCCGTCTTCGAGCAGAAGGCATCCACCTTCACCGCGAGCGCCTCGGAGATGAGCTTCGCGTCGAAGCCGGACGTCAGGCCCACCACGGCCACATGGGCCGTGCCATCCAGGCTGCGCACCGAGCGCACCCACTCCGGCCCATCCAGCCCTGGCATCTCCAGGTCCAACAGGATGCAGTCCACCGGCTGGGCTTCCAACAGCCGCATGGCGTCCATGCCTGTCTCCGCGATGATGACGTCATGGCCGTCCTTGCGCAGCGCGTCCGCGGCGCGATGGCGGAAGTCGATGCGGCCATCCACCACCATCACCCGGCGGCGCCGGCCCGCCGAGACCAGCCGGGGTGTGCCGTCCGACTCGGGCACCTGCGTGAGCTCGTGCGCCTTGCGCACCACGTAGGCCGGATCATAGGGCTTGCCCACGTAGTCATTGGCGCCGTGGGACAGGCCCTTGAGCCGCTGCACCACCGCCGCCTCGGTGGACAGCATCAGCACCGGCAGGTTGGCGGTGCGCGTGTCGCGCCGCAGCTCCTCCAGCAGCTCCACGCCGTCCCCGTCCGGCAGCAACATGTCCAGGATGAGCAGCTCGAAGTCATGCTCGCGCAGGGCCTTGCGCGCCGAGGCGAGGCTGTCGCACAGGGTGGTACCAAACCCCGCGGCGCTCAACACCCCGCGCATGTCCGCGCGCACCGTCGCGCTGTCGTCCACGATGAGCACACGTGCCTTCATGCCGTTCCTTCCCTCGCGTCCGCTCGCGCGAGCGCCGTCAGCAGGAGCGGAAGCGCCGTCAGCCCCACCACATGCTGTGCCGCGCCCAGCCGGATGGCCTCGCGGGGCATGCCGAATACCACGCACGTCGATTCATCCTCTACCACCGTGGTGGCCCCCGCGCGCCGCATCGCTCCCAGCCCTTCCGCTCCGTCTCGTCCCATGCCCGTCAGTAAACATCCGATGGCCGACGCGCCCAGTTCCCGCGCCACGGACTCGAATAACGTGTCCACCGAGGGACGGCAGGAGTGGCGCTCGGGTCCGTCTTCGAGCCACAACCGCCCACCCCGGACCACCATGTGCCGATTTCCCGGAGCCATGCGCACGCACAGCCGGCCCGGCAGCGGCAGGGCCTCACCGTCCACGGCCTTGCGGACCTGCAAGCCGCTGCGCGCCTCCAGCCACTCCACCATGGCGGTGTCGAACTGCTCGGTGGTGTGAAGCACCAGCAGCATGGGCAGGGGGAAGCCCGGCGGCAGCGCGCCCAGCAGGAAGCTCACGGCGGCGGGTCCCCCGGTGGAGGCCCCCACGACGAGCAACCGGGGGGCCTGGGCGAGCGTGGGCACCGCCGGCACCACGGGCGGGGGGCGGACCGGCTCACGCTGGAAGCGGGCCCTCACGTGGGTGATGACGCGCACGCGCGCCGCCATCCGCACCCGCTCCAGGAAGGTGCGCGACCACTTCGCGTCCGGCACGCCCGAGGGCTTGTCCACGGCGTCCACCGCCCCCGCGGCCAGCGCGTCCATCGTGCGCTGGCCCTCGGTGCGGCTCTCCGCCGCCGAGAGCACGACGATGGGGGTGGGGCAATGGGCCATGATGAGCTCGGTGGAGCGCAGCCCATCCAGCTTCGGCATCATCAGGTCCATCGTCACCACGTCCGGCCGCAGCCGGTGGCAGTGCTCGAAGGCCTGCTGGCCGTCGAGCGCCTCGCCCACCACCTCGAACGTGCCATCCGCCGTGAAGAGCTCCGCGAGCCGGCGGCGGATCGTCAGCGAGTCGTCGACGATGAGGACACGCAGGCGCTTCATGAGACGGGCCTCCGTCCCTGGGCGGCGCCTTGCGCCGCCAGCCGCGCCACCGTCTCCAGGAAGCGGTGCTGGTGGAACTCACCCTTGACGATGTAGGCGGACACGCCCGCTTCCCGGCTGCGCCGCAGATCCTCGTCCGTGGCGAGCGAGGACACCATGAGGATGGGCAGGGACTGGAACTCGGGGGTGGCGCGCAGGTGGCGCGTGACGTCCAGACCGGACATGCCCGGCATCTCCACGTCGACGATGAGCAGCGAGTGGCCGCCGCGCTTGATCTTCTCCAGGCCCTCCTCGCCGGAGGCGGCCAGTTCCACCTGGTAGCCCGCGGCCTCGAGGATGCTCTTCTCCAGCATGCGCGTGGTGACGGAGTCATCCACCACGAGGACGCGGTGGCGCGTGAGGGGACGTACCTGGGGCGCGCCGCCCGTGGTCCCGGACTGGATGCGGCGCACGAGTCCCGCGGCATCCAGGAGCAACAGGGGCACGCCCTGCTCGTCGAAGCTGGCCCCGGCCACCAGTGGCAGCGCGGGCACGGTGGAGGGCAGGGGCCGGCTCACCCGGCGGGAGATGCCGAGCAGCTTGTCCACGCCCACCGCGGCCCGGCCCCCGGTGCCCGCGTCGAGCACCAGCACGGACCAGGCCCGGGGCCGTTGCGCGCCCGCCCCCGCGCTGTCGAGCGCATCCACCAGGGGCAGGAAGGACAGCACCTCGCCCTCGTGGGAGATGCTGCCCCGGCCCCCCGTCCAGGTCACGGCGTCCCCCGGCAGGTGGAGCGCGCCGCCGAGCGACTCCAGGGGAAGCAGCAGGCGCTGGCCACCGGCCGCCACCCCCAGCACCTCCAGCGAGGCCAGGGTGAGGGGCACCTCCAATTGGATGCTCGTGCCCAGACCCGGCCGGGAGGAGATGGACACCTCGCCCTTGAGCCGACGCACGGTGTCGCGCACCACGTCCAGGCCCACGCCGCGGCCAGACACGTCGGTGATGGAGCGGGCCGTGCTGAAGCCCGGCCGGAAGAGCAGCTCCAGGAGCCCCGCGTCATCCAGGGTCTCCACCTCGTCGAGCGTGGCCACGCCGCGCTCCAGCGCCACCTGACGCACCCGCCCCAGGTCCACGCCCCGCCCATCGTCCTCGCACAGGAAGGACACGCGCCCGCCCCGCCGCCGCACCTCGAGCTTGAAGGTGCCCGAGGGGGACTTGCCCAGGGCCCGGCGCTCGTCGGGGTTCTCCAACCCGTGGTCCACGGCGTTGCGCACCACGTGCAGCAGCGCCTGGCGCACCGCCGACAGCACGTGCCCGTCGATCTGGATGTCACCGCCCTCGGCGCGCACCTCCACCTGGCGGCCGAGCGAGGAGGCCACGTCGCGCGCGGCCAGCTCCAGGGGGCCGAAGAGCGTCTGCGCGGGAACGAGCCGCAGGGTGTGGGCCCCGTCGCGCAGACGTCCCAGCTCCGACTCCACCTGCCCCAGCCCGCCGCCCAGCTGCCGCCCCGCCTTGCCCAGCGAGGAGCGGATGCCCTCGGCCACGGCCAACACCCGCGACAGCCACCGGGCACGCTCGGCGGCCGTGCCGCTGGAGGCCACCGGCGAGGTGAGCTGCTCGATGAGGCCATTGGCCCCCTGCTGCGCATGGGCGAGCGACTCCACCACGCCGCGCAGACCCCCGAGCTGCACCACCGCCTCGCTCAAGCCCTCCAGGAGCGTGTCCAGCCGCTCCAGCTCCACGCGCACCACCTCGGACGAAGACGAGGGGGCCTCGGCGAGGCGGATGGCGGACTCTTCCTGGGAAGCCTCCTGCTCGGGCGCCGGCGGCGGCGCGTCCAGGGCATCCAGGGCGACGGCCATCTGCCCCACCAGCCGCAGGAACTCGTGCACGCTGTCGGCGGGCAGCAGGTTGCCGCTGTCGCGGTAGGGCGAGAGCGCGTCCTCCACCGCGTGCGCCATCTCCGCCAGGCGCACCTGCCCCACCACGCGCGCCGCCCCCTTGAGGGTGTGCGCGTAGCGGAAGAGTTCGGGCACGGCCTCCGCACCGCCCTCGCCGTCGTCCAGCGCGAGCAGGCCCTGGGTGAGCTGCTCCAGCAGCTCCCGGGCCTCGATGCGGAAGTAGAGAAGGGGATCACTTTCCAGGCTCATGCGGAGCGCGAGGCCTCCTCCAACAGTTGGCGCACCAGGGCGTCCACGTCCAGCACGGGCAGCAGCGTACCGCCAGGCAGTGACACGCGGGTGGCGAGCAGGGGATGGGGCGAGGAGGCGACGTCGTGGTGACGCTGCTCGGCGGAAGCGCGCAGCTGGCCCTCGAAGCCCGTCGCCGCGAGCCCCACGCGGCGCGCGCCTCCGGCGATCAGCAGCCAGCCCGGCGCCTCCCCCGAGGCGAGCCCCAGCAACGCCGAGAGATCATGCACCGCGAGCAGTTGGCCCCGGAGGCCGACGAGCCCCAGCAACGAGGCCGGAGCCCCGGGCAGGCGCACCAGGCGGGGCATGAGGTGCAGGCCCGAGAGATCCCCGAGCCGCACGGCCAGGGAGGTGCGGCCCACGCGCAGCCGCAAGAGGGCCTCGCCGGGCTCGCGCTGGGCCGGAGGCGGCCGGGAGAAGGACGAATCGAAGCTGTCGCGCAGCTCCTCCAGCCGCAGGGTCCCCCGCTGGGATGACGCACTCATGGAACCTCCGTACACGCCTGCAGTTCACGCAAGCCCACCTGCATCAGGCCATGCCGACCAAAGCCCCCGCCGAAGAGCGTCAGGCGCAAGGGCTTCTCCTGGGGAAGCAGCGAGAGCGCCATACGCAGCGCCACCCGGGCTTCCGCCACGTTGCCCGCCCGCCGCGCCAGGGTCCCCGCGCGCAGATGGCTCAAGGCGAAGGTGGGATCCGCGCGCGCGGCCGCCGCGTAGCGGTTGCGCGCCCCGGCATCGTCCCCGGAGTGCTCCAGGCACACCCCGAGCAGGAAGTGGGCCGAGGCCTCCGTATCCCGCATCGACAGGAGCTGCTGCCCCGCGTGCTCGGCCTCGGCGAAGCGGCCCGCGTTCAGGTGCAGCACGGCACGCAACAACTGCCCCTGGGGCAGCGCCGCCTGGGGCAGCGCATCCAGCCGGGCCCAGGCCTCCGCGTAGCGCTCCGCGTCGAGCAGCGGCAACAGCGCGTCCAGCCCCTCCTGCATGGGCGGCGGCTGCCGGACGGACGCCTTCACCGCCGCGGGCACGGGCGCGCTCACGGGCACGGCGGCGGCGGCCGGAGCGGGCGCCTTGCGGCGGTAGTAGAAGGCATCCGCGCTGCGCAAGAGCTCGAAGTCCTCGGAGATCCCACGCAGCGTCTCGCTGGGGCCCAGGAAGAGATAGCCGCCGGGGACGAGCGCCTGCGACATGCGGGCGATGATCTTCCGCGTCACCTCGGCGGGAAAGTAGAGCATGACGTTGCGGCAGAGGATGACGTGGAAGGAGGCCGGGGCCCAGAAGGCGGGGGCATCCTCCAGCAGGTTGCGCTCCTCGAAGAGCACCTGATCCCTCAGCGCGGGCCGCAGGAAGAAGCCCTCGGAGGAGCGCTGGAACCAGCGCTCGCGCAGGGCCTGGGGCACGGAGCGCAGCGACCAGGGCGAGTAGCGCGCGTTGCGGGCATGGGCGATGGCGCGTGGGTTGACGTCGATGCCCAGCACGCGCAGCTGCGCGGGGTCCACCTTGCCCTGCTCGCGGCACAAGAGCGCGATGGAGTAGGGCTCTTCTCCCGTGGAGCACCCGGCGCACAGCACGCGGATGGGCGCCCCCGGCTGAGCGAACGAGGGCAGCACCTTGGACACCAGCACCTCGAGCTGGGCGGGGTGGCGCAAGAAGTACGTCTCCCCCACCGTGAGCCGCTCCGCGAGCGCCCTCCACTCGGCCTCGGAGGCCGTGGAGTTCAACAGCGACAGGTAACCCTCCATCCCGCGGCTGGCCGAGCGCTCGAACAGCAAGGGCGCCAGCTCGCCCCACTGCTCCGGTTCGTAATGCAGGCCCAACCGCTGCTCGACCAGGGCGATGAAGCGGGCGAGGGGTGAGCGAGACAGGGCCTCGGTCAAGACAGTTCCTTCCCCGCGGACCGCGTCAGGCGGTCCCACACTTCCCGGGGCAACAGGTGGGACGAGCCCAACACGGCCAGCAGGTGGCCGTCGAGCGCCCCCAACCGCTGCACATGGCCCTGGGCCGTCTCGCGCAGCAGGGAGGGCACGGCCTCCAGGGAGTCCGCCTCCAACGAGGACAGGCCCCGCACCTCGTCCACCTCGATCACCAGACGGCCCTCGGGGACGCGCAACGAGACGAAGCGCCCGCCCATGCAGGGCTCGGCAGCCCCGCCACTCAGCAGCGCCCCCAGGCTCACCACCGGGGCCGACGTGCCGCGCACCAGACTGACGCCACGCACGAAGGCGGGCGCCGACGCCACCGGGGTGACCGGCAGCGGCCTCATGGTCTCCTCGACCTCATCGAGGGGCAGCGCGCACATCCACGACCGCGCCCTCACCAAGAGGAAGCGGCGTGACCCCGTCCCGGGCATGACTGGCTCCTTCGGGTTCGTCGTTCAGGCCACAGCATGCACCCTTCGAGGGTGTCAAGGCGAGAGCGAGCGGCGACCGCGCCCACCGCCTGCCTGGTGCGAGGGGCCGCGCGACGGGAAGTGCACGGGGAGGGTTGAACCCCACACGCCCGGCGGATAGGGAAGCCGGACCCATGCCGCCCCCCCGCCCCCCCCGGTCCAAGAGGCTCCTCGTCGCGTGTCTTCTCCCCGTGCTGCTCGCCGGGGGGGCCGTGGGCGGGAAGGCCTGGCTCGAGGGAGACGAGGTTCGCGCCCGGGTGATGGCCCGGGCCAGGCCCGCCCTGGAGTCACGGCTGGGCCCGGTGCGCCTGGGCGACGAGTTCCACGTGGGCTGGACGGGCACGGTGACGCTGGGGCCCCTGGAGGTGCCGGGCACCCGTCCCGAGGGCCCTCCGGTGGTGCGCATCGAGCACATCACCGTGCGCCCCCGGTGGCGGGCGCTGCTCACGGGCCGGCTCGAGGTGGGCCGGGTGGTGCTCTCGGAGGTGATGATCGAGGCGGGCCCGTCCGGGCGGGAGCTGCGGGACCTGCTCCAGCGGATGCGCGCGCCACGTCCCACCCCGGCCCCCGCCACCGCCTCCTCGGGGAGCGGGGGCGCGTGGCCGGAGGTGGTGGTGGAGGACCTGCACCTGGCCTTCGAGCGGCACGGCCGGGTGGAATGGGGCCCGCTCTCCGCCCGGGTGCGGCGCGAGGACGTGGACGGCGTCCCCGGGCTGGCGGCGACGGCCGGACTGCCCGGCGGAGGACACGCGGAGTTGTCCCTTCGAAAGACGGAGTCCGGCGTCACCGGGACGCTCCAGGTCCGCGAGGTTCCGGCGGGGCCCGTGTTGTCGCTCGCGGAGCCGCCCTGGGCCATGGAGGGTGGAATCCTGGAGGCGGAGGCGCGGGTGGAGGGCTCGGAGGCCACGTTCTCGCTGGCGGTGAAGGGACTCGCACTGAGAGATGCCCGGCTCGCGCCCGAGCCGGTGGGGCCGCTCGCCTTCTCGGCGGAGGGCCGCGCGCGCTGGGAGCTGGAGCGCCGGCACGCGAAGCTCGAGTCCCTCCGGGTGACGGTGGGCGAGCGCCGCGAGGCGGGCGTCGAGGTGACGGGCGAGGCGGACTGGAAGCAGGCCCCACGCTTCTCGCTGCGCGCCGAGCTGCCGCCGATCACCTTCGAGCAGGCCCTGGCGGCGCTGCCTCCGTCCCTGGTACCGGACCAGGAGCTGGCGAAGCTGGAGGGCCACTTCCAGGGGACGTTCACGGTGTCCGGCGTCGTGGAGCGCCGGGAGGACTGGGAGGTCAAGGCGAAGCTCGACGTGTCCAAGCGCAAGGCGTCGGATCCAGCGGGGCCGCTGGCGTGGTTGCGCGCGCCCTTCGACTACCGGCCGCTGACGGCGGAAGGCCGCGGGCGGGAGCTGCACATCGGCCCGGGCAACCCCCGCTACGTGCCCTACGCCGAGCTGCCCCGGGTGATGGTGCGCGCGGTGCTGCGCAGCGAGGACGCGGCCTTCTGGGTGCACCGGGGCTTCGACTTCGACTCATTGAGCACGCTGCTGCTCAAGCCCCCGGACGACAAGGTGCGCGGAGGCTCCACCCTCACCCAGCAACTCGCCAAGAACCTCTTCCTGTCGCGGGAGAAGACATACGCACGCAAGGTGAAGGAGGCATACCTCACGCTGGGACTGGAGAGCAGCCTCTCCAAGGAGCGGCTGCTGGAGGTGTACTTCAACATCATCGAGTGGGGCCCGGGCATCTACGGCATCGGCGAGGCGGCGCGGCACTACTTCGGCAAGGACGCGCGCGAGCTGAGCATCCGAGAATCCGCCTTCCTCGCCACCATCATCCCCAACCCGGTGCGCTACCACGTGTACTGCACCCGCGGAGAGCTGTCCGAGGTGTGGAAGAAGAACGTGGAGAAGCTCCTGGGGATTCTGCACGAGGGAGGCGACATCACCTTCACCGAATACCAGGATGCCCTCGACGCGCCCCTCCCCTTCGCCTGCGGAAACAGCGAGGCCCAGGCGACGGAGGAACAGACGTCCGCCGATTGAGCCCGGACCAAGGACTCGTCTCGGCTCACGTGGTGGGCAGGGGGGCGGGTCCGAGATTGGACGGGTCCCGCACGAACTGCTCGGTGGGCGTGAGCCGCACGTTCGTCAACCCATGCCGCTCGACGAAGTCCTTGAAGCGCTCGGAGACGACGAGGTCTCCCACGAGACCGCGAGGACGGAAGATGTCCTCTCCCCGCCAGGTTCCCGGTTCCAGGGTGAAACCATGGATGGTGTCGACGCCCGACATGCGGCATTCCGGGCACGAGGGTGGCTCGGAGATGCGCATGCGACTGAACGCCAGATCCACCGCAGCTGGGCCGAAGCAGGTCGAGACCACGAAGTAGCGCGGCACGGTGACAGGCTTGCGCGGCCTCTTTCTCATGTAGCGAACCCGGAGCACCTCGACGGGGTGGAAACCCTCCAGGCCAGTAAGTCCCTCGGCACGAAAGGCCTCCGCGAATCGCTCGGAGATGAGGAGGGCATACGCTGAAGTCTCGATGAAATCTCCGAGATCCTCCCCATGCAGTTCCAGATTGACCCGATACGGTGGGAGCCACTTCAACAAGCCGACAAAGCCACCACACCGAGGGCAACGAGGCGCGTCCGCGCGGTTGACGGGCTCGGCCTTGTCGACGTCGGCATCGTAACGAGACCCGACACCGCCCTCTTCCAGGACGAAGAAGCGAGGGGAGATAGTCACCGGACGCCCTCAGCCCTCCGCGCGCAGCGTGAGGAGTGTCACCTCGGCGGGAACCCCGAGCCGGAAGGGCAACCAGTGGCCCGTGCCGCCCGACACGTAGAGCTGACCGTCCCCCTTGCGATAGCGGCCAAGCATGTAGTCGAAGGCGAACCAGAACACCGGCAAGCCCCAGATGGCCACCTGTCCGCCGTGGGTATGTCCCGCGAGCGTGAGCCGCGCCCCCTTTTCCAGCGCCAGGGGGAAGAAGGAGGGATGGTGCGTGAGGCAGATCACCACCTCGTCCGCCGACGCCCCCGCGAAGGCCACCTCCGCCGAGCGCCGCATGCGGTCCGCCTGCACCTGCATGCTGCGCCCGCGCATGGGGTAGTCCACTCCCACCACGCGCACCTTCTGCCCGGCATGCTCGAGCACCTGGGCCTCGTCCACCAGCAGCCGCACCCGACCGCCCCGGCGCGCGCTGCGCGCATAGCCCTCGAGCACCTCCTCGAGCCCCCGCCAGTGCTCGTGGTTGCCGAGAATGGCGAGCATCCCGTGTGGCGCCTCGCATGTCTCCAGCGCCGCCATCGTCTCGTCGAGCTGTGAGAGATCGTCGATCAAATCCCCCGTCATCACCTGGAGGTCCACGCGCGCCGCGTTCATCGCCGCCACCGCCGCGCGCACGTAGGTGGTGTCGATGAACGTGCCCACGTGCACGTCGGTGATCTGCCCGATGCGAAAGCCATCGAGCGCCCGGGGCAGGCCGCGCAGCCGCACCTCCACCTCGCGGATCACGAAGCCCGAGGCGCCTTCCACGAGCCCCACCGTGCTCGTCCCCACCGCCACGAAGGGCAGCGCGCGCCCCACCCCCGAGAGCAGCCCCCGCCGCTCCAGATCGACTCCCCCCGGCAGGGGAGGCGCGGAGGACTCGGCGACTCGCTTCAGTCGGGCGCGCTCCCTCCGCGAGAGCACCAGCGCCAGGGGCCAGCCGAGCAGCAACACGATGAGCGCGGAGATGGTCCACGCCGAGCCGAAGAGCCTCAGCGGCGCGTCCACCCACGGCACACCCCCGTGCGTTCCGTGCCCGAGCAGCCACGGCAGCACCAGCGCCACCCCCGAAAACACGGCCAGGCCGAGCAGCACGCTCCGGCGCCACCCCGTGCGCACCTCGGGCCACAGCCGGCGCAAAACGAGCCAGGCTCCCAGATTGATGAGAACGAAGATGATGAGTCTGCTCATGTGCGCCCGTGCATAACAAAGCGGGCGCCCCCTTGCCGTCCGAAGCTCCCTTCCCCACCCCGCCCGGCGCTATGGTCGGCGCATGCCCCACAGCCTGCTCGTCGTCCACGTCCAGATCCGCGTCAAACCCGAATCCATCGACGCCTTCCGCGCGGCCACCCTGGCCAACGCGAGCCAGAGCGTGAAGGAGCCCGGCGTCGCCCGCTTCGACGTCATCCAGGACTCCGAGGAGCCCACGCGCTTCGTGCTCGTCGAGGTCTACCGCACCCCCGAGGCCCCCGCCGCCCACAAGGAGACGGCGCACTACCTCACCTGGCGTGACACCGTGGCCTCCATGATGGCCGAGCCGCGCACCTCCCGGAAGTTCACCAACCTCTTCCCCTCGGACGAGGGCTGGTGACATGGCGGTGACGGGCTTCGAGTTCGCCACCGCCACCCGCATCCTCTATGGGGCCGGCCGTCTGGCCGACGCCCCCGAGGCGATACGGGCCCTCGGCGGCCACCGGGTGCTCCTGGTCACCGGCCGCGATGCCACGCGCGCCGCCCCCTTGCGCGAGGGCCTGGAGCGGCTCGGGCTGTCGTGCGTGTCCTTCACCGTGGAGGGTGAGCCCACGGTGGAGCGCGTCCGGGAAGGCACCGCCCTCGCCCTCCACGAGCGGTGTGACGCGGTGGCCGCCCTCGGCGGCGGCAGCGCCCTGGACGCGGGCAAGGCCATCGCCGCGCTGGCCCCTCACGGAGGGGATCCGCTCGACTACCTGGAGGTGGTGGGCCGGGGACAGGCGCTGACGAAGCCCTCGCTGCCCCTCGTCGCCATTCCCACCACCGCCGGCACCGGCTCCGAGGTGACCCGCAACGCCGTGCTCGGCGTCAAGGACGCCCAGGTGAAGGCGAGCCTGCGCGGCCCCACCCTCCTGCCCCGCCTGGCCCTCGTGGACCCGGACCTCTTGAAGGGCGCGCCCCCCACCGTGCTCGCCTCCAGCGGCCTGGACGCGCTCTCCCAGCTCATCGAGCCCCTGGTGTCCGCCCGCGCCAACCCGCTCACCGACGCGCTCGCCCGCGAGGGCATCCGCCGCTCGGCGCGCTCGCTGCGGCGCGCGGTGCTCGAAACTCCGGACGCGTCCGCGCGCGAGGACCTGGCACTCGCGAGCCTCCTGGGCGGCCTGTGTCTGGCCAACTCGGGGCTGGGCGCGGTGCACGGCTTCGCGGCCCCGGTGGGCGGCATGTACGAGGCCCCCCATGGCGCGGTCTGCGCGGCGCTGCTGCCCGCCACCATGGAAGTGAACCTGCGCGCGCTGCGCGCCCGCGCTCCCGAGCACCCCTCGCTCGCGCGTTTCCAGGAGGTGGCGGCGCTGCTCACCGGACGCGCGGAAGCGCGCGCCGAGGAAGGCATCACCTGGGTGCGCGAGCTGTGTGAGGCGTTGCGCGTGCCGGGACTCGGGGCCTACGGCCTGACGGAAGCGGAGGTGCCCCGGCTGGTGGCACGGGCCCGCGCGGCCAGCAGCATGAAGGCCAACCCCCTGACCCTCTCCGACGAGGAGCTCACGGAGATCGCCCTCCGCTCGCGCTGAGCTCGCGTCAAGTCCCCCTCCGAGGAGAATCTTCCGCCCACGGTGCGATTCTCCTCGTCCCGAGGCCCTCGGACCACTTGTTGCATCGTCAACAGACCGGGGGCGACCGCGCTATAACCAGCGGCCCTATGGCGCGTCGTTCCTCCGTGTGTTTCCCCATGGTGTTGGCGGTTCTCGTCGCGAGTGCTTGCGCGTGGACCCCCCCCGAGGAACCCGAGGCCGCCGAGCCCCCGCCCCCCTCCGCGCCAGCCGCCGCCGAGCCCACCGCGTGCGTGACGGCGCCCATCGTGACGAACGGCTCGCGCCTGCGAAAGCGCATCGCCCTCACGTTCGACGCCTGCACCACGCGCAAGAACGAGTACGACGAGCGCGTCATCCACACCCTGCTGGAGACCAACACGCCCGCCACGCTCTTCATCGGAGGCGGCTGGGCGCTGGCCAATCCGCGGCGCCTCCAGGAGCTCGCGCAGTACCCGGGCTTCGAGCTGGGCAACCACACCTTCTCCCACGCCAACATGCCCAAGGTGAGGGATGACCGGCAGGTGATCGAGGAGCTGCAGCGTGCCCAGCGCGTCGTGTACGATCTGACGGGCCAGATTCCCCGCTACTTCCGTCCGCCCTTCGGCGAGGTGGACGGGCGCGTGGCGTGGCTCGCCTCCCAGGCGGCGCTCACCACCATCAACTTCGATCTCCCCTCGGGAGATCCGGACGCGACCGTCACGCCCAAGCGCATGGTGGACTGGGTGCTCAAACAGGCGAGCCCCGGGGCCATCGTGGTGATGCACATGAACCACAAGCGCTTTCCCACCGCCGAGGCGCTCCCGACCATCATCAAGGGGCTGCGCAAGCGCGGCTTCGAGCTCGTCACCGTGGGCACCCTGCTGGATGACACCATCTGGCCCACGTGCAAGCCCGCCACCGAGCCCGAGCCCGCCCTGGTGGCCGGCGTCATCCCCTGACGCGCGGCTTCCAGAAGATGAGCTCGGAGACGCCCGGCACGGCGAAGTCCGGCAGCTGGCCCACCTGACGGTAGCCATGCCGCTCGTAGAAGCGCTGGGCCCCGGTGTTGAAGTCCGAGGTGAGCAGGAAGTAGCCCCCGGTGGGCGAGCCACACCCGGCCTCGTAGGCCGCGAGCAGCCGCGCGCCCAGGCCCGAGCCCTGCCGCGCCTCGCTCACCGCGAGCGTGCGCAGATAGGCACCCGTGCCGAAGGTGCCCCGGGTGAGGAACCAGCAAACCCCCATGGGACCGCTGTCCCCGGTGGCCAGCAGCAGCCCCTCACCGCGCTCGAGCGCGCCGTGGAAGCGCTCCGTCAGGGCGCTCGCGTCCAGCTTGTAGGCCTGGAAGAGCGGCAGCGGCGCCAGGGCGGTGGCCAGCGCGGAAAGGTCCTCCCGCGTCGCGGGGCGGATGACGGTGGACATCGAAGGACTCCTCTGGGGTGGGCCCGGCAGCCTATCCGGCGCCGAGCGCGCTCGCGAGCCGGGGCAGCACCTCGCCGGCACGCGCCTCCACGCGCACCTCCATCCATTCATGCCCCCGGCACTCGCCGATGTTGATGAGCCCCACGGGCATGCGGCGATCCACGGCGCGCTGCAGGAAGCGATAGCCCGAGTAGATGGCCAGCGACGAGCCCACCACCAGGAATGCATCCCCCTCCTCGAGCAGCGCGAACGCCTCCTGCACGGTGGGCGTGGGCACGTTGTCGCCGAAGAACACCACGTCCGGCTTGAGCGTCCCCTCGCAATCGAGACACGCGGCGACCTGGAAGGCGCGCACCGCGTCGTCGTGCAGCTCGGCGTCGCCGTCGGGCCGCGACTCGGCGCTCGCGGCGGTGAAACCGGGGTTGAGTTCCAAGAGCCGCCGCTGCAACTGCTCGCGCGGCTCGAGGGCGCCACACACGAGGCAGCGCACCCGGGCGAGCGCGCCGTGCAGCTCGATGACGCGCCGGCTGCCCGCGGCGTGGTGCAGCCGGTCCACGTTCTGGGTGATGAGCCCGAGCACGTGGCCCGCGTCCTCCAGGGCGGCGAGCGCCTGGTGCGCCGCGTTGGGCCGGGCGGAGGAGAAGCGGGGCCAGCCGATGAGGCTGCGCGCCCAGTAGCGGGCGCGGACCTCGGGCCGAGCGAGGAACTCGCGATGCTGGATGGGGTTGCGGGCGCGCGCGCGTGTGCCGGGGCCGCGGTAGTCGGGGATGCCCGACTCGGTGCTGCACCCGGCGCCCGTGAGCACCACCACACGGCGGCCGCGCAGCAGCGCCGTCAGGGCGTCCACGTCCCCGGGCCCGATGGGCACGGACGGTGTTTCCAGGGAGGTCGTCATGCGGCACTCCTCATAACCGCCCCGCGCCCCACGCGCCCAGCTCCCCCGGGGAGTGGCCCTCCACGGGGAAGCCCTCGTGCGCCCGGCCGCTCCAGGTGTGGCATAGTCGACGACCCATGCCCGGCCTACCCGCCATCCGCGGCTTTGTCTGCAAGACCATCCTGGACGCGGCCCGGAGTCTGCCCGAGGACCAGCAGCGCCGGATCTTCATGGACATCCCCCCCGCGACGCTCGCCCTGCTCGAGTCCACGCCGCGACTGGGCTGGGTCCCCATGCCCGAGAGCATGTGGCTGACGGATGCCCTCCATGCCACCCTGGGCAATCCCGGCTTCCGCCATTTCTTCTCCCTCCTGGCCGAGCACCTGGTGTCCGCCCCCCTGCTCCAATCGCTCTTCGATGGCGCGGTGCGTCTGCTCGGCCTGACGCCCCAGGCGATGCTCAAATGGTCCACCTATGCCTGGGAACAGGCGTTCCGCGACTGCGGACGGCTCACCTACCGCCCCATCCGCGACACGCCCAGCCACGGCCGGGTGGAAATGATTCTCGACGACTTCCCTCCCCTGCTGCACCGCGGCGGCACCTTCGCCGAGGCGCTCGCGGCCACCTTCGAGATGTTCCTGCGCCGTGTCTCCAAGAAGGGCCGCGTCGAGCTGCGCCCGATGCAACCCCACACGAACCGCCTCGTGTGTGACGTGTCCTGGGACTGACACTCCTCCAATTCCTGGCGCACGGCGTCACGCCCCTCCGCGTCTGCACGCAATGCGTTACATCCGCGTTGCATCATCAAAGTTATTAGAACCTGGGATTTTGTGTTATGCGGGCACAATCGACGAGACCGTCGATCCCCGCCTTACCCCCAAACCAAGTTACAGCAGGAGCCTCTCATGTTTTCTCGTTTCGACGGGCAGAGGTTTTCCCTTGCCTGCGCGCTCACCGCCTCCCTCGTGGTGGGTGGCGACGCGCTCGCGAGCACCATCAATCAGAACACCTCGTGGACCATCAACCGCGGAGCCACCACGACGTATCGCGTCGTGGCCTATGGCGACTCCATCTTCGCGGGCTACAAGGGCTCGCTCAGCAGCGTGGCCAAGCGTTCGGGTCCCCAGGTGCAGGGGGAGTATCTGGCGCGCGAGTTCAACGCGAACATGGAAGTCATCCGCCGCACCAAGTCGGGCGCCAAGGCCGACGACATCTACAACAACAAGATCGTCTCCGAGCGCTCGTACATGCAGACGAGCAACACCCGCGTGGTGATGTTCGAGATGTGCGGGAACGACTACCTCCAGGCGCGCTCGGCCTTCGAGGATCAGAGCGGGACGTGTAGCTACAGCGGCCTGGACACGGCCCTGGCCAACTGCACCACGTACACGGAGAAGGCCATGCAGGCCATCAACCAGTACGCCACCACGGCCAAGGCGAAGATCGTGATGAACATCTACTACCCGGGGTTCAACACGGACAACAAGCTCACCACCTGCTCGGACCCGGCGACGGGCAAGCCCATCAACCAGCGGCAGAAGTTCCTGCCCTACCTGGCCAAGAGCAACTGGCGCACGTGCAGCCTGGCGGAGAAGTATGGCTTCAAGTGCGCGGACGCCTTCGCCGAGTACATGGGCGCCGACTACGACTCCAACGGCGACGGGCAGATCGACCGCGAGGCGCTGCGCTACAAGTCGGGCGAGACCGAGGCCGCCTACGTCACCCGCGTCACCAGCACGCTCGTGGCCACCCTGCGTGACTCCAACACGCACTTCGTCAACGCGAGCACCAGCTACGACTACCTGCAGTCGGACGACACGCACCCCACGTTCTACGGCACCTCGCTCTCCGTGGGCACCTTCGGCGGCACGGCCACGGGCTCGGGCGCCCCGGACTTCGCCGACTCGGCGGTGATCGACGGGCAGAACACCCAGTGGAACAAGTCCGGCCACGAGCGCATGGGCTGGATCTTCTCCACCCTGGATCCCACCACGCCCTGAGTCCCCCGTCCGGGGCCGCCGCGCACGAGTCCGCCCAACATCCCGGAGGGGAAGGCGGATAGGGTGCGGCGCATGAATCGGACGATCGACCCGCGGTCCCGGTGGACACTCGTCACCGGGGCTTCTTCGGGGCTGGGATTGGAAATGGCCCGCGCCATCGCCAGGGATCACGGAGGCAACGTGCTCCTGGTGGCGCGGCGCAAGGATCGGCTGGAAGCCCTGTGCGAGGAGCTGCGCACGAAACATGGCGTCCAGGCCGCCTTCATCGTGGCGGACCTGTCGCGCCCCGACGACGTGGAGCGCGTCTTCGCCGAGGCCACCCGGGAGCGCGTGCTCCACGGCGCCATCCTCAACGCGGGCGTCACCTACTGGGGTGAGGCCATGAAGCTGGACTGGGACGCGTTCCAGGCCCTGCTCAACACCAACGTCACCAGCATGGTGCGCCTGTCGAGCCTGCTGCTGCCCCACCTGGTCGAGCAGGCGCGCGGCGGCGCGGCCGGGCTGATGCTCATCTCCAGCGTGGCGGCGTTCATCCCCGTGCCGTACCAGGCGGCCTACAGCGGCACCAAGGCCTTCATCCTCAGCTATGGGCAGGCGCTGGCGCAGGAGCTGCGGCACACGGGCGTGTCCGTCACCGTCTTCGCCCCGGGCGGCATCTCCACCGAGCTGCTGGAGAACTCCGGGCTGTCGCGGCGCTTCAAGGCGGGAGACCTGGGAGTGATGACGGCCGCGCAGTGCGCCACGCACGCCGTGCGCGCCTTCGTCCAACGCAAGGAGCTGTCCGTCCCCGGACTCATCAACCAGACGCTGGCGCTGGCCGCGAGGCTCCTGCCGCGCGGCCTGCTCGCCCAACGCACCGCCGCCATGTACCGGCCCGAGCGCTGAGCCGCCCGGGCACGCGGCGCGGCCGGGCTACTTGTCGCACTCCACGTCGTTGTAGGTGTTGAGCGGCACGCCCGCGATGACGAGCAGCTCCTCGTTGCCACACGGGGCCGTGCTCAGCTTCGCGTCCTTGGTGGCGATGTGCCAGGTGTCCACGCCCCCGGTATCGCCGTCGATGTCACCCGCCGCGAACGCGTCGATGTTGCAGCCCGGGCAGGGTCCCGACATGCCCGGCGACTTGGGATCGCCCCCGCTTCCCTCGTTCCAGGAGAAGGAGATGGGCACGAAGGCGGGCTGGGCGCTCGCCACCTTGAACTTCGCCTCGTCCACGGAGATGCAGTTGGCGTCCTTGGGAATGGAGATCCCCGAGGCCCCGCGCTGCTCGCACTGCTGGTTCTGCGCGAAGTAGTAGGCGTAGCGGTTGCCTCGCTCCGGCGAGAAGCCGATCGTCGTCGAGAACTCCGAGTAGGTGCCCTTCTCCTGCTGGTAGGCGCGCTGGCCGACGAACCACGTCCTCAGATTGGACTTGGCTTCCGCCTGCTTGGCGCGGGCCTGGAACTTGATGAAGTTCGGAATGGCGACCGCGGCGAGGATTCCGATGATGGCCACGACGATCATCAGCTCGATGAGCGTGAAGCCACGAGTCGAACGGGAAGCGGACTGGCGCATGAATGAATCTCGAGGACAGCGGGGACGACGAGCCCAGGCGGCATGCAGGCGCGTGTACCTGTAAAGCTATCACCAGGGTGTGGCTTCCTGGAAAAGGGGCCCCAGCACACACACTTGGTTCGAGGTCCTACCACCCCCTGTCCGCGCTCAGCGCAGGGGTTGGAGGCGCTCGGCGAGCCTTCCGGTGGCCAGCAACTCGCGCAGCTCGTCACCCATGCGCTCGCTTTCGCTCAGCACCTGGCGCCAGGCGCGCATCCGCTCCGCGTCGGACAGGCGGTAGAAGTCATCCAGGTCGGGGATCTTCCCGAAGGGCAGGCGCGCGACGAACTCCGGCGACGGGGAGAGCAGCAGGGCCCGGCGGAAGTTGGCGGGCCCGGCCCGGCGCCACAAGAGCGCGCTGTCGAAGTAGCCGGGCACGAGGTAGGGGTAGAAGTGGGGGTAGAGCACCAGCCCCTCGCCCACGCCGAAGTCCAGGTCCGGGTGGTAGTCGAGAATCCCACCGTCGCGATGGACCCCGGGCCCGGCGCCGTCGATGCGCACCCCGCTCATGGCCAGGGGAATGGAGCCCGAGGCCAGCAGCGCGGGCCGCAGGTTCTCGCGCGTCAGGGGCAGGTGCACGGAGGGCAGATCCTTGAGGCCCCGGAAGGGGCTGGTGTCTCCGGCGCTGTGGAAGATGACCCGCTCGATTTGAAGCCCCAGGGTGCGGCGGCTCACCAGGTTGCCCAGGGCGCTCAGGGTGAGCCCCAGCGTCTGCAGGTGACGCTGCTCGCTGGCGGACAGGCCCCGGCACCGGTTGGTCAGCACGTGCAACCGCGCCCAGGGGTGGCCGAGAATCTGGGTCTCGCCGTCGGTGCCCACGATGGCGTCCACGACGCCCCGGCTGGTGGTGCTCACCAGTGCGGCGGAGGGATTGGGCGGGTAGCGCTGGGTGATGTACGCCTCGGCGAAGCGCCCCAGGGCCGCGACGGGCTCGTTCTGGGCGAGGCAGCACAGGCGCCAGCTGCCGATGGACGAGCCAATCAGGTGGAGCGGACGGGTGCGCGCGCGGAAGAAGTCGCCAAAGAGCATGCGATCCAACCCGGCCAGCACCAGCCAGCGCGGTCCGCCCGAGGCACCCGCCACCACGTCGATGTCCTCCACGCGCAGTCCCCGTTCACGAATCAGTCGCACGGCATCCGGACCGGCGCGCAGGGTGAGGCTCGAACTCATGGACCCACCAAGAAAAACTGGAGAGGGGTTGGAGATGGAAACATGGTCGTCAGAGGAGGAGGGGGGCAAGGCATCCCACGAATTGCCGCATGGCGTCGAGCGGGAGCGGTGTGCGAAGCTGCGCGCCCGTTTTCGCCCGAGCGAAAGGAACCCCTTTGAGTCAGCCGCGCCCCCTGGAGTTTTTCCGTAGCACGGAGAAGGAGCCCCACCTGGAGCGGGCTCGCACCATCCTGCGTGCCCACCCCGAACTCAAGGATCTGTGCGGCCCGACCCCCATCACCGCCGCCTTCGTGCTGTTGCTGGTGGCGGGTCAGGTGGGCCTCGCCTGGGCCCTGCGCGACTCGCCCTGGTGGGCGCTGCTCGCCGCCGCGTGGTTCGTTGGCGCCTTCCTGGACCACGGCCTGTGGGTGCTCATCCACGAGTGCACCCACAACCTCGTCTTCAAGGCCCCTCGCGCCAACGCCCTCCTGCAGATCTTCGCCAACCTGCCCATCCTCTTCCCGGCGGCCATCTCCTTCCGCAAGTACCACCTCATCCATCACCGCTTCCAAGGGGACCTGGAGCTGGACGCGGACCTGGCCTCGCCCTTCGAGGCGAAGGTCATCGGCAACACGTTCTTCGGCAAGGCGTTCTGGATGCTCAACTTCTGGGCCTTCCAGGCGCTGCGCGTGCAGCGGCTCAAACGCGTGCCCTTCTTCGACGGGTGGTACATCGCCAACCTCGCCGTGCAGCTGGCCTTCATCGGCGGCAGCTACGCGCTGATGGGGCCGCGCGCGCTCGCCTTCATGTTCCTCTCCTCCATCTTCGCCATCGGCCTGCACCCGCTGGGCGCGCGGTGGATCCAGGAGCACTACCTCGTCAAGCCGCCGCAGGAGACGTACTCGTACTACGGCCCGCTCAACTGGGTGGCGTTCAACGTGGGCTACCACAACGAGCACCACGACGTGATGCGCGTGCCCTGGACGCGCCTGCCCCAGGTGAAGAAGATCGCCCCCGAGTACTACGACACGCTGCACTCCCACCGCTCGTGGACGGCGCTGTGGCTCAAGTTCCTCTTCGACCCGACCCTGTCGCTCTACAGCCGCATGACGCGCTCGGGCGACTCGGGTAAGGGCTCGCTGAAGCTCCCGGACGAGCCCGCCAAGGCCGCGTGAGCCGTCCTGCGCCCGCCCCCCCCGGAGCCCCGCTCAGGGCTCCGTGGCCAGGGGCGACTCGGCGTAGCGCGCGAGCAGATCCTGCGGCGAGCCGAAGACGGCCATCGCCCCGGCGCCCCGCAGGTCCTCCTCCGAGAAGCCCCCGCACACCAGCCCCAGGCAGCGCAGGCCCAGGCGCACGGCGCCCTCGATGTCATGGGGCAGCGCGGACACCGTGAGCGCCTCGTCGGTGCCATCCAGCCCCAACAGGCGGATGGCCTCCGCGGGAATCTCCTCGTTCAACCGGTGGCCTTCCACCTCCGCGTCCGTGGTGCGCGCGTCGATGAGGTCCGCCACCCCGAGCAGCTCGATGTAGTGCTCCAGCTCGTCGGGCTCCGCGCTGGAGGCCAGGGCGATGCGCCAGCCCTCGTCCCGCAGGCGCTGGAGCAGCTCGGTGACGCCCAGGAAGGGCCGCACGCGCGAGACGTACTCCTCGTGGAAGAGCGCCCGGTGATAGCTCGTCAGCTCATCCGCGTGGCGCAGGTAGTCCTCCTCCGAGAGCAGGGCGGACAGGAACCGGTCTCCCTCGCGACCCAGCTGCGCGAGCACCCGCGGCAGCCGCACCTGGACACCATAGCGCGCCAGCGACTCCTGCCAGGCCCGCGCGCGCAGCACATTGGAGTCCACCAGCGTCCCATCCACCTCGAAGATGATTGCCTTGGGCACGAGCCTCCTCCGCCCCACCAACCTGCACACGCCTCCCTGCCCTCGCCAGACACCCCGGCCGCTTCTCCCGCGCCTCTCCCTGGGAGCGCCCCGAGGCCCCCTCCACACCGGATGGAAGGCCCATGTCCGCTCCCTCTGGCACCAGGCGGGCGAGCGGCATGGACTTCCCCGGGAGGTTCACGTGCGCAGCGGCAACTCCACCACGAAGGTCGCGCCCTGGCCGAGCGCGCTGTGCACACGCACTCGGCCCCCCTCGGCCTCCACGATGGCGCGGGTGATGTAGAGCCCCAGGCCCAAGCCTCCATAATTGCGCTCGGACACCGCGCGGGCATAGCGCTCGAAGATGCGGCGGGACTCTTCCGGCGCGATGCCGATGCCCTTGTCCCGCACCGACAGGCGCGCGAACCCGTCGTCCACCGTCACGCGAATGACCACGGGCGCGCCCGCCCCGTACTTCAGCGCGTTGTCCAGCAGGTGGGTCACCACCTGCTCCAACCGGGAGCGATCCCACTGGCCGACGACCGGGGAGTCGGCCTCGACGATCAGGGGGGCCTGGAACTTGCTGGCGCGCGGCGTGAGCCGGGCGACCACCTGACGCACCACGGAGAGCAGATCCACCTGCTCGCGCCGCAGCTCGACGCAGCCCGAGGCGATGAGCGAGACGTCCAGCAGACCATTCATCAACGTGGTGAGCTTGCGCAACTGCTGCCGCCCCGCCTGAACGGTGGAGCGCACCAGGGGCGCCAGGGACGAGTCGGGATGGGCCTCGGCGGAGCGCTCGAGCGATTGCAACTTGAGGCTCAGGGGCGTCAGGGGCGTCTTGAGCTCGTGGCTGGCGACGGAGAGGAACTCGTCGCGCAGGCGGATGGCCTCCCGGGCCTCGCGGTAGAGCCGGGCGTTGTCCACCGAGAGCGCCGCGCGATGGGCGAGCTCCTGGGCGAAGCGCAGATCCTCCTCGTCGTAGCGGCGGCCCGGGGTGGACAGGGTGAGGGTGAGGGCCCCGAGGATGCGCCCATGGGCGAGCAGGGGCACGGTGAGCAACGAGCGGAGGCCCGCGCGGCGCAGGATCGAGAGGTGCTGCGCGTCCCATGCCATCTGGCGCAACAGCTCATCCGTCACGTCCGGCACCAGCGAGGCACGGCCCTTCAGGAGCGCCAGCGTGGGAGGATAGGAGGCATTGTCGCGGGGCAGCGGGGTGAGTCCGCGCACATCCTGGACGAGGAACTCCTGGGACGGGTCCGCCGACACCACCTGGGCACGGATGAACTGTCCGTTCGGGCCCAGCACGTCCAGGATGCACCAGTCGGCGAGCGCGGGCACCGTGAGCCGGGCGAGCGCGGCGAGCGTGGCGTCGTAGTCCAACGAGGAGGAGAGCAACTCACCCGCCCGGGCGAGAAAGGACGCGCGCTCCTGCGCCTGGCGATAGGCATGGATGTTCGTGCTGGTGCCCACCCACTCGCGCACCCCGCCCTCCGCGTCGAGCAGGGGGACGGCCCGCCCCAACATCCAGATGTACTGGCCGTCCGAGCGGCGCAGCCGGAAGGACACGGAGAAGGCGGCGCGCTCGGCCTGACCTCGCTCCAGGACCTGCTCGACATGGGGCCGATCCTCCGGATGGACGAAGTTCAGCCACGCACTGCCCCGCAGGGCCTCGGCGGGCTGCCCGGTGAAGTCCATCCAGCCTGGCAGACCCCCCACCGACTTCTCGATCCCCGCGCTCGTCCAGAAGATCTGGGAGGACACGTCCGCCAGGGCGAGCAGGCGCTCGTGCTCCTCCTCCAGGGGCACGACTTCCCGAGAGCGAGACTCACGGGCCTTGGAGACAGGGGTGGAGCAGGCCGGAACCTCCTCCGAGGGATTGGAGCGAGAGGACGTCATGGACCGGGAAGCATCAGGCGAGGGAGCGTCATGTCCGGGCTCGGCTGAGAGCGAAAGCATATCAAGCATGGCCTACCTCGCGCGAACCGCGCGGGCATCCGTCCTTCTTCTTTCTTCACAACGCTCAGACGCCCCCCTTCATCCTCGTCCCCGAGGACAATCTTCTCATGCGGCCGCACCCGGGGTCACGACCGAGCGGACACAGGGAGGGAGAGTCCCCCCGTCCCATCCACCAATCACTCGCACGTCCCGCCATGGACAGACCGCCCTCGAGCCGGGGCGGAGACCTCGTGGGGCCAGCGGGGCGACAGGCCATGCGCTTCGTCTTCAGACGCCACGCCCGGGAGGAAGGAGGGGGCCGGGGATTGACGCGGCCCCCGTCTCCTTCGCAGCATGGGCCTCCGCCCATGTCCGTCCCTCCCGTCTACCGCCGCTGGGTGACCTGTCCCGAGCCGCGTCCCCAGGCGAGCCTGCGTCTGTTCTGCTTCCACTTCGCGGGAGGAGACGCCTCCATCTACCGGCTGTGGACCACCCAATTGCCCGCCACCATCGAGGTGTGCCCCATCGAGCTGCCGGGCCGGGCCACGCGCCGCGCCGAGCCCCCCATCACCGACTTCCCCACGCTCATCGAGACACTGGCGCGCCGCGTGCTGCCCTTCCTCAAGGAGCGGCCCTTCGCCTTCTTCGGCCACAGCTTCGGAGGCGTCATCGCCTTCGAGCTGACGCGGACGCTGCGCCGGATGGGCGCCCCCATGCCCGTGCGCCTCTTCCTGTCCGCCTGCCCGGCGCTGCATCTGCGGCCCCGGGCCGCGCCCCCCATCAGCCACCTGCCGGACACGGAGTTCCTGGAGCAGATCGCCCTGCGCTTCGGCACGCCCCGGGAGGTGCTCACCAGCGAGGACGTGCGCGAGACGGTGCTGCCCGCGCTGCGCGCGGATCTCTTCCTCGCCGAGAGCTACCGGTACGTGCCGGAGCCACCCCTGGACGTGCCCCTGTCGTCCTTTGGCGCCACCGAGGACGCGACGGTCCGTCCCCAGGAAGTGCACGAGTGGGGAGAGCAGACCACCGCGGACTTCCGCCCGAGGATGTTCCCGGGCAACCACTTCTACCTCACCGCCGAGCGCCCCCGGCTCTACCGGGCCCTGCTGGAGGATCTGCAATTTCCGTGACGGCGCCGGTGTTTCCGGTCATCTACCGACCTCCGAGGAAAGGCGCCCGTGCTCATCCGGTATTCCGAGTGGAAGAAGCCCACCGACGCGGCCTACGCCTTCCGGCTGCGGCCCGTGGCGGACGACGCGCGCGAGCCGGGTGGCGTGCGCGTGGCGGTGCCCGGCCCGGGCCACCGCTCGGACATCCGCGAGGTCATCCGCGAGGTGCTCCAGGAAGGCGAGGCGGAGCGGTTCGAGCAGCGGGTGCACCGGTGGACGGGTCCGGAGGACGTGGTCGGCTCCGCGGGAGAGCAGCCCTACATCCGCCAGCAGCTCCTCTTCGAGGAAGCGGCGTGGCGTGACGCGCTCGGCGCGGCGGAGCTGGACGAGGTGCTCCGGGGCACCGTCCGGGTGATGCGGGACGCGACGGGACGCACGGACTACGTGCTGCGCGATCACCACATGCTCGACGTGGCGCTCTACCACTACCGCACCACGGGCGAGCTGCCGCGCTCGCTCTTCCACGCGGACCGGCACTCGGACTGGTGCAAGGACAGCTACCTGGAGTCGCGCACGCCCCAGCAGGCGGCCACCTGGTGGCGGCTGTTCGAGGGCCTCAAGCGTCCCACGGACGCCACGCCCGTGCTCACCGAGGAGGACATCTTCTTCACCACGGCCAAGGCCGAGCCCACCGCCCGGATGAGCGGCCGGGACGTGGGCTTCTCCACCCTGGTGCCCTGGTTCGTGGACACCGCGGCACTGCACTGGCGGCAGGTGCTCGAGCGGCCCGGGGTGACGGAGGCGGACTGGCTGTCGCTGGATCTCGACTGCTTCCAGCCCTCGCCCCAGCTGCGCGCGTGCGGAGGATTGCTGCGCGAGCCCCGCTTCCACGCCATGATGGAGAAGGCGCGCGTGCGGGTGTTCGTGCTCTCGCCCCAGTTCACCAATGGCGGGGACAAGATCGATCCCTGGACAATCCAGGGCAGCCGCTCCTCCTCGCTCCGGCTGCTCAACCTGTTGAGGCGGCGTCCTTCATGAAGCTCACCGAGCTGCGCATCCACCAGTACCGCGACGTCGCGCCGGGCGCCCACCTCGTCTTCGGCCCCTCGCTCAACCTGGTGCTCGGCGAGAACGGCACCGGCCGCACGACGCTGCTGGATCTCCTCACGCGCGTGCTCGCCTCGGACTTCTCCGGGCTCATCCGAGAGGAGTTCTCCCTGGAGTACGCCTTCACCTTTCCCGGGATGACGCTCCAGGTGCGCGTGCGCAACACGCTCCCGGACTTCTCGCGGCCCGCGGACGCCGGCCCCGAGCCCCAGGCGCTCGTGCCGCGAGGCGAGCCCGTGGACGCGCCCACGCCCCAGCCCTTCATGGAGGTGACGCTCGAGCTCGACGCGCCCGCCGCGCGGCTGGTGCTGCGCGCGGATGCGCAGGGCCTGGCCTGGGAGGTGAACGGACAGATCGCCTACTCCCAGACGATGCACTGGTCGCTGTTGGATCGCACCGTCTGGGTGGTGCTCTTCCTGGGAGCGCAGCGGCTGGAGCCCGAATTCAAGGAGCGGCTCAAGGAGCTGTTGCGCCGCACCTTCCTGCTCGCCCCGGGGCGCTTCGACGAGGGACTGGGCACCTACGAGCGGATTTCCCAGGCGCAGTACGGCATGGAGATGCGGGGCGAGGAGGTGTTCCCGCTCGGGCTGATGTCGCTGCCCACGTGGCTGCCCGGGGTGCTGCGCGAGCGCGCGGAGCAGGCGCTGGCCACGGGCTTCATCGACATCCGCCATGACGAGCTCGAGCGAGGCTTCCTCGGCCGCTTCGTCACCCTGGCGGGGCTGGGCGCGGGGCGCTTCCGCGTGGAGCTGCTGGACAAGCGCAGCTACGAGGGCGGGGGACGCCTGGAGTTCGGCCGCTTCGGCTTCGGCTTCACCCGGCGCGACGGCGCGGTGCTGTCGCGCGAGCACCTGGGCTACGGCCAGAAGCGGCTCCTGTCGCTCTTGTACTACCTGGACGTCAACGAGGACTTCCTCATCGCCGACGAGCTGGCCCATGCGCTGCACCCGCGCTGGGTGGAGGCCGTCGTGCGCGAGCTGGGCGGCCGGCAGTCCTTCGTGACCAGCCAGAACCCGCTGCTCTTCGAGTACGTCACCTTCGCGTCCGCGGACGAGGCGCGCGCCTCGCTCATCCACTGCGGCCTGGAAGTGCACGAGGAGCGCGAGCGCAAGGTCTGGTCCAACCCCTCCCTGGACACCGCCGAGCGGCTCTTCGGCGACTACCGGAGGGGCGGCTCGTCGCTGGCGACCCTCTTGCGCATCCACGGACTGTGGTGAGGCCGGGGTGAGCCCGCGTCACGTCCGCGCTTCGCGCTCCAGCTCCGCGCGGAAGAAGGCGCTGTGGCGCGCGAGCGTCTCCATGTAGGGCCGCACGTCCTCGCGCGCCTCGGGGGACAGCTGGGCGAAGGGCGTCACGTGCACGTCCGGCACGTAGCGGAAGGTGAGGTTGATGCGCCGGGTCTTGAAGTCCGGCATCTCCGGGGGCATCACGTGGCCCCCGCGCGTGTCCACCCGCTGCACCCGGTGGAAGGTCTGCTCCTTCCAGCGCGCCCCACCGAAGAGCTGCAGGGCCCCATCATCGAGCCACTGCTCGAGCACCACCTCGTCGCGCTCGCCCGGGCGGCTGGAGGTGACGAATTGGATGAGCGCGCGCTCGCCCAGCGACAGCGAGGCCACCGGCCCGGGCTCGAAGTCCTTGTGCTCCCCCACCCGGGCGGTGTCCACCCACTGCCCGTCCTCCAGACGGCTGCCGTAGAAGTTCACCAGGCATGTGTTGAGGTGCCAGCCCTCGGGCATGTCCGGGCCCCGGAACATGCGGCGCGCGAGCTCCTCCACCTTGGCCACCTGCCGCTGGAGCACCGCCGGAAAGGGCTCCGCCTTCACGCAGCGGTTCTTCACGCCCTTGGGGGGCCGGTAGTAGTCGAGACAGGCGAACTGCCAGTTGCCCAACCAGTACACCGGCCGCAACAGGCGCCGCTGGGACTGGCCCGGGGGCGGGGGGAAATGCTTGGAGTAGCGCTCCTCCCACAAGGGGTGCAGCTGACCCAACCAACCGAGGATGGCGGCGCGCTCGGCCGCGGGCAGGAAGCTCGCGTTGTAGTGATGGCCCGGCGTGCGCTGACGGGCCTTGTGCGCCAGCGAGCGGCCGTGACGGGGAGGAGAAGCCATGGAGGCTTCCCCTACCACACCACACGGCGCCTAGTGTTTGGCCTCCACGACGAAGTGCTCGCGCACCTGGCGCGCGTCCGAGGCATGCGAGACGCGGAACTCGTACCGGCCCGGCTTGTCGATGCGCACGCGCAGCGGCGTGGCGTCCGCTCCGGTGTCCGCGGTGAACTGGTGGATGCAGCGCCCCGCGTCACACCCCACCAGCCGCGCCGAGGACAGCGCCTCGGCGTGCAGGTGGAGGTTCAGCTCCTCTGGAGCCTCCAGGTGGACGGTGGCCTGCTCACCCGAGTGCACCCCATGCGTCCAGGGCAGCTCCAACCACCCGGGGCTCCCATGGGACAACTGAAAGGAGACATGGCGCAGCGGCATGGTCTCGCTGAGGACCTCCGAGTCCCCGATCCAGTCATCCGCCCGTACCGCCAGGAGGATGACCGAGGTGACCAGGGCCAGGCCCATCACCTTGCGGGTGACGCGGTGCTCCAACCAGGCCAGGCGCGCCGGACGCTCCGGGGGCTGGGGCCGCGCCGGCGTCTTCCCCGACGAGGCCGCCTGGAGCGCCAATTGGATGCGGCTCTCGAGGTGCGCGGACGGCCGCTCCTCGCGAAACGCATCCAGGGCCCGGACGGCCTCTCCCGGCAAGGGGGGCAAGGACTTGTCATCGGGAGCGCTCATGAACGACCTCCTGCGTTGACGGCGGCCGGGGCCTGGGCGAGTCGCGCCTTGAAGGCGGCGCCCAGCTGGGCTCGTCCCCGGAAATGACGGCTCTTCACGGTCCCCACCGGAATCCCAAGCGCCGCGGACACCTCTTCGTACCCCAGCTCTTCCACGTCACAGAGCAACACCACCAGACGGAACTTCTCGGGCAGGGCGTGCAGGCAGCGCACCATCAGCTCGGCCTCCTCGCTGCTGCACAGCCGGGCCTCGGGATCCTTCTGCTCCACTCCACCGGTGAAGAGCGCGCCCAGCACCGACGAGGCCCCCTCGAGCACCGAGTCCAACAACGATCGGCGCCGGGCGACCGCGCGCCGTGTTTCGATGAACTGGTTGCGAATGATTCCACACAGCCAGCCAAACAAGGACCCCCTTTCCTGGAAACTCCCGCGATGGACGTAGGCCCGCACCAGGGCGTCTTGCAGCAAGTCCTCCGCCTCCTGCTTGTCGTGGCACAGCGCCAGACAGAGCCGGTGAAGACGCGGCAGCAGCGGCTGGATCTCCGCCTCGAAACGCTCCCGTCCCGTCCCGCCCGCGCCCTCCACCCCGCCGCTCATCGCCGCCCCGCCCCGGACGGACCCCACCCCGCACACCCCTCCGTACGGTGGCCTGCTCCATTCCACGTCGCGACACTGTCCATAAGGATGGAACGACTCACACGCGGGTTCCCGGAAGACGTCAATTGGATTCCATTCTATTTCTCTTCCCTGGGCACAGGACCTGCTTGGCCTCGCAACGGTTCGTCCAGCAACGGAAAAAAACCACAGGAGGAGAATAAAATACCGGGAACCCAGAGGTGAATCGTTCCGTCCCTGCCTTTCGTGAAGCACGCGCCGCGTCAAGAACGCCGCGAGCCCGTGCGCCTCAGAGGATGGAATCCCATGCAGTCTCAGCCTTCCGGTACTCCGCCCCAGGCCGCGCCCGAGAGCGCGTCGACCTGGAAGAGTGACATCGTCTCCGGCTTTCTCGTGTTCCTCATCGCGCTGCCGCTGTGCCTGGGCATCGCGATGGCCAGTGGCTTCCCGCCGGTGGCGGGCATCCTGACGGCGGTGGTGGGCGGGTTGGTGTCCACCTGGCTGGGCAGCGCGCGGCTCACCATCAAGGGGCCCGCCGCGGGGCTCATCGTCATCGCGCTCGGCGCGGTGACGGAGTTGGGCGGAGGCGACGGAGCGCTGGGCTACCGCCGGGCGCTGGCCACCATCGTGGTGGCCGCGGCGGTGCAGATCGTCTTCGCGCTCCTGCGCGCCGGGACCCTGGGGGACTTCTTCCCCTCCTCCGTGGTGCACGGAATGCTCGCGGCCATCGGCATCATCATCTGCTCCAAGCAGATCCACGTCCTGCTGGGCGTGGCGCCCGAGGCCAAGGAGCCGCTGCACCTGCTGGCGGAGATTCCCCGGAGCGTGATGAAGCTCAACCCGGAGATCGCCTTCATCGGCGTGATGAGCCTCATCATCCTCTTCGGCCACGCGGCGGTGGCCAGGCGCGTGGCGGCGCTGCGGCGCGTCCCCGCCCCCCTGCTCGCGCTGCTGTTCGCGGTGCCCATGGGTCTCTATTTCGACCTGGACCACGAGCACACCTTCACCTTCTCGCACAGCCTCTTCACGGTGGGCCCCAAGTTCCTCGTGAACCTGCCGAGCAACCTCCTGTCGGCCATCACCCTGCCGGACTTCTCCGCCGTCTTCAGCGCGACATCCATCAAGTACATCGTCATGTTCGCGCTGGTGGGCAGCATCGAGTCGCTGCTGACGGCCAAGGCCATGGACATGATGGATCCGGAGAAGCGCCGCTCGGATCTCGACAAGGATCTGCTCGCCACGGGCGTGGGTAACTTCATCGCCGGCATGCTCGGTGGACTGCCGATGATCTCCGAGGTGGTGCGCAGCTCGGCCAACATCGGCTACGGGGCCAGGAGCCGACAGTCCAACTTCTTCCACGGCCTGTTCCTGCTGCTCTTCGTCGCGTTCGTGCCCATGCTCATCCACCGGATTCCGCTCGCCGCCCTGGCCGCCATGCTCATCTTCGCGGGCGTGCGGTTGGCCTCGCCCAAGGAGTTCGTGAACACGTTCCGCATCGGGCCCGAGCAGTTCGTCATCTTCACCTTCACCATCGGCGTGACGCTCGCCACGGATCTGCTGGTGGGCGTGGCGGCGGGCATCGCCCTCAAGGTGGTGGTGCACCTCATCAATGGCGCGCCGTTCGCCGGCCTCTTCAAGCCGCAGATCGAGGAGCACACCGAGGGGGGCCAGGTGGTGCTGCGCGTGCGCCAGGCGGCCGTCTTCACCAACTTCCTCAAGCTCAAGAAGCAGCTCGCGCGCCATGCCCACGCGACCCACGTGGAGGTGGACCTGACGGAGGCCCGCCTGGTGGACCACACGGTGATGGAGCGGCTGCACGAGCTGGAGGGCGAGTTCTCCCGCCAGGGCCGTCACCTGCACGTGCGCGGGCTCGAGCAACACCGCAGCCTCTCCGCGCATCCTCATGCCGCGCGCAAGAAGTCGACGAAGGCCCCCCTGCCCGTCCGTTCCTGAGCGCCTGACACTCTTCCCGTCTGGATTCCGACCATGAGCCACTCTCCCTCGACCGACCGCGGACAGCACCTGAGTGAGGTGCTGGAGCACGCGGGCCACCTGTTGCCGGCGCAGGGTCCCATCGGCGTGTTCGTGCACCACAACACGCTGCACGCCTTCCAGCACCTGCCCTTCCACGAAGCGCTGGCCGCCGCGAGCGCCACGTTCGAGACGGAGACCTACCTCCCCGAGTCGCGCTACCGCGAGCTGTACCGGCGCGGGCGCATCACCGACGTGGATCTCAAGGCGGTGCTCGCCGAGCGCGAGCAGGCAGAGCGGCGGGAAGAGATGGTGCCGGCCTCACTGTCGCGCCTGGACCTGGAGCTGCTCGCCCTGCTCCACCCGCCCGCGGTGGAGACGGCCGCCTCGCTGCGCTGGCGGATGAGCGAGCTGTCCGCGACGTCCTCGCTCCGGCCGGACGTGTCGGCGGCCGCGCGCGAGCGGCTCCTGCGGCGCTCCACCGAGGGCCTCCGCGGGTGGCTGGACCGGGTGGGCCGGGACTGGACGATGACCGATCTGGCCATGGCCCTGCTCGAACCCACGCTGAACACCGCCGTGCGCACCACCGCCGCCGAGCCGCGGCGGGCCCTGGCCCCGGAGACCGCCCTGCGCCGCCTGGGCATCCCCTCCGCCCGGGCCGAGGCCTATGTCGCCCAGGTGCGCGCCCGGCTGCTCGGCGCGACGACGACCCTGTCCGTGGAGGGGTGGTTGGGCGCCGAGGTGGCGCTCGTCCAGGAAGCCCTGGCCACGGCGTTCGGGGGTGATGGCTCCCTGGCCTCCCTCAAGGAGCACCTGGAGAGCCACCCCGAGCGCTTCGCGGTGAGGGCGCTCTGGGCCGCCTGCCGCACGCCCCTGCTCACCGTGCCGGACTCGCGCGAGAAGGCCGAGCCCGGAGGGGTGCGCAGCCACCGCGAGCTGCTGCGGCTGGCCACCGGCGAGGACATCAACGAGCTGGTCAACCCCCACCTCATCCGCATCTGCTCGGCCTACCTCGACGAGGGCCAGTCGCACTGGAGCCTGCCGGAGCGCGAGTCGGGGCTGTACGCCGCCTGGCGCGCGTTGAAGCTCACCGGCCTGGGCGTGCTGCCCGAGTGGCTGGAGGACCTCGAGGTGGACTTGAGGCGGGCCGCCGCCCAGGGCCTGTCCGCGCGGGACGTGGTGCTCGCCGCGCTCGACGAACTGGGCGTGCCCGAGGCGCAGTGGGAGCCCTACATCACCCGCGTGCTGCTCGCGCTGCCGGGCTGGGCCGGGATGTTCCACCGGCTGGAGCACACCCCGGCGGACCGTCCCGCGGGCTCGCCTCCGGCCCACCTCATCGACTTCCTCGCCGTGCGCCTCACCCTGGAGCGTCACGCGCTGCGCACCGTGGCCCGGCGCCGGCTGGACTATCAGGGACCCCTCTCCGGGCTCATGGCCCGCTCGCGCGACGCCGCCACGCACCGGCCCGCGGCCCTGGAGCGCCCGCTCGAGGAGGGCAGCTGGCGGCTCTTCCAGCTCATGCAGGTGGCGGGGCTGTCGGCCCTGGAGGTGGCGGACTTCCCGCTCGTCCGGCGCCAGGCCCTGCTCGCGTGGCTGGAGTCCTTCGACGCGCAGGCGCGCCGCCGCGTGTGGCACGAGGCCTACGAGCACCACTACCGCATGGACATCCTCCAGGCGCTCGCGCAGAACCGGCTCCGCCCCGAGCCGGAGCGCACGGTGGAGGATCCGCGCTTCCAGCTCGTCTTCTGCATGGATGACCGCGAGGAGTCCTTCCGCCGGCACTTCGAGGAGCAGAGCCCGCGGCACGACACGTTCGGCATCGCCGGCTTCTTCGGCGTGGCCATGGACTACCGCGGCCTGGACGACGCGGGGCTCGCCGCCCTGTGCCCCATCGTGGTCACCCCGGCGCACGTCGTGGAGGAGCGGGCCCACCCGGATCACCACCACCTGGCCGAGTCCCGCTCGCGGCTGCGTGCCCTCTGGGCCCGCGTCGATCACTGGCTGCACGGCGGCTCGCACGCGCTCGAGTTCAGCTGGCTGCTCACGCCCCTCTTGGGACTCGTCTCCGCGCTGCTGCTGCCCCTGCATGTCTTCGCCCCGCGCCGGGTGAGCCTGATGCGCCGGGCGCTCGCCCAGCGGCTGCTGCCCGCCCCCCGCACGCAGCTCACCAGCCTGAGGGACGAGGCGGCCGAGCAGCTCGCCCACCTCAAGCCCCTGGGCTTCACCGTCGCCGAGAAGGCGGCGCGCGTGGCCAACTCGCTGGAGAACCTGGGGCTGGTGGACGACTTCGCGCCGCTCGTGGTGGTGCTGGGCCATGGCGCCATCAGCGTCAACAACCCGCACCAGTCCGCCTACGACTGCGGCGCCTGCGGTGGCCGTCACGGCGGCCCCAACGCGCGCCTGTTCTCGGAGATGGCCAACCGGCCCGAGGTGCGCGCGCTCTTGCGCGAGCGCGGCATCCACATCCCCGACACGACGTGGTTCATCGGCGGCCTACACAACACCACCACCGATGAGATCGTGCTCTACGACACCGAGGCGGTGCCCGAGTCCTTGCGCGGCGAGCTGGCCGCCCTGAAGGAGTCGCTGGACAGCGCGCGCACCCTGTCGGCGCACGAGCGCTGCCGGCGCTTCGAGTCCGCGCCCCTGAGCCTCTCTCCCGAGGCGGCGCTGCGGCACGTGGAGGAGCGCGCGGCGGACCTGAGCCAGGCGCGTCCCGAGCTGGGCCACGTCACCAACGCCACGTGCGTGGTGGGCCGCCGGGCCCTCACCCGGGGCCTGTTCCTGGACCGGCGCGCCTTCCTCATCTCGTATGACCCCACGAGGGATGCCTCGGGCGCCATCGCCGAGCGCATCCTCGCCGCGGCGGGCCCCGTGGGCGCGGGCATCAACCTGGAGTACTACTTCTCCTGCATCGACAATGACCGCTACGGATCCGGCACCAAGCTGCCCCACAACCTCACCAGCCTGCTCGGGGTGATGGACGGCGTGGAGAGCGACCTGCGCACGGGCCTGCCCCGGCAGATGATCGAGATCCACGAGCCGGTGCGGCTGCTCCTGGTCGTGGAGGCCAGCGTGGAGGTGCTCGCGGGCATCTACGAGCGCCAGCCCATCCTGCGCGAGCTCATTGGCAATGAATGGGTCCAGCTCGTGAGCGTGGACCCGGTCACCGGCGCGCAGATGCGCTTCACGCCCCGGGGCTTCCAACCCGTCACCCCGCCGCCGGCGCCCCTGCCGGTGGTGGCCTCCTCGCCGGAGTGGTATCGCGGTCAGCGCGATTTCCTGCCGCCGGCGCTGATCGACGCTTCCCAGAAGAAAGAGTCTGACCATGTCCGTCGGTAACCTCGAACTGGGGTGGGTCGCCGCCACCGCCCCGCTCTGGCCCCTGCTGGCCTTCGTGACGCTGGGCGGCGTGATGCTGTTGCACCGCGCGCCGGGCGAGCGCGCTGTGGTGCGCGGGGTGCTCGGCGCCTTGTGGCTGTCGCTGGGCGCCTCGGTGGTAGCGGCGACGGGCCTCGTGTGGCGCCACCAGGACGCGTGGGTGGTGGAGCTGGGCCGGTGGTTCTCCAGCGGCGCGTACACCTTCCCGGTGACGCTGTTCATCGACCGGCTGTCCGCGACGATGATGGTGCTCTCGAGCGCCATCACCCTGCTCATCGGCCGCTTCTCGGTGAACTACCTGCACCGCGAGCCGGGCTTCGCGCGCTTCTTCCTGCTGCTGGCCCTGTTCGCCTCGGGCATGCAGGTGCTGGTGGCCAGCGGCACCATCGATCTGCTCTTCGTGGGCTGGGAGCTGGTGGGCCTCACGTCGGCGCTGCTCATCGGCTTCTTCCACGAGCGCACGACGCCGGTGCGCTCGGGCTTGAGGGCCTTCACGCTCTACCGACTGTGCGACATGGGCCTGTTGATGGGCGCGGTGCTGCTGCACCACTTCGCGGGCACGGCCGAGTGGGCCGAGGCGCTCGGCGCCCGGGCCTGGCCGGCACCGGCGGTGGCCATGGCGATGGGGCCGGCGACGGCGCTGGGGTTGTGCCTGATGCTGGCGGCCATGGGCAAGTCGGCCCAGCTGCCCTTCAGCAGCTGGCTGCCGCGCGCCATGGAGGGCCCGACGCCCTCGAGCGCCCTCTTCTATGGCGCCCTGTCGGTGCACGCGGGCGTCTACCTGCTCCTGCGCGTGGCGCCGCTGCTGCAGCGCTCTCCCGTGGCGAGCGGGGCCCTCGTGGTGGTGGGCCTGCTGACGGCCGTGCACGCCACGCTGGTGTGGCGAGTGCAGACGGACGTGAAGAGCTCGCTGGCCTATGGCGTCCTCACGCAGGTGGGGTTGATGTTCGCCGAGGTGGGGCTGGGCCTGTACCGGCTGGCGCTGGTGCATCTGGTGGCGCACGCCTGCCTGCGCTGTCTGCAGTTGCTGCGCGCCCCGTCCGTGCTGCGCGATGAGCTGGCGCGCCGCGCGGCCCTGCGCGAGGCGCGGCGTCCCACGGTGGCGGTGGCCCACCACGTCCTCCCCGAGGGATGGCGGCGGCGCTTCTACCGGCTGGCGCTGGAGCGCTTCTCGCTGGAGGTGATGCACGAGCGCTGGGCGATGGGTCCGCTGCTGCGCGCGGGCCAGTGGATGGACCGGATGGAACGGAGCTGGACGGGCGCGCTGAGCGGCTGGAAGTCCGCCCCCGCCGAGAAGGCACCCGCGGAGCCGAAGCAGGCGCCGAGCAGTCAGAGTCAGTCGACAGGAGTCGTGTGATGCGCTCGTCCCTTCCCCTTCTCTCCCTCCTGGTGGTGTTGCCCGCACTGGGCGCCGCGGTGCTGCACCGGCTCCGTCAGCCCGAGCGTCAGCGGCAGGCGGCGCTCGGCGTGGCGGCGCTCACCCTGCTGCTGACGCTGGGCGCGGTGGTCCTCTTCGAGGGCGGCGTCCCCGGCGTGCAGTTGCATGAGTCGTGGTTCCGCGTGCCGGGGCTCGGCGTGGAGCTGCGGCTGGGCGTGGACGGCATGAGCGTGCTGGCGCTGGTGGTCACCGCGCTGCTCACCCTGGGGCTGGTGGCGGCCGGTCCGCGCCAGTCGCTCGATCGGAGCACGCTCGGCGCGCTGCTGCTCACCGAGAGCATGACCCTGGGCTTCTTCTGCGCCGAGGACCTGGCGCTGATGACCGTCTTCTTCATCGCCACCCTGGTGCCGACCGGCGCGCTGCTGGCGCGCGAGGCGCGGGCACGGCCCGAGGCCCGGACGCTGCGCACCTTCGGCGTCTACATGCTCGTGAGCACGCTGCCGCTGGTGGTGGCCACGGCCCTGGTGGGCCTGGGGGGCTGGCGCTCCGGCGCCCAGGCGCCCTTCGCCCTGACGGAGCTGATCGCCCGGGGGCTGCCGGCGACGTGGCACCTGCCCGTGTTCACGTTGTTGATGCTGACGGTGTGCGTGCGCATGGCGGTGGTGCCCTTCCACTCCTGGCTGCCCGTGCTCATGGCGCGCGGCCCGTTCGGGGTGGGCCTGCTGCTGGTGAACGCGCACGCGGGGCTGTACCTGCTGGTGCGCGTGGTGATGCCGCTGCTGCCCGGGGAGTGGAACCGGGGTGGGGTGATGCTCGGAACGCTGGGCCTGTGCGCCGCCCTGTATGGCTCGCTGCTGGCGCTGGCGCAGACGGACCTGCGCCGCGTGGTGGGCTTCCTCCTGGCGAGCCAGTCGGGCCTGATGCTGGCGGGGGTGGCCATCGGCAACACGCAGAGCATCTCCGGCGCGCTCGTCCAGAGCGTGGCCGCGGGCATCGCGCTCACGGGGTTGGATCTCGTCGTGCGCGCCATCGAGTCCCGCACGGGCACCACGGACATGACGCGGCTGGGAGGACTCGTGCGCCGCGCCCCGCGTCTGGCGGCCTTCTTCTTCCTCATGGGCTTTGGCAGCCTCGGCTTCCCGGGCACGCTGAGCTTCGTGGGCGAGGATCTGCTGCTGCACGGCATCCTGGACACCCACCCGCTGGTGGCGCTACCCCTGCTGCTGACCACCGCCATCAACGGCGTCACCTTCCTGCGCGCCTTCCAGCGCACATTCCTCGGCCCGCACGCCCATGGCCAGGCGGCCCTGCTGGAGACGGTGGAGGACTTGCTGCCCCGGGAGCGGGGGATGGTGTTCGCCCTGTTCGCCCTGGTGGTGCTCGGCGGACTGGTGCCGGGACCGCTGCTGCACCTGCGCGCCGCCCAGGTGGAGTCCCTGGCGGGCCCCGAGTCCTCCTCCCGTCACCCCGGGGAGTCCGCGGCTCGGGGTGAGGTGCCCTCCAAGGCGCTTTGCCTCGCACGTCCTTGAGGGTGCAAGGATTGACGCGAGGGTGAAGCGGGGCGCCCACGGCCCGTGGGTGCCCCTGGCCTGGCACATCGCGCTCGTGAAAACTTGACGAAGCCGGTCCCCCGCCTTCACTAGGGCGCGCCACCCGAGGGGATCCGCATGAATCGTCGCTCGTTGTGTTTTGTCGCCCTGCTCGCCTCCTTCCTGACGTCGTCCACCGCCTTCGCTGGAGTCTGGTTCGAGCTGTTGCGCGCACCGTGCTTCACCGGGGACAAGGACAACATGGCCTTCGGAGGCCGATACCGCGGCGCCGTGGACTGCTTCAACGAGGACTTCAATGGCGGCGGCGCACGGACCACGCTGACCATCAAGGCCTTCCAGCAGTGGGAGTACGGGTCGGTGTTCCTGTACTACGACATCACCGGCCCCTTCACCCCCGCGAGCGTCTTCAAGCAGAGCGCCAACCAGAAGGGCGGCTTCTTCGGTGGCATCACGGTGGCGGTGTCGCCCAAGTCGATCGCCGAGAAGGTGCTGGAGCGCAAGTTCGACTGGGGGCCGCTGCGCGACGTCTCGCTCAAGTACGAGATGGAGCACGTGAGCAAGTTCGGCATGCTCCACTACTACGGCCTGCAGTGGGACCTGGCCGTGCCGGGCATGGACTTCGTGACGGCCACCACGGTCATCCGCGATGACTGGGCCTTCCGGGGTGTGGACCTGCAGGTGGGCCTCGCCTGGCAGAAGTCCTTCTCGCTGGGCACGCAGGACTTCCTCTTCCTCGGCTTCTTCCAGACGGGTCTGTTCGGCGAGGGAGAGGGCGTGGGCACGATGACGGGCTCGCGCGGCAACCGCTTCTTCCTGGCCCAGCCCGAGCTGCTGTGGGACTTCGGCAAGCTCGTGCGGTTCACCCCGGGCAAGATCTACCTGGGAGCCGAATACCAGCTCGGCTACAACCGCTACCTCATCCAGGGGAAGATCGAGAACGTGCTCCAGGGCATGATCCGCTGGAACATCTGATTCAGCCCCCACGGGGGGCGTGTGGAACAATGGGTCGCCTCGTGACGACCCTCCACCGCCCCCTGTCCGTCTCGCTCCTGCTGTTGCTGTGGTCCGCGGCGCCGGCACTCGCCCGGGAACCCCGGACGTCCCGTGCGCCCGAGCCCCTGGTGTCCCTGCTCGAGCCCGCCGGAGAGGGCTGTGAGTGGGTCCGACTCCAACCCCTCTCGGCCGTCCGTCAGGTCATCGCCCGGCTCGCGGTGGACTGCCAGGGAGGAGCCACCGCCCTGAGCCGGGATGGGAAACACGGCGCGGCGAGGTTCTGGCGCGGCGGCGTCAGCGCGCCCGTGACGGGCAGGCCCACCTTCCCCGAGCGCTTCCCCTCCCCCGCCTTCCGAGACCGCCTGTTCCTCGTGGACGTGGAGGCGGCCACCGCCACGGAGCTGCCCTTGCCGGGCTCGGGAGAGCTCATCGAGTTCGGCTTCGATGCCGAGGGCCAGTTGCTGGGGCTCACCCTGCAGAAGCCCACCCCCGAGCAGGAGCGGCGGGGCGAGGCGGAGATCGACGGCACCCGCGTCGTGCTCGAGACGAACGAGGGAAAGCGGCCCCTGATCACCCACGCCTTCCAATGGCGGGACGGCGCCTGGAAGCGGCGGGAAGTGAAGGCCACCACCGACACCACGGGGCCGCGGGTGCTCGCGCTGCGCCAGAAACTGGGTGAGCGCTCGAACCACACCCTGGATCCTCGCTTCACACCCGAGGAACTCGAGGACGACGTCGTGCTCGATCAGCTGTATGCCTTTTCCCCGGAGGAGCCCGAGGGAGAGTGGACCCTGTTGCGCCGAGGGGGCTCGCGCCTCGCGGTCTGGAGCATCCCCTTCGGGGAGGAGGAAGCACTGGCGACGGGGCTCGTGCGCAAGGTGGACAAGCAGAAGGTGTCCGCGCTCCCCGGCTTTCCCCTGCGGCCCAATGACCTGGCCAGCGTCCAGACACGGGGGGCCTTTCTCCTGCTCTCGCTCGCCGACTCCGGTGCTCACCCGTACCTGTACCGGGGAGGCAAGCTCGTCTGGAATTCGGAGAGCGCCCGGGCGGTGACCTTCTGGCCGTCCCCCTCGGGCAGGTAGGCGCGTCCCATCGCTCGCCGACTCGCGACGCTGGGGAGGGACGCTTCTGCGAGCGTCCGCTCGTGAATACTTTTTCCTTGGGAACCGCGATGGCTGGTCCTGGTCGGGAAAGAGGTTTCCCCCGCGGCCACGCGCCTCACGAATGAAAGGCGAGAACATGCGAACGAACATCCTGGCGGTCGCGGTGGTGACGACCTCGTTGGGCATGGTGGGAATCGCCAATGCACAGCAACAAGACACCACCCAGTTCCAGCAGCCGATGGCCGGCAGCTATGCCCTTCAGCAGCCACTGACCGGTACCTATGGCCTCCAGCAGCCGATGGCCGGCAGCTATGCCCTTCAGCAGCCGCTGACCGGTACCTATGGCCTCCAGCAGCCCCTGACGGGCAGCTACACACTCCAGCAGCCCCTGACAGGTTCCTCGAGCTTCCAGACGACGCTGCCAAGCAACTCCAGCTCGCTGTCGAGTGGGTCGCTGTCGGGCAGCTCGTTGTCGAGCGGTTCCTCGTTGGGTAGCTCCTTGTCGAGCGGTTCCTCGCTGGGCAGCCCACTGTCGGGCAGCCCACTGTCGGGCAGCTCCTTGTCGGGCAGCTCCTTGTCGGGCAGCACCACGACCCTGCCTGGAAGCACCCCGGTGCAGCAACCCGGGCTCTCGACCCTGCCCTCCACGCAGCCCGGAAGCTCGACGTCCGGCGTGCGCTGACGCTCCGCGGTGAGACGATGGGCCGGGGACATTCTCCCCGGCTCGTATTCCGTCAGGACGCGAGGCGCGGTACACCAGGAGCCGCCATGGCCGAACTCCCGATGAACATTCCCACTGTCGACCTCGCTGATCTCTCGTCGGAGGACCCATCCCGTATCGAGCGCGGCGCGCTGGCGCTCCGGGAGGCCTTCGGTGTCTTCGGACTCGTCTACGTGAAGAACCATGGCGTCGATGCCCAGGCGCTCGAGCGGCTCTATGACGCGTTCGGCGCGTTCATCGCCCGGCCCACCGAGGCCAAGCGTCCCTACGGCCGCGCCGACATCTGGTACCAGCGAGGCTGGACGCCGCCGAACACCGAGGTCGCCGTGGCCGGCAATGGTCAGCCCGACTTCAAGGAGTGCTACTTCGCCGCGCCCTACCCGCCCGACGAGAACTCCGTGCTCGAGTTCCCCAACCTCTACCCCGACAACATCTGGCCCGAGGACGCGCCGCCGTACTTCCAGGAAGGACTGCTCTCGCTCGGCCGCTCGCTGCATGAGGCGGGGCTGTCGCTGCTGAAGGGAGCCGCCGTGGCGCTCGGCCTGCCCCAGACGACGTTCACCGGGTTCTGCGAGCGGGGCCCCCACGTCACCCGGGCGCTGCAATACCTGCCGCTCAAGCCCTCGCAGGTGAACACCGGCATCCTCTGGGGCGAGGAGCACACGGACTTCAACCTGCTCACGCTGCTGCCCGGTGGCCGGTTCCTGGATCCCCAGGCCCGCCCCGCGCCCCGGCCGGATGATCAGAGCGGGCTGTACCTGCGCACCCGCGCCACCCCCGAGCAGCCCAAGGGCCGGCTGGTGCGGGGCGTCGCGCCGGCCGGGTGCATCGTCGCCCAGGTGGGCCAGCAGCTGGAGATCCTCACCGGCGGCACGTTCCTGGCGACGCCGCACGTCATCACCGCGCCCGGCGTTCCCGGCTGGCAGCGGCAGTCCGCCGCGCACTTCATGCACGTGCACACGAGCACGGTGCTCTTCCCCCTGGAGAAGTTCCGCACCCCCGAGGCCGTGCGGAACTACGCGCCGCCGGTGCTCGCGGGCACGTACGACATCAAGACCCTGGTGGACATCGGCCTGGCATCCCCGGACGCGCTCGACCAGCTCGGCTACCGGCACTATGACCGGCTCCACCGCATGCGCGCGGACGGCTCCAGCACCTGACGCATCGCCTCCATGCTAGGACACGGGCCCATGCGCCCGAGCCTCTCGACCCTGCTCCTCGCGTCGTCCCTGCTCCTGGCCTGCAAGAGCGCCAAGGAGGAACCCACCCCGGTGGCCCCCGCCGCCCCGTCCGCCCCAGCGGCCGCGACCACCCCGGAGACCGTGAAGCCCGCGCCGCAGACGACGCGGGTGGGCCTCGTGCTCAGCCTCGGAGGACGGGGGGACCAGTCCTTCAACGACTCGGCCCTGCGGGGGCTGGAGGAGTGGGCCGCGGGCGTGAAGTACGAGGGGGGCAGCTACAAGGATCTCACCCCCGAGCAGCGGCAGGCCTCGCTCCAGGGCTCGCTGGGTGAGGATCTGGCCCGGCGCGACTCGCCGGTGGAGCCGCTCGGCATCAGTCCGATCGTCATCCAGAGCCGCGTGGCGGAGGACTACGAGCCCAACCTGCAACTGCTCGCGGACCAGGGCGTGCCGCTGTCGCTCGCGGTGGGCTTCCAGTTGGAGAACGCGGTGGAGACGGCCGCGAAGCGCGACCCGGAGATGCACTTCCTGCTCGTGGACAGTCCGCTCTTGTCGGCCCAGGGCGAGCCGTACACCCTGCCCAACGTGCGCACCGTCGTCTTCCGCGAGGAGGAGGGCTGCTACCTGGTGGGGGCGCTGGCGGGACTCGCGACGAAGACGAACAAGGTGGGCTTCGTGGGCGGCATGGAGATACCGCTGGTCAAGCGCTTCGAGGCGGGCTTCCGCGCCGGCGTGGCGGCCACCAACCCCAAGGCCACGGTGGTGGTCAACTACACCGGCGGCTTCACCAACTTCGCCCTGGGCAAGCAGGTGGGGCAGGATCTGCTGACCAAGGGCTCGGACGTCATCTTCGCGGCGGCGGGGGTGGATGGACTGGGCGCCATCCAGGCGGTGAAGGAAGCGCGCGACGGGGGGAAGGTCGTCTACGTGATGGGCGTGGACTCGGATCCCTCCCATCTGGCGCCCAAGGCCGTGCTGTCCGCGGTCATCAAGCGCGTGGACCTGGTGGTGTACGAGGCCGTGCGCGATCAGGTGCGCGGCCAGTTCCGGGGCGGCACCCAGACCCTGGGCCTCAAGGAGGGCGGCATCGCCTATGCCCCGGTGCGGCTGGACTTCCCCGGCAAGGACGAGGCCCTGCGCACGCTGGAGTCGCTCAAGGCGAAGATCATCGCCGGGGAGATCCAGGTGCCCACCCACCCGTCGCAGCTCACGGGCTCCAAGCCGAAGCCCTGAGCACGCGGGGGACGAGGGGCGGGCGTCACGACACGCCGGGCGCCTTGTCCCCACCGGGTGCCCGCGCCGCGAGCGGCTCGGTGGGCTGGGGTCCGCGCCAGAAGCGCAGGAAGGCCATGAGGTAGCCCGGCCGCTCGCGTGACGGATCGTCGTAGCGGGGCAGATACAGCCAGGGCACGCGCGGGTGCTGGTGGTGCGCCAGGTGCCAGTTGAAGTGCAGCAGCAGCACCTCGTAGACGCGCGCGGCGCGCAGGTTGTGGGCCCCATCCAGCACGTGCCGGGGGCTCGCCGCGTGGGTGATGTACTGCTGCGCCGACCAGTTCAGCCCGAAGAGCGCGTAGAGCAGCAGGTAGCGCCCGGGAGACAGGCCGAGCCCCATCACCAGCCCCACGTGCAGCAGCACCACGCCCACGCACTCCAGCCGGATGCGGCGGAAGAAGCCCGCGGGGATGCCGTTGAGCATGGCCACCGCGGAAGGGTCGCGCAGCACCTGGCCGCGCAGCAGCCCGGGCCACAGCAGCATCGACACCACGGCCACGGGAACGGCCAGCCAGAAGCCTCCCGTGTAGAGGAAGTAGAAGTACACCCGCTTCCACGCGAGGTTGTCCGAGGGGTAGTACAGGTCGAACATCTCCGCGTCGCCGCGGTTGCGCCGGTGATGGCCCAGGTGGCACGCGCGCAGGAACGTGAAGGGCCCCGGAAAGAAGGCGGCCAGCAGCACGCCGAAGGACTCGTTCACCCGCGCATTCGCATGGAACACCCGGTGCTCGGCCTCGTGCAGCAGCGAGTACAGCGGCAGGAAGAGGAACGCGAACACGACGCCCCACCCCACCACCGCCCCGGGACTGGACGCCCGGGACGCGAGCCACTGCAAGCCCACGCCCCCGGAGACGATGCCCAGCGCCAGCACCACGTTGAGCGTGCCGGGAGGAGGCGGCGGGGGCGCCACGGGCTCGCTCATGACCGGGCCTCCACCGTCGCGGGCACGGACGTGGACGGCGCCGCGCGGCGGAACAGCAGCGCGTGGACGCCCCCCGCCACCGCGAGCCCGCCGAGCACATCCACGAGGAAGTGCTGCTTCACCGTGAGCGTGGACAGACAGATGAGGCCCGCCCACACCAGCCACAGCACGCCGCCGCGCCGGTGGCGCAGCCGCAGCGCCCCGAGCCACGTGGTGGCCACGTGGATGCTCGGAAAGGTGTTGCCCGCGTTGTCCGAGGCCCGCATCGTCGCGAACTGCTCCCGCCAGAAGCCCGGGGGAATGCTGTCCACGGGGGGCCTCGGGTAGTGCGCGGTGAAGAGGAAGAAGCCCAGGTAGCACACGGCGTTGGCCACCAGCACCGCCGCGAGCATCCGCAGGTACTCGCGCGCCTCCAGGCACCACGCCGCCCCGAGCAGCAGCGCGAAGAAGCTGCAATAGACGGCGTACGTCCACGGCAGGAAGGGGATCGCCGTGTCCAGGGGCGTGAGGAAGTCGAAGCGCGGTGGCAGGTGATTGTTGAGCCAGAAGTACGGCTGGAAGGTGGCGGCGATCGTCACCCCCGTCGTCACCAGACGCCCCACGAACGGCTCGTTGAACCGGTACAGCCACGCCATCACCCGCACGACACGGACCTCCTCCGCCCCACCGGGAAGCGGACCCCCAGGCTACCCGAGACGCAGCCCGCCTACCGTCCGGGGGCAGCCATTGACAGGGGGGGCCCTCCCATTGGCAGGACGTTTGCTTAAGACTTCAGGACAGGTCGAAGGAGACGCACATGGACGGGCGGGTACAGGGGACGGTGGAAGAGTGGGTCTCGCGGGCGACCACGTTGTTCGCCGGGGACACCATCGTGGCGGCGCTCCGGGTGATGCAGGAGCTCGGAGTGCGCCGACTGCCAGTGGTGGACGAGGAGCACGGCGAACTCCTGGGAGAGATCACCGAGGAGGAGCTGCGCCGGTTGTGGAGGATTTCCCCCCTGGCCAGCATGGAGGAAATTCTTTCAGGCCAGCTCGAGACGGTACAGGAGAATGATCCGGCCGGGCGGCCCCACCTCAAGCATGCCGCGCCGCTCGTGGACTTCCACGCAGCCCACGGGCGCTGGCTTCACTGAAGAGGAGGCCGCGGCGGACCGCCGGGAAGAACGACCCGGCGGGGGCCACGCGCCGGGAAGAACTACCCGGCGTAGACCGCGGAGTCCTGATCGCGCTCGGCCATGAGCGACATCAGCTCGGCCTTGAGCTTGTCCTTGGCGCGGATCTCCAGCTGGCGCGCGCGCTCGCGCGAGAAGCCGAAGTGCTCGCCCAGCTCGCTCAGCGTCATCTCCGAGTCGCCCATCACCCGGTGCTCGATGATGAAGCGCTCGCGGGGATCCAGCCGGGTGAGGGCCTGACGGATGCGGGCGCGCGTCATGTCGGCCTCCTGGCGGTCGGCCACCTCGTCCACCTGGGAGGCGCTCTCGGACTCCACGAAGTCCATGTGCGTGGCGTCGCCTTCCTCGCCCACCGGCGCGTCCAGCGACAAGTCCCGGCCGCCCATGCGCTGCTCCATCTCGCGCACCTCGCTGGCCTTCACGTTGAGCTTGCGGGCGATCTCCTCCGCGTCGACGATGTTGCCCTCGCCGGGGCCCATCTTCTCCAGCTCGCGGCGCGTGCGCGCCAGGGCGAAGAACAGCCGGCGCTGGGCCTGCGTGGTGCCCAGCTTCACCAGGCTCCAGTTCTTCAGCACGTAGTTCTGGATGTAGGCGCGGATCCACCACACCGCGTAGGAGATGAGGCGGATGCCCTTGTCCGCGTCGAACTTCTGCACCGCCTTCATCAGGCCGATGTTCGCCTCCTGGATGAGGTCGGACATCTTCAGCCCGTAGGAGCGGTACTCGTAGGAGACCTTCACCGCGAAGCGCAGGTTGCTCGTCACCAGACGGTGGCCCGCGGCCATGTCGCCCTGCTTGAAGCGCCGCGCGAGCGCCTGCTCCTCCTGCACGGACAGCAGCGGGTACTGGCTGATCTCCGAGAGGTAGGTGGAGAGGGAGTCGGCGGAGGAGAAGGCGGAGGCCTGGGTCATGGTGTCTCTCGGGGGAGGCGCGTGGGAAGGGACCGCGAAGACTGCGTGCCCTTGCTTTCAGCAAGAGCGATGCCAGCCCGCGACCTGCACGGTCGTCAATGAATACAAGGGCTTGCATCCAGGCCCCCCCATGCTTAGGGCTGAAACCCAGAAGTTTTTACGGGGCGCTGGGAGGGTCCGGCACGCGAATTTCAGTGAGCGCTGGACCTACAGGCCCCCGGGTACGGCGCGTCCTTCCTGAAGCGGACCCTCCATGAGATGGAGGCCGCATGGACACGGAACCAAGGGACCAGGCGGGCCGGGAAGAGCTGGTACGCCGGCTCGAGCGGGAGGACGGCTTCGAGAACGAGACGTTCACGGACCTCGAGTTGCCGGGGCTGGAGCTGAACCAGAAGGAGTTCTACCGCTGCACCTTCGAGCGCTCCCAGTTCCAGGAGAGCCAGTGGCGCCAATGTAAGTTCGAGGAGTGCACCTGGACGGGGTGCGATCTCACCCGGGCGCGGTTTCCGCAGGCGGCGCTGCGGGGGGTGCGCTTCGAGGGCTCGAAGCTGATGGGCATCGACTGGTCGAGCGTGTCGGCCAACCCGGAGCTGACGTTCGAGGGGTGCGTGTTGCGCTACGCCTCGTTCGTGGGGCTGAGCCTGAGGAAGACGGACGTGCTGCGCTGCACCGCGCAGGAGGCCAACTTCTTCGATCTGGACCTCACGGACGCGGACTTCGAGGGGACGGACCTGACGGGCAGCAACTTCCGCGGCTGCATCCTCACCCGGACGGACTTCTCGCTGGCGGTGGGGCTGGTGTTGGATCCCTCGCGCAACCGGCTCAAGGACACCCAGGTGCCCCTGTCCACGGCGGTGAGCCTGGCCGAGTCGATGGGCATGCGCGTGCCGGCGCTGGGCGATGTGGCCGGGGCGCCCGCGTCGCGGAGCCGCAAGAAGAAGCGCTGAGCCTCAGCCGAAGAAGGACGCGCCCTGGCCCGACGCGGGGCCCGCCAGCGGCTTGTAGGGGAAGTAGAGGTTGCGCACGAAGCGGGTGAAGACGTGCTCCTCGTTCCAGCGCTGGCGCGCCATGCCGTACACCCCCGGCGCGCGCAGATCATGCGCGGTGACGGTGGGGATGAACTCGCGCTCGCTGTAGAGGGCGAACACCTCGTCCATGCGGGCGCGGACGCGGTAGGTGCGCCGCAGCGTCCGGTAGATGAGCTCGTTCTCCTCCTGGGTGAAGGCCATGCCCTGGATGGCATGGGCCAGTTCGTGGAACACCAGATGGAGCTCGGGGCCCAGCTTGTCCTGGCGCAGCGCGATGCGGGCGCGAGGCCACTCCGGATGATCCCAGAACAGGCCCGCCGCCTGCGGAGACACGGAGCGGGGATAGCCATACTTCGCCAGGGGCTGCCCCGGGGGGATGAGGTCCACCTCCACCGGCCGCGCCGCTTCCATGCGGCCGATGAGCTGGAGATTGCCCGAGAGCTGCCGGACCATGTCTCCTTCCACGCGCTGGAGCAGCTCGGCGGGAGCACCGTGTGCCCGGAGACTCACCTTCGCCTGGAACCAGGCGCGAGCCCGGCTCACACCGTCCTTGGGTGGCCGTCCCTGGACGGACTCGAACACGTCACCCCCGGCCAGCACGGTGAAGGCGGACAGGGGCAACCGGCGCCCGTGCTCCGCCGCCAGCGGCGTGCTCTCCGGGGTCGAACCATCCAGGGTTTCCGAATCCGGCATCGACATCGCTCCTGCCTCCACGTCCGGGAGTGCCGATACTATCTGCTCTCGAGACCCATGCGTCCTGGAGCTTTCGCGGGCTACCTTCGTCCCCATGTCTCCGTTCGCACTCGGGGCCGCCGCCGCCCTGCCTCCCATGTTGTTGCTCTGGTACGTCCACTCGCGGGACGAGGATCCCGAGCCGCGCGGACTCCTGTGGCGCACGTTCTTCTGGGGTGTGGCCCTTTGCGTGCCCGTGGTTCCGGTGGCCTTCGGCGTCCATGAGCTGGCGGTTCACTGGGGCTGGCGCATGCAGACCTGGGACATGGCGCTGCTGCTGGCCTTCCTCGGTGTCGCCCTGCCCGAGCAGTGTTTCAGGCTGCTCGTGCTGCGCCTGTACGTCTGGAACAAGCCCGCCTTCGACGAGCCCCTGGATGGCGTGGTGTATGGCGCCACGGTCTCGCTCGGCTTCGCGACACTGGAGAACCTCTTCTACGTGATCGTGCTCTCGGATGAAGCGGGCCCGGGACTGGCGATGCTTCGCGCCGTCACCTCCGTCCCCCAACAGGCCTTCACCGGCATCATCCTGGGCGCCTTCGTGGGCCGCGCCCGCTTCGATGAGGATCGCGCGCGCGGCACCTGGCGGCTGGCCTCCGGACTCGCCGCCACCACCCTGCTGCAGGGCGCCTACTACACCCTCCTCTTCCTGGGCTCCTTCCCTCTCTTCCCGCTGACGCTCCTGGTGCTCCTGCTCGAGGTGCGCTGGGGCCGGCGCCTCTACAAGGAGCTCCAGGCCGAGCAGCGCTCCACGAATCCCTCCGTGACGGACGCACCCGCCCTTCCCCAGCCCTCCACCCTCAGCGCGCGGCTGCGCTGGTTCGTGGGAGCGGCGGGCCTGTGGTGCTGCGTGATCGCATGGGTGGTGCTCCTCATCATGCTCTTGGGTTCACCCAGGCCCTGGGACGCGGACACGAGTGACAAGAACGGATTCGCCGCGTCCTTGACGATCGTGTTCACGATCATCAGCCTGGTCGTCCGTCGTTCGGGACAGAGAGATCTGGCCTAGACCGGCCCGTCAATCTCCTTTCTCCGCGGGCACTGAGAATGGCTGGCGGTTTCACTGTCGGCCGAGACGCTCGGAGACGGTACGGAGCACAGCCCCCAGACGGTTGAAATCCACCGTGGTGGCGATGTCTTCCTTCAGCACCCGCTGGAGCTCCGCCCAATCATCGATGAGAGAACCCACACAGAGCGACGGCTCCTTCTGGAAATCGGTCCAGTCCGGGGGCTCGACAACCCAATAATAATCCATGTCGTCGATCTCCAGTGCGTCTACGCCTGCCTGCTGGTAGTGCTCGACGAGCATTGCGAGCAGGAGGAGCAGTTGCCGCAAATGGATGTCGATGCGCCCGGCCCTGCTCCCACCCGTTTCCGAGGTGGAAGGCTCGAGGATGCGGTCGGAGACGACACGGATCACTGCGCCCAGGCGCTCGAAATCAACCGCGGTGGGCGCGCCGCCCTCGAGCACCCGCTGAAGTCCTGCCCAGTCCTCCAGGAGAGAGCCCACGGACAGCTTGGGATCCTGGTGGAACTCGGTCCACTCCGGGGATCTGACAACCCAATAACGGTCCATGTCGTCGATCGTCAGGACGTCGATGCCAAGAAACTGCTGATACCACTTGACGAGTCCCGTCAGGGCCAGAATCAGCTGTTGCAAACGAATTTGCATACGCTCAACCGCCCCCATTCAACGCCCGCAGCGCTTCTTCGACTTTTCTCAGCTCCCCACGCTGCTTCGTCAATTGCGCCTCCACTTCTTCAATTCGTCCCGAAATGATCTTCCGTTGATTTTCAGGAGGCTGGTTCTCGAGCTTTCCAAGATTATCGTTGGCGAAGGGGTCGGTACGGTACTCCAGCAGCTTCTTCTCATGCTCATCGATCAGCTTGATAAAGCTTCTTCTTGACTTTTCGAGTTGGGTTCTCGTCAAGCTCGAGTAGGGATTCTTGGTTTTGCTCCCCGAGGGCTGGTCATCCCTGCTGGCCATGTGGAGGATGGAGACGGTGCCCACGCCCACCTCCAGCGTGGTCGTCACCGTGCCCGCTGCCACCGTCACCGTCCTTACCGCCAGCAGACCCTCGGTCGAGAGGGACAGCACGGGCAGGGTAACCTCCAGCCCGCCCACTGCCCGCGTCAGCGTGCTCGTCGTGCCCCCAGCCGTGCCAAACGTGACGAGGAGGTGGGTCAGCAGCTTGGAGGTGGCCTTCACCTGCTCGCCCCGAGTCATGTACCGGAAACGCTCGAGGTACTCGGGCGAGGAGGCGATGAGGGCCGCGACTCCCGCCGGGAGGTGTTGCAGCGCCGCGAGGCTGTCCAGCGGGCGCGTGAGCAGCTGGCCCATGGCATGGTACAGCCCGACGAACGCCTCCTCCGCGCCATCCAGCGAGCGGCCGAGGTAGTCGGCGTCGTCGTACACCTCGGCCAGCCCGGGCCCTTGCATGACGGGGCGCAGTTGCGCATCCGCCTGCCGGAACACCCACCCCTTGACGATGTAGAAGCGCCCGAGTTCGAAGGAGCCCGCGCGGAAGGCGTCCTCCTTCCACTCCACCGGGCCCACCTTCTGCTGTGTGCGTCCGTTGAGCGTCCAGGCCAGATAGCCGTCCGGCCGTAGCACGGCCACCCCCTTGAATCGCTCCACCCGGCGAAGCAACTCCTCGCGGGACACTTCCCCTCCCGCCAGCACTTCCCGTAGCAGGTGGCAGGCGGCCATGCGTGGCGGGAACGAGCCCAGCGTCACGGGCTTGTTCAACAGCACCGCCAGCACCCGGGCCGCCTCCTCGGGAGTGAGGGGAGCGCCTCGCGGGGGCTCGTCGTTGACGTTGTCCAGGCCCGCCAGCAGCAGCAGATACTCGAAGGCGTCCGCCTGCCTGGCCCCGCTGGCCACCGCGCGCACGGCCATTTCAGCCGGGCTCACCATGGCCACCTGCGTGCTCTGTACGCGCTCTCCCCGTCGGCGCAGCAGCCTCGCGGGTGCATTCGCCTCCGTGGCCGCGTGCTGGGCGTCACCACGAATCTCGCCCGCCAGCCCGGACGCGGCACGCGGGTTGCTGTCCAGGAGCACACCGCGTCCCGCGGGTGGCGTCACCGTGACGCAGCCGGTGAACAGCACGACAGCCCCGAGCACCAGCGCCACCCACTTCCGCTTCAGCTCAGCGGGCACGGTCCACCCCCAGACCCAGGGACACGAAGGCACCTGGGCGCAGCACGTCAACAACACCGGGGTGGGTGCGACGAGAGCACCCACCCCGGTGTATGTCTTTCAACTCAAGGCGTGGTGCAGAGCGTGCCGTTGAGGAGGAAGGCGGCCGGCGCCGGAGCGTTGGGCGTCGGCGAGTTCGCGTTGAACCCGAAGGTGACCGAGCCGCTCGGGGGGATGGTACCGCTCCAGGCCTCATTCTCCGCGGACACCGAGGAATGATGCTGGAAGATCTTCGCGCTCCAGCCGTTCACGACCGTCTGACCAGCGCCGTACTCCCACTGCAGCGTCCAGCCGGAGATGGCGCTGGTTCCGGTGTTGGTGATCTGGATGTTGCCGGTGAAGCCACCGGACCACTTGTTGGGCTCGGTGTAGACCACGTGGCAGTTCCCCGTGGGCGCGGTGTCGGTCGTGGTGAACGAGACCACGCCGGAGGCCGGGGAGAGGTTGCCCGCGGCATCACGCGCGACCACGTAGAAGGAGTACGCGGTCGAGGGCGTCAGGCCCGTGAGGCGGGTGGAGGTGCCCGTGGGCGAGGCCATCCGATGGGGGGTGGAGCCCATCAGGTGGTACACCTCGTAGCCCACCACGCCCTGGTTGTCGTGCGCGGCGGCCCAACTCAGATCGGCGGTCGTCCCGGTCACGCCGCTCACGGTGGGCGTCCCGGGGGCGGTGGGCGCCTCGGCATCCGGCGCACCGCTGTCGAAGAGCACGTCGGAGCAGTTGTAGAAGGCCTCCGGGCTGTCCGAGCGCTGCCAGATGGAATAGATGATGTGCCGTCCGCTCTTGGCCACCGGCAACTGCGCGCTCCACGTGTACTCGGCGCCATCCGGGCCGCTGCCGTTGATCGGCGGGTTGGTGACCGTGTTGAAGGGCAGCGGCTCCAGGTCGGACCACTTCAGCGGCTGGCTCGGATCCCACCCGTCCCGGGTCACGTACTGGTACCAGGTGCCGGGGTGCGGCGCCCACGCGTTGTACCGGATGGTGATCGTCGTCCCCGACTTCAGGGTCGTCGTGGGCCAGGAAGCGTGCGCCAGGTTGTAGGCGTCGAAGAGCGCGGTGGGTCCGCACAGCTTCCCATCCGGGATGATCTCCCGGTGCCGGCCTCCCGCGTTGCTGATGAGGTTGCCGAACCAGTTCCAGAGCGGATTCTTTCCGCCCAGGGCCACGGCCTCGACGCAGGCCGGGTTGGTGGGATCCAGATCACCGCCCCCACCGCCCGCCTTGCCATCCAGGTAGCAGGCATAGGTCCGAGTCGCGGGGAACGTCATTCCGCCGTGGGCCAGCGCCGCGTCGAGGGGCAGAACCAGCCCCAGGGAGGTCAGACCGACGACGGCGGCACGAGACACGCTCTTGTTTGTCTTTCGCATGGAGTTTTCTCCTTCGCTCGAAGTGCCTGGTTTACGGCTCGGTGCCCCAGACGAGGACGCCGCTACGGAACACGGTCATCTTGCTCGTCGTGGAGAACGAGGTCTTGGTGGAATCGAACGAGTAGTCGTTCGACTCGTCGAAGTTGGTCCAGTTGCTCTTGTTGAACCGGATCTGGATCTCTCCCGTGTCGCGGCCCGCGGCCACCGAGCCCGCCCCCGTGGCGAAGCCGAACTCGATGTAATGCGTGGCACCCGTCTTCGGCGTGGACAACTGGACCACGCTGGAGGTGATGCTCGAGCAGTTCACGGCGGCGTAGTCACACGCGACCTGCACCGACTCGTTGGAGTCCGGGGTGAAGTAGTAGCGGACCTTCAGCTCCGAGAGCGGAACGCTGGCCGTTCCCCCGTTGGCGATCCGGAAGTGGGGCCGGGCCTGGTTGTTTGCGGGCGAGTTGGCATCCCCGTCGCGGTACTGCACGGAGAGGCTGGACGCGGGGGCCTGCTGCGTGGTCGCGGAGACTTCCGTGGACGCGGAGGACTCGTTGCCGGACGTGTCGACGGCCGTGATCTTGTAATAGTAGGCGGTCGAGGCGGTCAGGTCGGTGCTGGAGTAGGAGGCGGTCGTGAGGCCGCTGGCGACCCGGTTGGCGGCCGAGGGCGTGAAGCCACTCGTCGTGGAGCGATAGACGTTGTAGCCCTTGAGGTCGGCCTCGGTGCTGGCGGTCCAGGACAGGTTGATCTGGCTGGAGCTGGCCGAGGTGGCCTTCAGGCCGGCCGGAGCCGCGGGCGGAAGGGTATCCGGGGCGGGCGTGGACGCGGAGGACTGAGAGGACGCGGAGGACTCGTTGCCGGACGTGTCGACGGCGGTGATCTTGTAATAGTAGACGGTCGAGGCCTTCAGCCCGGAGTCGGAGTAGGAGGCGGTCGTGAGGCCGCTGGCGACCCGGTTGGCGGCCGAGGGCGTGAAGCCGCTCGTCGTGGAGCGGTAGACGTTGTAGCCCGCCAGGTCCGACTCGGTGTTCGCGTTCCAGCTCAGGTTGATCTGCGTGGGATTGGCCGCGGCGGCCAGCAGACCGACCGGGAGCGCGGGGGGAATGGTGTCGACCACGATGGGGCCGGGCTCGGAGCCGAAGATGCGCACGCCGTTGTCGTAGATGGGGATGAGGGACGTCCTCGCCGCGGTAGCGGTCAGGTTCTTGTAGGACGGGTCATTGGTCGGATCCCAGGCGGCGCCCACCGCGGCGGCGATGCGGAACTGGGCTTCCTTGCGGAACGCGGACTGGCCACCGGGATAGACGGGCGTGCCGGTGAAGTCGACCGTGACGTAGTAGATGTTGCCGGACCACTGCTTGAGCGGCAGGACCTTGGCGCCCTGGCTGTAGTTCATCGACACGGTCAGGCTCGCGGCGGAACCTCCGGCGGCGATGACCTCGGAGATGTCGATGAAGTAGCGCAGGGACAGCTTGTCCCCCATGCGGGCGGGCCAGCTCGAGACGTTGTTCACGTACGAGCGGATCTCCGTGAAGTTCTGGCCGGACACGTTGATGCCGGCCTCCACGTAGAACTCGTCCGTGGTGGGCGTCTCCCTCTTGGGGAAGGTGGGGTCGGGCGTACCGCCGTGCAGGAGGTACATCTTGGCCAGCGTGCCGGTGAAGGCCGCGTTGTAGTCCGTGGCGACCTCGTTCGCGGTGTAGTTGGCCCGGTCGTCCACGTAGGCATCCGCCGCGTCCGGACCGCCCACCAGGGCGCCGTACAGGATGTGCCGGCTCTCGACCGGGTTGGCGAGGGAGTCGGCCCAGGCGCCGTGCGCCGTGCGGTGGTGCGGGTTGCGGGGCGGGTTCACGCCGAAGCCCACCACGTAGCTGGCGTTGCGGGGGTTCTCACCGAGCATGTAGCGGACCTGCCGGTCGGCGAAGTCGCGGTAGCGCGTGGCCCTGGCCGGATCGCTGGCGGCGATGTCGTCGGAGTAGACGAAGGCGAGGAACGAGGCGTTCGCGGCGTAGCGCAGGCTGCCCCACGTATCCAGCCAGGCGAGCCCACCCGGCGAGTAGCGGACGCGCTCGCCGTTGAAGCCCGTGGTCCAGTAATCCAGGTTGCGCTCCGTGGAGGACTTGTAGACGTCCTTGCCCGTGAGGCGGGCGAGCAGGAGCTGGGCACCGAAGTGCTTGTCATCCCAGTTGTGCGTCCACCGGTAGCTCCAGTAGGGCGTCTGGCTCTCGTTGCCCCAGTAGGCGGTGTAGCTCTCGGCCTTCGTCAGGTAGCTGCTCTCCGCGGTGGCCAGGTACAGCCAGGCACCTGCCCAGCTCAGCTCATCCCAGTAGCCACTCCAGGAGTTGTAGAAGGACTTCGCGTCCGTGATGCAGTCGGAGTACTTGCCCCGGTAGGTGTCCGCGAAGGTGAAGAGCTGTTTGGCGTGCGTCAACAAGGTGGCCGCGTAGGCCGGATCCGTCTGCTTGAACACGATGGACGAGGCGGCCATGGCCGCGGCCGTCTCACCGGCCAGGTCCGAGCCAGGGCAGGAGGCGTCGACCTTGAAGGCGGGCCGCGCCATCTGCATCACCTCGGCCGGTCCCCACCAGGCGTGATCCGCGTTGCCCGCGCCCACCTGGCCATACAGCTCGTTGGGAGCGGTATGCGCCTTGATGAAGTAGTCATTGACCCAGCGCAGGTTGTCCAGGAGCGCGGCGCGCTGTCCGCTCTTCTGGTACGCCTCCTCGTACTCGTAGAGGGACCAGGCCAGCAGGGTCGCGCTGGCGGCCATGGGAAGGCCGAACTTCACGTGATCGCCGGCATCGTACCAGCCGCCGGTCAGATCCTTGCCCACGTCGGCGCCGTCGTTCAGGCCGGAGTCGCCGCGCCAGCTCACCCGGTTGTTGCTGGGGAGGGGACCGGAGCGCTGGGCCTCGTAGAACCAGATGGATTTCTGCAGGGCCTCCGCGTAGTTGAACGTCTGTGCTTGCGCGGCCAGCGGGCTCGCGACCGACGACAAGCCCATCAGCACCGCGGCGGGGGTTGTCAGGAAAGACTTACGCATCGTGGGACAGCTCCTTCGTTGCGTCCATGGAATGGGGGGCCGGGGAGGCCTGGATTGCACACGGCGGCGAGGAACGATTCCGCTCCCCGCCGCCGCGATATTCAAAGAAGGCCGCTCAACGCTTCCCCACGACCTCGACATCCACCGAGGCGTCGAGCGGCCCTGCCCTCACTTGACGACGATGTTGCAGTTCTGCCCTTCCAGACGAACACCGCTGGGCACCGGCTTGGCGCCGCTGTAGTTGGCCACGTAGCCGGCCTCGATGCTGCTGCCGCCCGGAATCGTCGAGTTGCCCTGGGGCGTCACCTCGACCGAGCGGCCCGTCTTCGTGAAGGTCGCGCTCCAGGAGTTGGCCAGCGTGAAGTCGTTGGTGGCCGTCCAGCTCAGCTTCCAGTTGGAGATGGACTGCGTGCCCGCGTTCTGCACGATGACCCGGGCGACGTGACCGTTGCCCCAGTCGTTGCTGGTATCCACGGTCACCGTGCAGCTCGGCGGAGCCGGGATGTCATTGTCGAGCTCGGCCGCGTTGACGGACGCCGAGGACAGGCCCGTCGCGGTCAGCTTGAAGCTGGCCGTCCCGTTCGTCTGGTCCGCGTCCTCCACCGCGGAGATGGTGACCGTCTGCCCCACGTTCCAGTTGGCGGGGGTGAAGGTCAGCGTGGCGCCGGACGACACGAACAGATCCGCGTCACCGGAAGCCTTGGCCACGGAGACCGTGACGTTGCTGGTGGGGGCCGAGGACAGGCTCACCGTGAAGCTCGCGGAGGAACCCTCGGCCACGCTCACGTCCGTCGACGAGGTCACGATGCTCGCGGCGGGAGGAGCGCCGCCCTCGAACAGCCGGGCGTAGTCCGCCATGGCCATGGCGATGTCCGCCTGGGCCCAGAAGCGGTGGTAGGTGAACTCGGGCACCGGGCCGCCGTTGAGGAAGCTCTGCACCTTCGCCCAGTCCGGATCCTGCTTGTACTTCGGACGCAGGCTGAGGAACGTGGAGTTCGAGTCGATCGTCGCGCCCTGGGCCGTCGTGCCCGACCAGCCCGACGGGACGAAGACGCCGTCGCCGGTCGCCGCGTTGTAGGTGTCATCGAAGCGCTTGTAGTCCTCACGCTTCTCGGGGACGGCCACGCCCTTGGGCGTCTGATAGTTCGCCCACATCCGGTCCATCAGTTCCTTGGCCAGGGTCTTGGCCCCCGCGTTGCCGGCCCGGGCGGCGTAGAACATCAGCGTGCGAGCGTACGCCGCGGTCACGCCCACGTCGGTGGTGTGGTCCACGACCGTCACGTGCAGGTTGCTGTTGGTGCCCGGAGAGGCCGGGTTCCACGTGTCCGGCGCACCCGTCCACGCGAGCGTGCTGGGGACCTGGTACTTGCCATCCGTGGTGAGCTTGGTGTTCTGCGAGGCCCAGGCCACCCACTTGTCGAGCACCTTCTTGGCCTGCGCGTCACCCGTGACGTAGTAGTACTCCGCCACGCGCTGCACGGACCAGGCCTGGAAGCCGAACCACTGGTTGCTCGCGGGGTCGTGGTAGACGGGCTGCCAGTCGTAGTACATGCCGTAGAAGGACGACGCGCTCGTCGGCTGCTCGTAGCGGCCATTCCAGCTGTTGGTGGCACCGCCCGCGAAGCCGCCCTCGGCCGACTGCAACCAGGTGTAGAACTCGATCTGCCGCTTGAGGCTCGTCGCCCAGTCGGCGGCGCCGGTCGCGGACAGGGGCCGCAGGAACGACGTGTTGCTCAGCACGTAGGCCGCCATCGGGTTCTGGTAGCCGAAGTGGTTGTGGCTCGAGCCGATGCGCCAGGCCCAGCCAGCGCTCGTGTCGACGGCACCACCCCACGAGTAGTACCAGGACAGCAGGTAGTGCATGCTGTTCTTGCCACTGCCCGCGGGGCAGTTGGTCTCGCCAATGCAATTGCCGACGCGCTTGAAGTACTTGTCGAACATCGCATAGCGCAGGTAGTCGCCCATCTTGGCCGCCTTCTTGACGACCTCGGCCACCTGGGCCTCCTTGCCCTGCTCCTTGGCCCACGTGTGGGCCCAGTACGCCGCCTGCACCGCGCGGGCATCCGCGTCCGGCGCGTTGGTGTAGCGCCACTGGCGCGAGTAGGTGGCGTCACCCGTGAACAGGCTCAGGAAGCCCTGGCCCGGCTTGCCCCAGGCGAAGGTGTCGCAGGAGGGGTGCGGCACCGTCTCCCACACGGACTCCTGCGAGCCGCGCTGGAAGGTGTTGATGTAGGCCGGCGAGGTCGTGCCATCTCCGCAGCGGCCGTAGCCGTACCAGTTGTCCACGTCCAGCAGCCAGTGCATGCCATAGATGTCGCTGGTGCCATACGTCGACTGCAGTTCACCCGCGATGGGATCGTTGCCCACCGCCACCTCCGTGCGCAGTTGGGAGGGATACTGCTTCGGCAGGTCCCACTCCGCGGCGTACGTGGCCGGCTTGCTCGCGTTGTAGTACTGGTTGGTGGGCTGATCCGCGTGCGAGGGGATGATGTACTTCTCCATGTTGGCCCAGGCGGCGTTGAAGGGCGCCCAGTCCCCCGTCACATGGCCATACTCCGCCTCCAGCCACAGCCAGTAGCTGTAGGCCTCCGAGGTGGTCTCGTGACCGTGGTCCGGCGCCTCGACCATCAGCGTCTCCACGGAGTGATAGGGCACGCCCTTGGGGCTGAAGTACCCGTTCGCCGGATCCTTGATCTTGTTGTACTGATCCAGGAAGCGCTGCGTATAGGTGGAGGACTCACCGGCGAGCGCCTTGGACAGCGTGCGCACGGGCGCGGACCGGGGGCTGGCCGCAACCGCTTGCGCGGGAACGGTCGCCGCGATGGCCAGACAGAGAGCACGCGTCATCGCCGCTTTGACAGGCTTCAAGAACATCACTTCCTCCTTGGGGTAAGATGAATGCACGACAGGGCCGAGGACGACCATCCTGTCGGGACCGCATCAGCGTTTTCCAACGGCACGAAACGAAGAGATGACTTTCGAGGGATGGAAGCGGGGAGATTCCCCATCCCCACGCATCTCACGAGGGACAACACATCCACTACTCAGACAGTGAAAGCACCACTCAGACAGTGAAGGGAATCGCGGAGGCGGGCACGGCCCGTCTGGCTCGGCAGGCCACCGCGAATCTCCCTGATACATCGGCTAATTCTTGAATGCAAACGAAAACAGCTTTTCCACGTTGAGAACTATGTATGGAATAAGCGAGGAACGACCAATGGTCCCGTGGCGCCCGAAGAAATGGGGCACGGAGCCGTCACGCTACCTGTTAGACTTAGACTTCGTTGCCCGACGAGGACCGCCAGACCTACCAACCCTTACCGCTCAGCAACCACGGCACCCGTATCCCACCCCCCAGACCCATCCCAGCCCTGAGCGCTCGCATGACGCTCCTCCCTGCTGGTGCGCGACCAGGGATCGTAACGTTTCGATTCTTGATTCCTCCCATACTCTGACTCCGCCGTCAATGCGGTTCTAGCGGGTTTCCCGCAGAAAGAAACGGTCGAAATCGTGAGGTGAGAACGTTACGATCTCCGGCGATGTAGGCGACGCGGTGCGACAAGGAAAAACCACGTCGCGGCGCGGCAAAAGCAGACGAGCAGGCGGCAACGCGGTGCGGCAAAGACAGTACAAAAAGAGTTCAAGACATGACATTGCGATTTCCTGAAAACTTTCTGTGGGGAGTGTCCACCTCCAGCTATCAGATTGAAGGCGGTGCCCCGGACGATGGGCGGGGCCGGAGCATCTGGGACACCTACTGCGCGACGCCCGGCAAGGTCGCCAACGGGGACACGGGCGAGGTCGCGTGCGACCACTACCACCGCTACCCCGAGGACCTGGACTTGCTGCGAGACCTGGGCGCCAAGGTCTACCGCCTCTCCATCATGTGGCCGCGGGTGCTCCCCGAGGGCGGGGGTCGGATCAACGAAAAGGGGCTGGACTTCTACGATCGCATCGTGGACGGCGTGCTCGAGCGCGGCATGCGTGCCTGGCCCTGTCTCTATCACTGGGACTTGCCGCAGGCGCTGCAGGACCGCGGCGGCTGGACCAACCGAGACATCGCGGGCTGGTTCACCGATTACACGGCCCTCATCGCGCGGCGGCTGGGGGATCGCGTGGAGAACTGGGTGACCTTCAACGAGCCGAGCGTCTCGGCCTGGGTGGGGCACGAGGAGGGGCGTCATGCGCCGGGGCTGACGGATCCCCGCGCCGCCGTTCGCGCCGCGCACCACCTCAACCTGGCGCATGGGCGGGCCGTCGCGGTGCTGCGCGATCTGACGCCGCGCGCGGGCGTGGGGACGGTCATCCCCATCCACAAGGCGCGGCCGCTGCCCCAGTTCCAAGAGCGCGATGCCCACCTGGTGCCGCTCTTCGAGGACAAGTGGAACGGCGTCTTCCTCGATCCCATCTACCACGGCCGCTATCCCGCCTCGCTCGCGGACCGGTTCGCCGAGCACGTGCGCGACGGCGACCTCGCGGAGATCCACCGGCCGATCGACTTCGTGGGCGTCAACCAGTACTTCCCGAGCTACATCCAGGAGTGCTCGGACGGCGCCTGGCCTTTCAAGCATGCCGACCCGCCGCTCTACTTCCGCCGCACGGAGATGAACTGGGCCATCGACGGCCACGCCTTCTACGAAGCGCTCATGCTCGTCAAGGCGCGCTACGGCAACCCGCCCGTCTACGTGACCGAGAATGGTGGGGCCTTCATCGACGTGGTCGGGGCCGACGGCCGGGTTGACGATCAGGACCGTATCGCCTATTACCGGGAATACTTGATCGGATTGCAGCGCGCGATATCGGAGGGAGCGGACGTCCGTGGGTTCATGCCCTGGTCGCTGCTCGACAACTTCGAGTGGGCGCGCGGCTACGCCAAGCGCTTCGGGCTGGTGCATGTGGACTACCGGACCCAGAAGCGCACCCCCAAGGCATCCTTCCACTTCATGCGGGAAGTGATCGCCGAGAATGCCTTGCCAGGCATCTGAACCCGGATCGAATGACGTGAGCGCCAAACGAAGCAAGCGCCAGGAGGGGGATGAGACCATGCGACCGGTTGGGTCGGAGCGTGCCAACCTCAAGACGCTGGCCACGCACCTTGGGCTGTCGATCAGCACCGTGTCCCGCGCGCTGAAGGACGGTCCGGAGGTGAGGCCGGAGACGATCCAGCGGGTGAAGGAGGCCGCCGCCCGGTTCGGCTACGTGCCGAACATCGGCGGCATCCACCTGCGCACCGGCCGGACGTACAAGGTCTGCTCCATCCTCTACGCGCCCGAGGTCGGTGACTACGGCGAGCCGGGCTTCCTGGCGCAGGTGGAGAGCCTGTCCAACGGCATGGAGACCGCGGGCTACAACCTGCTCGTCCTGGCGCAGACGGGCCATCAGGCGCCGTTGGATCCGGTCCGGAAGATCTACGATCAACGGCTCGCCGACGCGGTCGTCTTCTCCCGCACCATGCCCATGGACGAGCGGGCCCGGTTCTGCCTGGAGAAGGACATCCCGTTCGTGAGCTTCGGGCGGACCGAGCTGCAGACGCCGCACGCCTATGTCGACCACGACGACGAGCGCGCCGTGTTCGACGCGGTCGTGCACCTGGCGAAAAACGGGCACCGGAAGATCGTCCTGCTCAACCCGTCCGGCGGGTTCAACTATGTCGGCCTGCGGTTGCGCGGCTATCAGCGGGCGCTGGGCGAGGTGGGGCTGCCCTGGAACGAGTCCCTCGTCTACCAGGGAGACCTCTCGGTGCGGCACACCCGCGAGGCCATCCAACGGATCCTCCAGCGCGAGCCCTCCATCACGGCGATCGTCTGCGGCAACCAGATGTCCATCGTGGGCACGCTGGAGGGGCTGATCGAGAGCGGGCGGGACACGAAGCGGGACGGGGTGAGCGTCGTCGGCTTCGGAGGCATGCCCTTCCTCACGCTCTCCGAGCAGCACGTCACCTATTACTACCAGCCGCAGTCGCGCGTCGGCGCCGTGCTGGCCAAACACCTGACCGCGCTGCTCAACGGCGAGCCCGCGGAGAACCTGCGGACGGTGCTGCCCTATGTGCGCATCGACGACCTGCGGCTGTTCCGCACGCAGGACGAAATCGATCTGACCCAGGAGCCTCCGCGCTCGTGAGGCCCCGGGCCCGGGCTGCTCAGCAGCCCATGATCTCGAAGACCGCGGCCTCGCGCACGCTCCCCTTCTCCGCCCCGGAGAGAAACAGCCGGAAGTGGAGCACGTTGTAGTGGCGGGACGTGCTCAGCACGAGGTCCAACCCGCCGTCGTGGTTCAAGTCACCGGCCCAGAGCACCTCCCAGCTCCCATCGTCCGTCTCCTGGACCTCGTACAGGACGACGGGCGCGGGCCCCCCATGGAGAGTCAGGCGGAAGCCGGTCTCCCCCAGCGTCGTGCGCTCGAGGCGCCACGTCCCGCCACGCAGCTCGATTCGCGCTGACTCGGGGCCGATGCCGGGGGACGCGGTTTCGGTGGCCTTCAGCGTCACCTGGGCGCGCTCCACGGGGCCCTGGCGGACGCCCTGGACGTCGCGCAACAGGACCAACGGCTCGCAGGGAGCGCTCACCTCCTTGCCCGTGGGCACCCCACCCTCCCGGTCCAGCACCGGATCCTCCACCTGCTGGACGCGCAACTGGACGAGGCGCAGCTCGGTGCCTCCCTCACACAGCGCGAGGAAGGGGGCACCGTCGGCCGCCTGGACTTCGGTTCCATGAAAGGACCCCGGCGTCAGCAAGGTGGGTTGGGGCGTGGCGGACAACAGCAAGAGCAGGAGGAGCGGGTTCATGGGCCTCCCTCATTGCAGGAGGCACGCCGGGCCCAAGTGGCCGGAATGACGGAGGATCCCCTCGTGCCGGACGTGGGTGCACGCCCACACCGCGTGTCGCGGCGGCCACGATGCCCCCGCGCGAGTCCTGAACCGTCAGGGGCCGCGGGGCCCGGCAACGAGGCTGTGATCCAGGCCACGGCCCTGGAGTGAGGCGGCGCACTGCTCGGAAGTCCGCCTCCCCGCACCATGCACCTCATCCCGGGCCACGAGACCCGCTCGGGACCGAAGGGGCAGTGGGAAATCATGGCGATGAGCGAGCAGCAGGCAGGGACGTTGGAGCCGCATGTATTGGTCCTCGACAAGCAGCAGAGCTACAAACGCCCGGAGGAAGACGCCCTCATCCGGACGCTCCGGGAGGGCTGCCGGCGCGCCGCCGTCCGCTACCTGCCCTACCGCCTCTCCCCGGTCATCCTGGGCATGCCCGGGTTGCTGCTGCACCTGTTCCTGCTCGCCGCCGTCCATACCTTCGAGCGCGCGCGGTGGATGTATGGCCTCTGGGTGCTCTGCCGGGTGATTCACTTCTGTCTGGATGCCATGGATGGCACCCAGGCCCGGCGCAACGGGACGCAGTCGACCGCGCGCCACTTCTGGGACCATTGGGTCGACGTCGCCAATTCGGCCATGGCCGTGATGATCGTGGCGCGGCTCGGTCCCCAGCAGGGCGTCTCCTTCATGCCCTACATCCTGCTGACCGCCACCGGCCAGTTGTTCTTCTACCTCGGGCTGTGCCGCTACTTCGCCACGGGCATCATGCGAGACCCCTACATCAACCACCTCTGGAACTATGTCTTCTGTCTGTTCCTCGGGTTGTCCGTCTGTCTTCAGGGCGTGGAGCTGCTCGACACCCGCGGCTTCCAGCTCACCTACGCGTTCGCGAGCCTCGCGGCCTTCGGGTGCGGCTTCGTGTCCCTGGTGAAGGATCTGTTGCTCATGTCCCGCTCGAAGCTGTCCTCCGCGCGCTTCTACGTGCGGATCCTCACGGCGCCGGCGCTCATCCTCGGCATCCACGTGCTCTGGCTCCAGGACTCGAGCGATGTCTTCTGCGCGCGGGCCCTCGTCGCCCTCGCCATGAGCAGCCTCGCGGTGGGCATCCACGCGCGCCAGCTCGTCAACAAGGCTCCGGCCTGGCTGACGGCCGAGGGGGCCTTGTTCCTCCTCGTGCTCCCCCTGTCGGCGCTGCCCTCGTCACTCCAGCCCGCGCTCCACCGCGTACTGCTGCTGGTGATGGTGCTGACCATGGTCATCAACCTGGTCCGCTACCTCCGGGAGATGATCTCCCAGTACCCGGAGATTGGCTTTCCGTGGGTCTGGCTGCCCTCCACGTACCGGCCGGGGCTGCTGCGGGTCAGCAACAAGCTCGCGGCATGAACGGGCTGACATGTCATCGACAGTCCACTGACATGTCAAAGCCCAGCTGGCGCCGCTCCTCCCAATGCAACTCAGAGTGAGGCGCGCGCGACATCCCCGTGGAACAGGCGTTGCTAGGGAGTGGATGCCCAACCACGAGGTAGACATGACTGTCGCAAGAGCGTTCTCGCCGCAGGTTCCCTCCGTCCAGTTCGATCCGCAGACGTGCCTCCACTACCCCACGAGCGAGGAGGAGATCGTTCAACTCGTTCAGTATGCCTCCTCGAACAACCTGCAAGTTCGGGTGATTGGTTCAGGCCATTCCGTGCGGGAGGCCATCCTGTCCACCGCGTCGAATGCCATCAACATCTCGCTGGAGCAGTACCGGAAGGTCACCTCCAACTCGGATGGGACCTTCACGGTCCAGGCCGGGTGCTGCCTGGGGCTGGATGCACCCGAACCCTGGGAGAACACGTTCTTCTACCAGCTGCAGCAGCTCGCACAGGCCGTGCCGGACATGGGCGGTGTCACCCATCAGGCCGTGGGAGGATTCACCACCATGGGATGCTCGGGGGGCTCGCTGCAGTACGCCTACACCGACAGCATTGTCGGTATCTCCCTGGTGGATGGGCAGGGCGTGGTGCGCTCGTACAGCCGAGGGAAGGATCCGGAGTTCGAGGCCGTGCTCGTTTCCATGGGGCTCATGGGCATCACCTCCACCCTCACCTTCAAGCCCAACGATGCCTTCAACATCATCGGGAGCGAGACGTGCTACGCCTTGAATGACGTCAACTGCCCCATCGACTTCTTCGGGCCAGGAACACCCGACAAGCCCTCGCTGGAGCAGTTCATGCGCCAGACGGAGTACACCCGTCTGATGTGGTGGCCCCAGAAGGGGGCCGAGCGCATCGTCGTCTGGAAGGCCCAGCGCATGACGAGCGAGGATTACACCACGTTGGGGATGACCCCCGAGAACTTCCAACCCAAGCAATATCTCGAGTTTCCGGTCGTCCTCGGGAGCCAGATTCCGGCGCAGATCGTCGCGTCCCTGTTCTACCAGCTCTCCGCTGGCTGGCCGACCCTGGTCAATCTCATCCAGGATCCGTTGTTGCGCGCCGAGATCACCCTGCTCATCGATTTGACGTATGGGCCATGCATCCTGCCCTTCGTGATCGACCAGTTCGCCCCTGTCTACACGGGGGACTCGCCGCCGACGGAGGCCCCCCAGTTGGAGATTCCACAGGGCGTGTTCTCGGACGAGGTTCGCATCGTCGAGCTCGGGAAGAACACGGGTGGCGAGTCCATGCGGGGCGCGGCCGCGCAGGGTTCCGCGGGACGGCGCGCCGCCGGGGGTCCGGTCCTCCGGCTGCTGCGCCCGGATGCCCCGACCTCGGCGGATTCAATCCGCGTCACCTCGGTGGCGATCGATCTCTGGAAGGATGTGCTGGCCCGGATGCCGAACGCGAGCACCCACCTTCCCAAGCTGCAGTCCCTCCTGAGCGAGCGGGGCCTGAAGTTGCCCCGCTACTACCACATCCACGTCCCGAGCGACGTCCTGGAGGAGCTCCAGCCCGGGAACAGGACGGCCCCCCAGGATGCGAAGGGCAAGCAGCAGTTCTGGGACTCCTGGTACCGCGGTCTGCCCATGGACAACGATGTCTCCGACTTCTTGATGCCCACCGAGTTCACCGAGCTGTGGATTCCCCTCGAGAAGACGCAGGCGGTGATGAACAAGCTGCGGGACTTCTATGAGCAGGGGGGGCTCGGGGCCACGGGCTCCTACTCCTGCGAGATCTACGCGGCCAAGGCCGATGAGCTCTGGCTGAGCCCCGCCTACAAGCAGGACGTGGTCCGCGTGGACGTGTTCTGGTTCCACGACCTGTTCCGGGACGAGGCGGCCCTCAAGGCCTTCTACCAGCAGTACTGGGAGCTGCTGCGGGAGTACGACTTCCGCCCGCATTGGGCCAAGTACCTGCCGGAAGGGGACCTGGGGCCCGCGTACCTGGCGCGGCTCTACCCCCAGTGGAACCAGTTCCTGGCGCTGCGCGCGCGGATGGATCCCAAGCAGCTCTTCGTCACCGACTACTGGCGCGAGGCGCTCGGCATCCCCCAGAACAACTCGTAGCTCGTCCGGGATGGCGGAGGGGAGAGCCCCCTCCGCCACGGCTCAACAGCAGCGCCCGCCCCCGCTCCGGTAGCGCGCCCGCATGCGCTCGTCGAAGAACTCCTCGTAGGTCATCACCCCGCGCTCCGGATGCTTCGCGCGCATGTGTGCCACGTAGGTGTCGTAGTCGGGCACGCCGATGACCAGCCGGGCGGTCTGCACCGCCCGCCGCCAGAAGTGCCGCAGCGCCTCGCTCGTGCCCGCCATGTCAGGAGCCCACCACCGGCAGGGTCGCGGGAGCCGTCTCGCGCGCCGTGGGCTCCACCGAGCGCCGGGCGGCCAGAATGGCGCGCACGCCGAAGCCGAGAATCACCACCACCACCATCATGAACAGCACCGTCAGGGCGGCGTCCACGTAGTCATTGGTGATGACCTGCTGCATGTCCGCCACGGTCTTGGCCGGAGCCAGCACCTTGCCCTGCTCGGCGGCGGCCGAGAACGCACGCGCGTGGGCGAGGAAGCTCACCCGCACGTCCGAGCTGAACACCTTCTGCCAGCCAGCCGTCAGCGTGCAGCACACCAGCCACACGGTGGGCAGCGCGGGGATCCACGCGTAGCGCTCGCGCTTCATCTTCACGAGCACCACGCACGAGAGCGTCAGCGCGATGGCCGCCAGCATCTGGTTGGCGATGCCGAACAGGGGCCAGAGCGTGTTGATGCCGCCGAGTGGATCCACCACCCCCTGGTAGAGGAAGTAGCCCCAGCCGCCCACGCACACCGCCGTGGCGGCCAGGTTGGCGCCCCAGGAGTCCGTCCTGCGCAGGGGCGCGTAGACGAGCCCCGCCAGTTCCTGGATCATGAAGCGGCCCACGCGCGTGCCCGCGTCCACCGTGGTGAGGATGAAGAGCGCCTCGAACAGGATGGCGTAGTGGTACCAGAAGGCCATCATCCCCTCCCCGCCCACCAGGCCATGGAGGATCTGCGCCATGCCCACCGCGAGCGTGGGCGCGCCGCCAGCACGCGACAGGATGGAGGACTCGCCGATGTCCTTCGCCGTCTGGGCGAGCAGCTCGGGGGTGATGACGAAGCCCCACTCCCCCACCACCCGCGCCGCCTGCTCGACCGTGGTGCCAATCACCGCGGGCGGCGAGTTCATGGCGAAGTACACGCCCGGATCCAGCACCGTGGCGGCGATGAGCGCCATGATGGCGACGAAGGACTCCATCAGCATGGCGCCGTAGCCCACCAGGAGCGACTCGCTCTCGTTGGCCAGCATCTTGGGCGTGGTGCCCGAGGCGATGAGCGAGTGCCACCCCGACACCGCGCCACACGCGATGGTGATGAACAGGAAGGGGAACAGGCTCCCGGAGAACACCGGCCCCGAGCCATCCACGAAGCGGGTGATCGCGGGCATCCGCAGCTCCGGCGCGGCCAGCACGATGCCCAGCGCCAGCACCAGCACGGTGCCGATCTTCAGGAAGGTGGACAGGTAGTCGCGCGGCGCCAGCAGCAGCCACACCGGCAGCACCGCGGCGCAGAAGCCATAGGCGATGAGCATCCACGCCAGGGCCTTGCCGTCATAGGTGAACAGCGGCGCGAGCGAGGGCGAGTCGGCGACCCGGCCCCCCAGCCAGATGGACAGCATCAGCAGCACGAAGCCGATGACGGAGACCTCCAGCACGCGGCCCGGGCGCAGGGTGCGCAGGTAGATGCCCATGAGCAGGGCGATGGGGATGGTCATCGCCACGGTGAAGGTGCCCCAGGGGCTCGACGCGAGCGCCTTGACGACGACGAGCGCCAACACCGCGAGGATGATCATCATGATCATCAACACGCCCACCATGGCCACCACGCCCGCGGCGGGCCCCATCTCCAGGCGCACGATGTCGCCCAGGGACTTGCCGTCGCGGCGCGTGGACAGGAAGAGGACGATGAAGTCCTGCACCGCGCCGGCCAGCACCACGCCGAAGAGGATCCACATCGTCCCGGGCAGGTAGCCCATCTGCGCGGCGAGCACCGGCCCCACCAGCGGCCCCGCTCCGGCGATGGCGGCGAAGTGGTGGCCGAACAGCACCCACTTGTCCGTGGGCACATAGTCCAGGCCATCGTTGCGCAACTGCGCGGGTGTGGCCCGGGTGGGGTCCAACCGCAGCGCCGCGCGCGCGATGAAGCGCCCATAGAAGCGGTAGCCGAGGAGATAGACACAGACCGCGGCCACCACCAACCAGGTGGCGTTGATGGTTTCTCCCCGGTGCAACGCCACCACGCCCAGACAGGCCGCTCCCACACAGGCGAGCACGGCCCAGCCCAGCTTGCTCACGACATGACCCATGAAACCTCCGCGAAGACTCGATCGGGTCAACACTTCCCCCGAGCCCGCGATCGGGTCAACCCTCGGAGAGGCGGAAACTCACTCGATCAGCGCCGTCCCCGTGTCCACCCCCATCACCTGCCGCCACACCTGGAGCTTGTCCGGGTCGGTGAGGGTGAGCCGCTCGCCCGGAAAATCCACCCGGAAGGGCGACAGGGGCCCCTCGAGCAGCGCCAGGACACCATCGGCCTTCAGGATGCCGCCCAGGGAGTAGAAGTTGCCCTGGAGCACCAGGTCCGGACGGAAGCCCTCCCCGCCCAGGCGCAGCAGCGGGGCGTCCGCGCCGCCCCGCAGGGTATTGTCGCGCACCTCGAGGCCCGTGACGCGCTTGCCGTCCGCGGCCAGCATCAGGGCGTAGTTGGCCGAGTACTCGACCGTGTTGCCCACTACCACCACGTCCCGGCCCCCCTCCACCCGGATGCCAAACCCGTTGCCCTGGGGGTTGTCGCGGAGGTTGCGCAGGTGGTTGCCCTCCACCCGGATGTGAGCGGGGGGCGCGGCGTCCTCCAGGATGGAGATGCCCCGGCCCGCGTTGGTGATGGTGTTGTCCTCGACGGTGACGTTGCGGGCCGACAGGTGGACGACCACCGCCTCTCCCGCGGAGGACCCCACGGCGCGGATGGCCGTGTTGGGCAGGCTGGAGATGACATTGCCGCGCACGATGACCCCGTCGCACTGCTTGATGTCCACGCCGTTCTCCCCCTCGTCGTGCAGCGTGTTGTTCTCGATGACGAGGCCGGTGGCGGGAGCCGTCCCCGCCTGGCATTGGACCGAGTCCCCCGAGTTGTGATGGATGTCGTTGTCCCGGATCACGACGTCGCGCGAGGGGCCCACCACCACCACGCCGTGGGAGTCCTCCCCGGGCTTGATGAAGTGGTGGATGGTGTTGTTGCGCAGCGTGAGGCCCTTGGGGCCGTCCACGAGCACGCCCGCGCTCAAGGTGCCGCTGCGCAGCTCGCTCCCGGACAGGGTGGAGCCGTCGGCCCCACTCTCGAAGATGATGGCGAACATCGGCTTGCCCCCGACATCCACCCGCAGGTTCTCCAGGTTCCAGCGCCCCTGTACGCGGATGACCGTGCTGCGCCGCGTGTTGCCCGGAGCGACGGTGGGCAGGGGCGAGCCCTCGCCGCGCACGGTGATGGCCGCCACGCCCGAGCCCTTCGAGCCCAGGATGAGTTCCTCGGGGTACACGCCGGAGAGCACCCGGATGACCTCGCCCGGGCGCGCGCGCTCCACGGCCCGGCCAATGGTACGCAGCGGCGCCTCGCGTGTCCCCGCCGCGTCATCCCGTCCCTTGGTGCTCACGAACCAGGCGCGGCCCTGGGGAACCTCGGGAGGCGGTTGCGTGGGCGGCGGTTGCGTGGGTGATGGCTGCGTGGGTGCCGGTTGCGTGGGCGTCGGCTGCGCGGGCGGTGGCCTCGAGGAGGAAGGAGCCTCGCTCGAGGGTTGCGAGATACTGGGGATCTCCAGCGGAAAGGCCACCATCTCTTCCGTGGGGGGCTCACACGCGACGAGGAGAAGACAGGAGAGCAACCCTCCCGTGCCCATGAAGCATCGTCCGCCCCTGGCCGCTGGCCTTCCCATGTGCCCTCCCTCCCACGCCATCCGTCCGTGGCGCCGCAAGGTCGGCACGCGCGAAGGCGGCATCAAGGGAGGCAGGGCCCCCAACGTGAAGTGGAGCACGGGTTACAGTCGGCGCCCGCCACGCACATGAGCGGCGCGCTCACTGCGCATGCCAATGTTGGCCCACGAGATCCCCGGCCATTCTGTCCAGGCTATCCGGATTTGTCGGGGGGCACCCGTTAGATTGGGAGTCAGCCAACGGAGGCGCTGATGACGTCCACGCTGCTGGTGCCGCGGCTCCTCTCTCAGGCGGAAGGACCCAACAACCCTCCCGATGAGGCACTGGACCATGCCCGCTGAGATGACGCGAAAGTGGGTGGCGCTGGTGCTTGGGGCCGTCGTGCTGTCCACCGGCTGCATCACGGTGACGCCGCCCGTGGGACGCGGTGTGCTCCTGGACAGCAACCCGCGTGCCGCGTCCGGGCTGGTGGGCGAGGTACGTGGTGATGCCCAGCACGTGGACACGGGGGCGAATGCACCCGCGAGGCTGCTGCGCCGACGGGGAGCGCGCGTACAGAGCACGCAGGTGGCCATGGTGAGCCCGGCGGAAATGGCCGTGCGCGCGGTGGCCAGCGGGGCCAGGCAGGCGGACGCCTTCGAGTATCTGCTGCTGCTGGCGGGCCTGGACAACGTCAACGACGAGCCCCCGCGAGGCGCTCCCCTCACTCCCGAGGAGGCGGCCCGGGTGCTGGCGGTGCTGTTGAACAAGCCCGTGACGCTGGGCTCGTTCCCGCCGCGCATGGCCGCCTGCCACCTGCTACGGGAAGTGCTGGCGGGAGGGGAAGTGTCCCGCGAGGAGTTGCTTCGCCGGGTGGAGCGATTCAAGGGGGTGGCCGTGCTACGGCCGGACGGCTATCTGGCCTGGACGCTCAACGGACGCACGCAGCAGAAGGTGGGCCCGGTGGAGTGGAAGGCGGAAGCCTTCCGCGCGGGCTCCTTCGAACTCGGGCGCTTCTACATCGTCCAGGGGTGGGTGTTCCGGCAGGCGGATGCGCAACTGCGCCCCGTCATGCAAGGGCCCGGGCTGGCCGAGGTGTACGACGATGCCGACTACCTCGGCCGCTCGCTGGATGGCGCGGAGGAGGCTTTCGTCGAGCTGTACCATGTCATGGGCCAGCTGCTCACGCGCCCGCTGGACAGCCTCGCGGCGCTGCAACACCTCCCGGTGGGAGTCGCGGCCCTCATCGCCTCCTCGCCCGAGTACCTCGAGCGTTTCCGGTACATGACTCGGGGCGAGCAGGTGAAGGCCACCTCCAAGCTGACAACCCACCTCCTTCTCGCCTTTGGCACGGCTGGGGGCACGACGAGCACGCTGACGCGGGCAGTGGGCGAGCTGGAGGTTACCCTGCCCGTGCTGTCCCTCTCGGCCGAGGGCCTGCTGGTGATGAGGATGGTGGCGGTGGCAGCGGGCACGGTGACGACCACGCTGGAGGTGGGCGTGGGCTCCGTCTCCATCCTCCACATGGCCAGCCGAGGGCAGCGCGCGAATGGTGTGGACCCCCCCAGGCCCGTGAGGTCACCTAACAGGGCGGAGCCTCGGATCGAGGATGGCAACCCTCAGGAGGGCTGGCAGCATATCGAAGCAAGGCACATCACCGGCACGCATCCAAACGGGCAGGGTGATCTCTTCGCGCCGGGAACCTCTCGTGCACAGCTCCTGGAAGCAGCGAAAGACATCGTCAAGAATGGAAATCGCATTTCGGAACCTGACAATGGAAATCGCATTTCGGAACCTGACAGGCGTATCCAGGTCTTCCAGATGAAGGTAAAGCTCAACGGTGTGAGGGACTTGGTGCGGGTCATCATTGATTCGGATGACGCCAACCGGGTCATCACGATGTTCCCAGTCAGGGGTGGATAGATGTTCCAGTTCCAATGTGAGTGGGCCGATGGACCGAGGACCTCCACACGCTCGGGCTTTGACCTGGGGCACATGACATTCGTGAGCGAAAAAGGCATCTGTAGCTCGCGGGGCAGGACACCGGATCAAGCCATGATGCTCGCCATCGCCATCGTGGAGATTCTCGATGGACTGCGTCGGTTCCTGCTGGAGAGGCGAAGCGAATACACCTTCGTTGGAGCCGACTCGTCATTCTCCGTGAGCTTCCGGAAGACGAAGGGGGAACGTATCGCCGTCCAATGCGGTGCGAGCCGTCTCGGCGAAGTGGATGCCACGACCCTGTGCCGGGCTGTTCTCTCCGGCGCTGAAACGTTCTTTCAGCAGCCGAAGAACAAGCTCCCTCAAAGTGATCCAGCTCTGGAAGATCTCACCTCTGCCCTAGAGGCGTTCGCTCGCGCCTTTCGATAAGGGCGAACTGGCCGGCGCGCTCAGTGGGTCGGCGTGGGCTCCGGCTCGCGCAGGGAGCCCTCGGAGACCTCGAGCGCCTCGGCGCGCTCGCGGGTGCGCTTCAACCCCTGCCCCACCCATTCATAGGAGCGGTGGAGGAAGTCGGAGAGCGTGGTGAGGGCGAAGATGGAGGCGACGAGGCGGGTCTCCCTCGGCCGCACGGCATGCAGACAGGCGAGCGCTCCCGCGACCCACGGCCCGAGACAGAAAGGGCACGAGAGGAGGTCGCCCACGGCCCGGCGCAACCCCCGTCCCCGCGAGGACTCCGACACCTCACTCGCGCGGTCCGTGCTCTCGAAGCGGACAAAGGGTGCCCGGACGGGCGCGGTCACGAAGTCCTTGGAGAGGATGCGCGTGACCTTGTGGGTGGCCAGACCGAACAGCGCCACGTCCTCCACGCCCATCCGGGGAAACGCGCTCCGGCCCCGCCCTCCCCTCCACGCGAAGTAGCCCGCCAGCGCGGACCCGTACACGCCCATGAGCAGCGCATAGGAGCCGAGCGGCATCTCCGTGTTGCCGTAACCCGCGAAGAGCTTCGTCTCAGCCAGCGCCTTGCCCATGAATACCTCCCTCGCTGGACGCTGTGCATTCCGCGCCGCCGCTCCAACCCGGCGCAGGCTCCTGGCTGGGGAGCGCCAAGGCGCTTGACAGCCGGGCCGCTCCAGATGAAAACGCGAGTCATTTGCATCTTCGTCTCGAGTGCCTGACATACGGGAAGCGGGGAGCGCGATGCTGAGTCTCGCCGCGCTCGCGTTCTCCCTCTCGGCGGTCTCGGTCCTGGGCCAGGCCGGCCGCGGAGCCTCCCGGTGGATGGCGGCGCCGCTCGCGCTCGCCGCGGCGGGCTCGGCGGTGGCCGGGTTCGGTGTCCTCCAGGGACTCATCGTGTCGCTCGTGCTCGCCATGACGGCGGCCTCGGTGCTGGTGCTCGTGCTGGCGCCCCGCCCCGAGCGCGCGCGCACGGTGGCGCTGGTGAGCGGGCTCGTGGGGCTCGTGCCGGTGGTGATCGCGGGAGTCTCCAGGTGACGGACTCCGTGTTGAGCAAGGCGGCGAATCACAGCGCCGCGCGCACCCTGGCCGCGCTGGTGGGCGCGCCGCTCGTCGCGTTCGCGGTGGGAGCGGCCCTGGTGGCGTTCCTGCCCGTGTCCGGGGTGTGGGCCTTCCTCCTCGGCTTCCACGTCATGGTGCCGCTCTGGGTGGCGCTCGCGTGCGTGCTGCCACTGATGAGGGACGGCCGGGTGGCGTGGGGCGTGTGCCTCGCCATCGTGCTGCCCATCGCCGTGGCGCTGGCGGCGAGGAGGTCCGGGTGAAGCTCGCCCCCCGTACCTTCCGCATCCAGTGGGACTTGCACGCGTGGGCCGGAGTCATCGCGAGCCTCTTCCTCTTCGTCATCTTCTTCTGCGGCGTCTTCTCGCTGTTCCGCGAGGACATCGAGGTCTGGCAGGAGCCCGCGTTCCAGCGCGCGCCGCCCGGCGAGTCCCCTCCGTCCTTCGACGTGCTGCTCGAGCGCGTGAGGGCGCACGTCCCGCTGCCGCGCGGCGCGAACCTGGGGCTGCTGACGCACGAGGAGACGCGGCTCGTCACCGCCTACGTGTTCGAGCCCTCGGGGACGCGGGTGCTCTGGCTGGATCCCCTCACGGGCGAGGTGCTGCCCGAGCGCAGCCGGTTGTCGAGCGAGCTGTACTGGATGCACTTCTTCTACCGGCTTCCCTGGGGCCAGGAGTTCTCCGGGCTGGTGGCGGTCGCGCTGCTCGTCACCCTCGTGAGCGGGCTCGTCATCCACCTCAAGGATCTGCGCCAGCAGTGGTGGCGGTTCCGGCCGGAGGTGAAGCCGCGCTTCTCCTCCTCGGACGCGCACAAGGTGCTCGGGGTGTTCGGGCTACCCTTCACCGCGATGATGGGCTGGACGGGGGCGGTGCTGTGCCTGGCGGGCCTCATGAGCCAGGGGCTCGCGGCCGGCGTGTTCCGGGGAGACCCGGCCCGGGTGAACCAGCTCCGGGGCTATGCCCAACCGGTGCGCGAGGAGGCCCACCGCGAGGCGGCCATGCGGCCCCTGGATGAACTCGTCGCCCACGCGCGCGCCGCCGTGCCCGGAGCGGAAGGCACGCCGCGCTACGTCGACCTGCACTTCCACGGCGACGCGAAGGCCTGGGTGAGCGTCTTCTTCCAGATGGCGCCGCTCGGCGCGGACCACTACGCCTTCGTCGACTCGGTGAGCGGAGAGACGTTCGGCACGAGCATCGACTCCCGGACCCCCTCGTTCAGCTTCGAGCGCGTCCTCTTCGATCTGCACTACGCGCACTATGGGGGCCTCTTGCTCAAGGGCCTCTACGCCCTGCTCGCGCTCGCGATGTGCGCGGTGCTCGTCACGGGCAACCTCATCTGGTTGGAGCGCCGGGACGAGCCGCGCGCCCACCGGGGCAACCGGCTGCTGGAGCGGCTGACGGTGGGTGTGTCCGGAGGACTCGTGCTCGCCGCCGCGGTCTACTTCGCGAGCAACCGCGCGCTGCCGGACGCGCTGGAGCGGCGGGCCGATTGGGAGTTCGGCCTGTTCCTCGGCGTCTGGGCGCTCGCGGCCGCGCTCACCCTGCTGCCCCGAATCCCGCCCCTCCGAGCGGGAGTGTGGCTGTGCACGGGGGCGGCGGCGCTCTACGCGGGCGTCGCCGTCACGGACGTGGTGTTCCACGAGGCACACCTGTTCACCGCGCTCGCACGCGGACTGCCGTCGGTGTTCCTCACGGAGCTGCTGCTGTGCGCGCTCGCCCTGGGCTGCGGAGCCCTCGCCCGAGGGCTCGCGCGGGCTACCACGTATAGCCGACGTTGAGCATGGCGCGGCGCCGGTCGCCGTAGAAGCAGGCCACCTCCGAGCTGCAGGACGACACATACGTGGCATCCAGCAGGTTCGAGGCGTTGAGGGCCGCCCGCCAGTGCTCGCGCTCGTAGTGCACGCCCGCGTCCACGAGCACGTAGCCCGGCACGGACAACGTATTGGCGCGATCGACGAAGGATTGGCCGACGTAGCGCACGCCCGCCCCGACGCCCAGTCCCTTCAGGACGCCGTCCGGCTGGGTGTAGTCGAGCCAGAGCGACGAGAGGAACTCCGGCACACCCGTGGGCCGCTTGCCCTGCTCGAGCTCCACGCCCTGGGTGATGGCCAGCTGGTAGTACGACGCCGAGCCCACGAGGTCGAGCCCCTGGGCCAGGCTCGCGTTCGCCTCGAACTCGACGCCCCGGGAGCGCACCTCGCCAATCTGCCGCTGCACGAAGCCCTCCGTCGTCAGGAAGTTCTCGCGCCGCAGCTCGAAGACGGACAGCCCCAGCACGAGCCGTGTGTCCTCCGGCTGGAACTTGACGCCCGCCTCGAGCTGCGTGCCCCGCTCGGGCTCGAAGAGCGCGCCCTCGGCGGTGGTGCCCGCCACGGGATTGAAGGAGCGGGAGTAGCTCACGTACGGCGCGAAGCCACTGTCGAAGGCGTACAGCAGGCCCGCGCGGCCGCTGAAGGCCCGCTGGCCGCCGTCATAGCTCGACGCCGGCGTGAGCGCGTTGTCCAGGCTCAGCCCCACCCAGTCATGACGTCCGCTCAGCACCAGGTGCAGGCGCTCGAGGAACCGGAGCTGATCCTGCGCGTACACGCCGAGCTGGTTCTGGCGGATGGCGTTGACGGCGTAGCGCGCCCTGGTGGGCGCGTAGGTGGCGTAGGTGGGGTCGAGCAGATCCAGGGGCGCGCCGGCCTCGTAGCCCTGCTCGTCATCGAGCGCGTAGTGCTTGTAGTCGAGCCCGACGAGCACGGTGTGGCGCACGGGGCCGGTGGACAAACGCAGCTCGGCCTGGTTGTCGAGGGTGAACAGCCCGACCTTGGGCGTCGTCACGAAGTTGCCGCGGGCGAGCTGGGCCTCGTCGGCCGGGCCGGCATGGCCCACGCCGTAGAGGTTCTTGAAGTCGATGGCGAGCCGGCCGTAGCGCAGGTTCTGCCGCACCGTCCACGTGTCATCGAAGCGGTGCTCGAACTCGTAGCCCACCAGGCCCTGGTCGCGCTTGAAGCGATCCAGGCTGGGATCGCTGGTGAAGAGGTCCGTGGGGATGCGTCCATACGGCGCGTCCACGACGGTGCCCTCGTAGGGCAGGAAGTTCTGCCCACGGGTGCGATCGATCAGGTAGCTGCCGTGGAGCGTGAGCGAGGTGCGCTCGGTGGGCTTCCAGGTGAGGCTCGGCGCGAGGAAGAGCCGGTTGTTGTCGGTGTAGCGCACCTGGGTGTTGCCGCCCCGGGCGAGCGCCGTCACCCGGTAGAACCACTGCCCGCCCTGGCCGATGGGACCGCCCAGGTCGACCGCGCCGTAGCCGTTGACGTACTCGTTGACGCCCAGCTCCACGTGCCGCACCGCCTCCGTGGGGGGCTTCTTGCTCACCAGGTTGAGCAGACCTCCCGGGTTGGTGCCGCCGAAGAGGACGGACGAGGGGCCGCGCACCGCCTCGATGCGCTCCATGCCGAACGGCTCGAGGCGCCAGGTGGCGAAGGAGCCGGCGGGCAGTTGCAGCCCGTCCAGGTAGTAGCCGGACTCCTGGGCGGTGAAGCCGCGCACCAGGAACCAGTCGTTGCGCGAGTCGCCGCCGAACGTCTCCGAGCGCACCCCGGGTGTGTAGCGCGTGGCCTCGACGATGGACTGCGCCTGCTGGGCCTCCATCTGCTCCCGGCCCACCACGGAGATGGACTGGGGCGTCTCCAGCAGCGACGTGTCCGTCTTGGTGCCGCTCGCGCTGCGCCGGGCGGTGTAGCCCACGACGGGATCCGTCGCGCGCTCCCGCTCCGCCTCCACCTTCACGGTGTCCAGGGTGAGCGCCTCCCCCGACTCCTGCGCCACCGCCGCCGTCGCGAACGCGAAGGAGAGACCCGCCCATGCACGCCTGCTTCGAATTGGAGAAGACATATTGAGAATGATTCTTACTCGCGGAGTCAAGGAGGTTCGGGACGCGGCGTAACATGGGCCTGGGGGGTGGGCAAGGGGGAAGGCGCTCGTGGGGAAGGCGGCGGGCGGCCCGGTGCAACTCCTCTCGTGACGCCCTCGTCAAACACGGGTGCCAAGCCTTCCTGGCAGTGCGCCAGGCGGGCGCGTGAGACCGTCCCGCCGGAGTGCTTTCTCCAGGACGATAGTTCTAGCGGTCCCCGCTCGCGATGGGCGAGCCTCGTGGCCAGTCCACCGACCGCACGAGCAACCAGGAGCCCACATCTTCATGACCACGGCCGTCGCCTACCGCACGGAAGCGCCCCCCCCGGCAGTCTTCCCGGACATCGATGAGGAAGCCTTCGCCCGCGACCTCCAAGCCCTGCGCGTGGAGTTGGAGTCCTCCATCGGTCCCGAGGACCGCGCGCACTTCCGGAAGATCCAGCGTTGGGGTCGGGTGTGCTCGTTCCTCGGATATGCGACGTCCTGGCTGATGCCCAACCCGCTGTCCGCGCTGCTCATCGCGCAGGGCAACACGGCGCGCTGGACGATGATGGCCCACCACGTCACGCACCGGGGGTATGACCGGGTGCCCGACATGCCCGAGCACTCCACCGGCAAGCGCTTCGCCACCGGGTGGCGCCGCTTCATCGACTGGCCGGATTGGATCCACCCCGAGGCGTGGCGCCACGAGCACAACACCCTGCACCACGGGCGCACGGGCGAGACGGCGGACCCGGATCTGGTGGAGGAGAACACCGAGTGGCTGCGCCGCTCGTCCATGCCGATGTGGGCGAAGTACGGGATCGTGGCCTTCTTCGCCTGCACCTGGAAGGTGACGTACTACGCGCCCAACACCTTCTTCGAGTGGCGCCGGGCCGAGCGGCGCCGCGCGGGCGGGGCCGAGGAGTTCGGCACGCCCCCTCTGGTGACGGCCTTCAACCCGCTCACCCCCCAGGGCCGGGACTTCTGGAGCACCTGCCTGCTGCCCTACGCGGCCCTGCGCTTCGTGCTCCTGCCCGCCCTGTTCGCGCCCCTGGGCGCCTGGGCGGTGTTCAGCGTCTTCGCCAACAGCGTCCTCGCCGAGCTGCTCACCAACCTCCAGAGCTTCATGCTGATCGCCCCCAACCACGCGGGCGATGATCTCTACCGCTTCCACGGGCGCTCCGACAGCCACGCGACCTTCGCGGTGCGGCAGGTGGTGGGCTCGGCCAACTACGCCACCGGGAGCGATGGGATCGACTTCCTCCAGGGCTTCCTCAACTACCAGATCGAGCACCACCTCTGGCCGACCCTGCCCATGCGCAAGTACCAGCAGGCCCAGCCCCGGGTGAAGGCCCTGTGCGAGAAGCACGGCGTGCCCTACGTGCAGGAGAGCATCTGGCGGCGAGTGGGCAAGCTCGTCGACATCATGGTGGGGCGCGCCTCCATGCGCTCGCTGCCCACCCTGTGACACCGGTAGTCCGGACTCAGGCGGAGCGCAGCAGCACGAGGCCGGAGCAGATCATCCCCCCGGCCATCCAGCGCCAGGCGGTCGCGCGCTCCTTGAGCCAGAACACCCCCATCAGGATGCTGAACAGCACGCTCGTCTCCCTCAGCGCGGAGACGAGCGCCACCGGCGCCTGACGCATGCACCAGAGCACCAGCACATAGGCCACGTTGGACACCAGGCCGCCCCCGAGCGAGCGCAGCGCGTCGGTGCGCAGGTGCTGCTTCAAGTCCCGCCGCTGCACCAGCATCACCCCGAACCACACCACCCCGTTGGGCACCGAGGACCAGACGGCGTAGTCCAGCGCGCTGGGAGACAGGCGCGCCCCCTTCGCGTTGGCGAGGGTATAGAGCGCGGTGATGACCGCCGCGCTCAGGGCGAGACCCAGGGTGCTCGTCCCCGCGTGCCCCCCGGCGCGCATCGAATCCGCGGCCAGCAGCGCCACCCCGAGCGCGATCGCCACCACCCCGGCCAGGCCCAGCCACCCCGGCACCTCGGCGAAGAGCAGCGCGCCCGCCGCGGTGACCGTCACCGGCGCCAGGCCCCGGGTGAGCGGATAGGCGACGCTGAGCTCTCCCGTGGAGTACGCCCGCGCCAGGATGGCCTGCGTGCCGAAGCTGCCCAGGAAGCCCGCGAACATCCAGGGCCAGGCCTCTGGCGGCGGCGCCTTCACGAAGGGCAGCGCGAGGATGCACATGAACGAGCCCGCCATGGACACGGTCGCCATGCTCAGGGTGCGATCCCCGCTGGCTTTCACGGCGGCGTTCCACCCCGCATGCAATACCGCGCTCAGGAGGATGACGAGGAAGACGGTGGTCGACACGGGCACCACCTTCTCATGCGCGGAGAAACCAGGCCAGTGTTGTCAGGGTTCTAATTGATTGGCGCACCCATTGTTTTCTGCTTTCAATCCGCGCCATGAACCCGACCAACATCACACGCCGCGATTTCGTCTATCTCATGGGTCTGGGCACGACGGGAATCGTCCTGTCCTGCTCGGACGGGGAACCGACGCCGCAGCCCCAGCCCCCCGCTCCCACCGAGCTGTGGCTCTACGTGGGCACGTACACCTCGGGAGGCAGCGAGGGCATCTACCTGTGCCGGTTGGACCTGGCGACCGGTGCCCTCCAAAAGCTGGCGGTCACCCCGAACGTGGCCGAGCCGTCCTATCTGGCCCTGGATCCCAAGGGACGCTACCTGTACGCCGTCAATGAATTGGTGGAGTACGAAGGCAAGCCCAGTGGTGCCGTGAGTGCCTTTGCCATCAACGCCCAGAGCCGGGAGCTGACCTTCATCAACCGGCAGTCCTCGCAGGGCGGCGCGCCCTGCTACCTGGAAGTGGATGCGACGGGCGCCTACGTGCTGGTGGCCAACTACGTCGGCGGCAACGTCGCCGTCCTCCCCATCCTGCCGGACGGTGGACTGGGCGCCGTCGTCGACTTGAAGCAGCACCAGGATCCGCCGACGGCCCATGCCCATCAGATCCGGCTGGACGCGGCCAACCAGTACGCCCTGGCCCCGGACCTCGGACTGGACAAGATCATGATCTACCGGTTCGACGCGAAGCAGGGAAAGCTCACGCCCGGCGAGCCCGCTTCGTTCTCCACCCACGCCAAGGCGGGACCGCGCCACCTGGACTTCCACCCCAATGGGAAGTTCGCCTTCGGCATCAACGAGCTGGACTCGACGATCATCGCCTTCTCCTATGACAAGGAGCGCGGCGCGCTGACGGAACTCCAGACAGTCTCCTCCCTGCCCGAGGGCTACACCGGCACCAGCTACTGCGCGGACATCCACGTCAGCCCCGACGGCCGCTTCCTCTATGGCTCCAACCGCGGCCACGACAGCATCGTCGTGTTTGCCATTGATTCTGCGGGGAAGCTGACCCTCGTGGAGCACGTGACGGGCGGCATCAACTGGCCGCGCAACTTCGCCATCGATCCGACGGGCGCCTACCTGCTGGTGGCCAACCAGAAGGGCAACACCGTCGTCAACTTCCGGCGCGACGCGCAGACCGGACGGCTGACGTCCGTGGGCCAGCCCCTGGACCTCCCCGCCCCCACGTGCCTGCTCGTGGTTCCTCCGTCCGTCTGACTTCAGCGGCGGGAGGTCAGCGCATAGGCTTTCAGCTCCGCCGCGAGGTGATCATAGACGAGCCGCATCGGCTCGCTCGTCCGGAGGTTCTCGTGCATGACGACCCAGAGATCGAGCGAAAAGGCGAAGTCCTCCGCGAGCACATGCACGAGCGCCTCCTCCCGCCGCGCCACCCCCAGCTGACAGACACCGATCCCCGCTCCCGCCCGGATGAGGGCGAGCTGCGCGAGATCGCTGTCCGTGCGAAACGCGAACGCCTCCCGGCCCATCTGAAAGCCCATCGCCCGCAGGGTCTGGATCGACGGGGACTCCTTGTCGAAGCCAATCAACGCGTGTCCGCCCAGCTCCTCCAGGCTCCGGGGCGTCCCATGCCTCGCCAGGTAGTCGCGATGCGCGTGCAGGCCCAGGGTCGTCACGCCCACCTTGCGCGACAACAGCGCCGACTGCTCGGGCCGGACCATCCGGATGGCGATGTCCGCTTCCCGCTTCAGCAGATCCTGCGTGCGGTTGGACAGCACCAGCTCCAGCGCGATCCCCGGATGCCGCGCGCGAAACCGCGCGAGCATGGGAGGCAACACCTCCGCGCCCACCGCCTCGCTCGCGGTGAGCCGCACCGTCCCCCGCGCCCCTCCTTCCGCCCCCGAAACCGCCCGGCGCAGCGAGGCCGCCGCCGCCCGCATCGCCTCGGCATGCGGGCGGATCTCCAACGCCGCCTCCGTGGGCACCAACCCCTGGGGTGAGCGGACGAACAGGGGCGTCCCGAGCGCTTGCTCCAGGGCCTCGACATGGCGGCCAATGGTCGGCTGCGTCAGCCCCAGCGCACGCGCGGCGCCCGAGAGGCTCCCTTCGTCCAACACCGCCAGGAACGACCGGCACAGCTGCCAGTCCAGCTCGTCTGCCATACGTTTTCGTATAACAGCCCCACGGACATCGACAATTTTCCACGAGGCCGTGAAGTCCCATTCTTCACCCTGTCACCACGACGGAGGAACTCATGGCGAAGGAAAAAATCGCGTTGGTGTTGGGAGCAACCGGTGGAGTGGGCGGGGAGACGGCCGCCGCCTTGCTGTCGAAGGGCTGGAAGGTGCGTGCCCTGCACCGTGGCGCCCAGGCGGGCGGCCGGCACGCCCGGCTCGAGGGCGCGGAGTGGATCCGCGGGGATGCCCTGCGCGCCGAGGACGTCATCCAGGCCGCGCGCGGCGCCCAGCTCGTGGTCCACGCCGTCAATCCCCCGGGCTACCGGGAGTGGGAGAAGCTCGTGCTGCCCATGCTGGAGAGCAGCCTCCAGGCGGCCCGACAGGCGGGTGCCCGGCTGGTGCTCCCTGGCACCCTCTACAACTACGGCCTCGACGCGTTCCCGCTGCTGAAGGAGGACTCGCCCCAGCACCCCCACACCCGCAAGGGAAAAATCCGCGTCGCCATGGAGCGCCGCATCGAGGAGGAGGCCGCGCGCGGCACCCGCGCCCTCATCGTGCGCGCCGGTGACTTCTTCGGGCCCCACGCGGGCAACAACTGGTTCTCCCAGGGCTTCGTCAAGCCGGGCGCCCGGCCCCGGTCCATCACCAATCCCAACGTGCCCGGCGTGGGCCATGCCTGGGCCTACCTGCCCGACCTCGCCGCCACCCTGGCCGCGCTCGCCGAGCGCGAGCAGGAGCTCCCCGCCTTCGAGCGCTTCCACTTCGGCGGCCACTGGCTGGAAGACGGCGCGGAGATGAGCCGGAGCATCCTGCGCGTCCTCGGCCACCCCGCCCCGCCCGTGCGCCGGATGCCCTGGGCCCTCATGCGGCTCGCCTCGCCCTTCAACACCACGCTGCGCGAGCTGCTCGAGATGCGCTACCTCTGGCAGCACCCCGCCCGCCTCGACAACACGCGCCTGCGCGCCTTCCTCGGCCAGGAGCCCCACACGCCGCTGGATGCCGCCGTGCACCACTCCCTCCAGGCCATGGGCTGCCTGCCGGACGCCACCGAGCCCACTCCGAGCCTCAGTGCACCCAATGCAGGCCCATGGGCATCAACCCGCCCGGCCCGGTGAGCCGGCGCCAGAACCACTCCGACGAGCGCTCGAGCTCCCAGGGGAAGAAGAGATCCTCGCCCAGGTCCTCGACCCGCACCTTCACCAGGGGCTCGTGCGGGTACTGCCGGTGGGGATCGTCGTACACGAGTGCCACCACGATGCCCCACCGCCCCAGGAACCGCTTGTCCAGGGACTCCTCGGAGGCCGTGAGGGCGATGCGCATCGGCTCGCCGATGCGCACGGGCGCGCCCTCCACGTCGTGGGAGAAGATGAGTGCCGTCTGCTGGCTCATGGGGCGAAGGACCGGGGTGTGAGGAATCTGGAAACCACGAGCGTCGTGACACTGACGAGCGCCCAGGCAGACAGGTGATAGAGCAGGACATGGTGCCGCCCCTGCGCGCACGCGAGTTCCCCCACGAACGCACCCGCGGTCCCCACGGACAGGCCGCCCAGCAGCGCACGCCGCGGATGGAAGGCGGCGCCACGCAGCGCGGCGAGGGCCACGACCCCCGGCACCAGCCCCACGCCGAACTGGCTGAGGGTGCAGATCCACTCCGGCAAGGCGGAGGGCGCCTGGACGGCGTCGCGCGCGAGCACGAGCGCGGCGGCCCCCACGAGCGCCAGGCCCAGCCCGGCCCGCTGCAGCACCTGTCTCCGGGGCGCGAGCGCGGCCCGGGCACACACGGCACTGGTGGCCCACAACAAGGCCAGCACGGGCGCATGGGCCCACAGCACCTCGCTGGACGTGCGGCCCAGGGCCCACAACACCCCGGCCACCGCGACCGTCAGCGCCACCGAGACCCCGAGCAGCCGCGCCGCCTGGGTCCTCCAGCCCCGCACGGGCACGGGACGCGCCAGCTCCGCGCGCACCGCCGCCAGGGCCCGCGCCCTCGCGGCGTCATCTCCGGCAACCTCCCGGGAGAGCAATGTGTCCAGGGACGGCGCCATCATTCCCCCACCAGCCCGTCCAGCAGTTGCCGCAGCTTCTCGAACCCGCGGTGGGCCCGCACGCGCGCCGCGCTCACGCTGATGCCGCGCATCGAGGCGATCTCCTCGTAGGACCAGCCCTCGAGCTTGTGCAGGAGGATGGCCTCGCGCTGATCCGGCGACAGCCGCTGCAGCGCGTCCTCCAGGCGCTTGCGCATGCCGGGATCCGACGGGTCGGCGGTGACCGGGGCCGGAGGGGGCGCGCTGTCCCGATACGCCTCGCGGTGCTGGCGGCGGCGCAGGGCATCCCGCGCGGCGTTCGCGGCGATCGTCATCAACCAGGGGCCGAAACGCGTCCCCCGTTCGAACCGATCCCGCGAGCGGACGACCGACAAGAACGTCGTCTGCAGCAGATCCTCCGCGAGCGCACCATCACGAACCATGCGTGCCAGGAAGCCCTGCACCGCGCCGGCATGCCGGCTGAACAGGACCTCGAAAGCAGCGTGATCTCCCTCGCAGAAGCGTTCCATGAGCTCTTCGTCCGTCGCGTTCCCCATCCCCTGGCCCATCTACGTGCCACGTGGAAAAACGTTTCCGCCCTCCGTACCGGACGGAGGGGGGAAGCGTCAAACGCTCGAAATCCTTGGGGAAACGCCGCGAGAGCCCCTGGAGGAGGCTCGAGCGTCCTACTGAGCGCCGAAGTCCTGCGTCCAGTAGTGCTTGTAGGTGCTCGAGGGCGCGTAGAAGTAGCCCACGCCCAGGTTCTTGACGTTGGCGCCCATGATGTTGTTGCAGTGGCCCGTGCTCTTCATCCAGCCGTCCACCACCGCGGCGGGGGTGGCATAGCCCGCGGCGACGTTCTCCGAGGCCGCCCTCCAGACGTAGCCGGCGTTGGTCATGCGCTGCCACGGGGTGGAGCCGTTGGAGCCGTTGTGGCCCATGAAGTTGTTGGTGCCCATGTCCTGCGAGTGGACGCGGGACGCGCAGCGCAGCCGCTCGTCGAAGGTGACCGCCGGGACCGCGGGCTTGGCCACGCCACCACACGTGGCGCCCGCGGCCCGCTTCTGGTTCACCAGCTTGAGCACCTCGTCCTCGAACGCCGTCCAAGCCGTATTCCAGGTGAGCACCCCGTTACAGTACGCCGGGAGCGCCAGCGGAGCAGCCGCCGGAGACTCGGCCACCGCCGTCGTCGAGGAGGACTCTCCCATCCCCGCCTCCTGCTCCGGGGCCATTTCGCCCCCACATCCAACGGACAGGGTGGCACCCAGGACGAAAGACAACACAGAGGAAAGACGCTTCATGGATGGGCCTCGCTCGACAAATGTCGGGGATGAGTTGTGAAGACACGGGTAATAGACCAAAAACCCGCCTTCATGGCAATACGAGAATTCGATGTAGTATGCCGCCCTGGGTGGAAGCCGGAATGGCTCCCCCTCGCGGGGCGCGCATCGTACAGCGAGGCACGCCATCGTCTTCTCGAAAACAATCCCGCGCACTCGAGGCAGCTCAATCAGCAATCGACCGGGCACTCATGAGGACAAAGGGCCCGTGCGTACCGAGGCCCGGTCGAGCGCCCGCGGGGTTTGACATGGCTTGTCAAAACCGTTGCGGGAAAGACTCATCAGCGGGGGACGCTGTAGTTGGCCGGCACCCAGGTGTATCCCTTGCCATTGGCGCGCAGATGGCCGAGGCCCGGGAACGAGACGTGAGCAATGGCCACCCAGTAGCCCTGCTTCGCGGCCTCGGCGTAGGCCTTGGCGCGCTGGGCCGCCGCCGCCTTGGAATCCACGTCGAATTGGATCGTCACCGAGGGCTCGGGGAACTGCACCGCCGCCACATGCATCATGTCCCCCCAGAACACGAGCTTCTGCCCCTGGCTCTCCACCACGTAGAACGTGTGCCCCGGCGTATGGCCGGGCGCCTCCAGGGTCCTGAGGCCCGGCGCCAGTTGCGTGTTGCCCGTGAACGTCTCGAGCTGGCCCGCCTCGGCATACGGCGTCAAGGTGGCCTTCGCTTCCTGGAAGCGCGGCCTGGCGCTCTCCGGCGCCTTCTCCGCGTTGGCGGCGTTCAGCCAGTAATCCACCTCGCGCTTGTCCACGTACACGCGCGCGTTCGGGAAGACGCGCTTGCCCGCCACCACCAGGCCCCCCGAGTGGTCCGGGTGCACATGGGTGATGAGGACGGCATCGACCTGCTCGGGCTGGTAGCCCGCCGCGCGAATGCTCGTGACCAGCTGGCCCGCGGACGGTCCGATCACCTCGCCCGCCCCCGTGTCCACCAGGAACAGCTTGGAGCCCGTGTTGATCAGATAAGCGTTGATCGACGTCTCCACCGGAGAGGTGAGGTACTCGGCGGCCAGCAACGCCTCGACCCGGCCCGGCCGCACGTTCGTCAGCAGCTTCTCCACCGGCAGCGGCAGGGTGCCATCCGACAGCGCGGTGACTTCGAAGTCGCCCAACAGCATGCGGTAGAAGCCCGGCGCCTGCGTCTTCACCAACGGCGCGGCGGCCTGGGCGGGCGCCGTGAACAGCCCCCCCGTCACCGTGAGCAACGCGGCCAGCGTGGCACTCCTGGAAAGGGTGCGCATCGTCATGAAAGATCTCCTGGATGTAGGATTGCCGGACACCGTCCGGGCTCGGATGATACCGAGCGGTATCGCTTAATGATACCGACCGGTATCAGAGTCAAGGGGAAGGGATGAAGGACAAGACGATGAAGGTGCCGCCCCGGGAGCGGATCCTCGCGGCGGCCGAGGAGCTGTTCTACCGGGAAGGCATCCGGGGCGTGGGCGTGGAGGCGATCGCCGCGCGCGCGGAGACCACGAAGATGGCGCTCTACCGCCACTTCGAGTCCAAGGACGCGCTGGTAACCGAATGGCTCCGGCTCGAGGTGGCGCGCGATGAGGCCGTGCTGGAGCGGCTCGCCGCCGAGCACCCGGGAGATCCCCGCGCACAACTGCTGGGCTGGGCGAAGCACATCACCGAGCGGCTGTCGGGAGAGTCGGACCGGGGCTGCCCGTTCCTCAACTCCGTGGCGGAATTGCCCGACCGGAACCACCCCGCGCGGCAGGTGATTGAAGCCCACAAGACCGCGCAGACGCGCCGCGTGGTGGCCCTCTGCGCCCAGGCGGGCCTTGCCGATCCCGAGGCGGTCGCCAGCGAGTTCGTCTTCGTCATCGAAGGTGCCCAGGTGAGCGCCCAGAGCATGGGCACGGCGAACGCGTGCGAGCGCCTGCTGTGCATCGTGCGAAGGCTGCTCGAAGAGGAGCCCCGTCCTGCCGCGCCGCGGCGATGAGTGGGGCGCGGGCCCGCCCGCCGTGTGACGGATTCGACGATTGACAGCCCTCGCGCGGGCCCCCAACCTGCCGGTCGGCCCCGCCCTCGTCATCCCCCGAAGCCCAGGGTGGGAGCCCCTCGCAGTCCCCCTACCCCCGGAGCTACCCCATGTCCCTGTCGATGTATCAGGCCTCCATCCCCTCCCTCGTGCGCATGCTGGGCAATCTGTCGGCGATCCTCGCGAAGGCCGCCACGTATGCCGAGACGAAGAAGATCGACCCCTCCGTCTTGATCAACGCCCGGCTCGCGCCCGACATGCGGCCGCTGTCCTTCCAGATTCAGACCGCGAGCGATCTGGCCAAGGGCTGTGCCGCCCGGCTGGCGGGAATCGAGGCCCCGAGCTTCCCCGACACCGAGGCCAGCTTCCCCGAACTCCAGACACGCATCGCCAAGACGATCGAATTCCTCAACAGCGTGAGCGCGGCGCAAGTCGATGGCAGCGAGGAGCGCACCGTCACCCTCAAGATGCGCACGCAGGAAGTGCAGTTCCAAGGACAGGCCTACCTGATCTCCTTCGTGCTGCCCAACTTCTATTTCCACGTCACCACGGCCTACGCCATCCTGCGCCACAACGGCTTGGACATCGGCAAGGGGGACTTCCTCGGCGGCCGCTGAGTGAAGGGCTGAGGACCACCACGCTCAAGGTGTACAGAGCGCATCCCCCAGGGATGGCGGGTCAGCAGCTCCCTGGGGGAGAAGTGCGGTCGCCACATGCCGGCAACTCGCGCGTGTACCGCGGCTCGCGAGAAGGATTGGACGATTTCGTCCAGCGAGAAGGATTGGACGATTTCGTCCAATATGGAGCACCCATTGGATGGATTCGTCCACTCAGTAGAAGAGGGCCAGCAATTACAGACATCCCCTGAAATGCTTGTTTCTTTTTCTTACCGGCTGAATGATCCACGTGTACGAAACACTCCGAATGAGATATGGCTTCACACGCCGTCCGCCGACAGTTGCTGGGGACAGCCCTCTCTATTCGGAGCAATGCATGCGCACTGCGCTGGGTCTTTCGTTACTGGTCCTGGGGGTCAGCTTCACCATGGGATGTGGGCCTGGGCAGCCTGTCTCTGAGCCCATCACGAACACGGTGCAAGGGGAGACGATCAACTCCTCCGTGGTCAAGCTTGATTCGGGCCTGGTTCTGATGGTGGGAGGTCGGCCCAAGGAGCCACCGCCGCCGGAAGGCAACTGGGACGAGGAGACAAAGAAGAAAATGGCATTCTCGGCACTCTACGACCCCGAAAAGAATGAATGGAAGAAGACGGGGGATATCGTGCAGCCACGCCAGCTGGCCTCCGCCGTGAAGCTTTCGACGGGCGAGGTGATGTTGTCTGGAGGCAAGTGTCCTTCTTCGGGTCGCTTCATCAATGCTGTGGAGTTGTACGACCCAGTCGCGGGCACATGGAAGACCATCAGCGACTGGGAAAATCCGCGTTACGGACATCAATCCACCCTGCTGCCCTCGGGAAAAGTACTGGTGACAGGTGGACGAGTCTGGAGCAAGGCTCCCTCCGGAAAAGAGGGAGAAGCGAGTACCACCGGCGCGGAACTCTATGATCCCGCCACGCACCAGTGGAGTTCCGCGGGAGGCATGATTCAATCCATGCGTGATGCCACCTTGACCTTGTTGGGCTCGGGAGAAGTCATGGTGTTGAGCAGCCACGGCGTGGAAATCTACAACCCAGAATCCAATACGTGGCGCCGGGAAAAGGCCCCTCCTTTCGTGGCACTCCACGGTCATGCCGCGACCCACCTCGACTCTGGCGAACTCCTGGTCACTGGCGGCACCAATGGGTACAGCTTGAGTTCAACTGCCCTGTACGATCCGTCCGAGAAGACGTGGGTCGCAGGTCCCCCGCTGAACCAGGCTCATTGGAACCACAAGACAATCGCTCTCACCGGTGGGAAGGCGCTGGTCATCGGAGGCTTCGGCGACATCGAACTCTATACTCCTCCCCCCACCTCCGACACCGACTCCAAGGGGTCCTGGACCCATCTCGCCAAGACTCCGCGGCCATACAACAAGGGCAACGCCATCCTCCTGCCCAAGAACAAGGTGCTCCTCTGGGGTGCCATGGACGAGGAGCCTTCCTGGCTCCTCTTCACCCTCCCCGAGTAGGCCCTCGCCCGCGCGGACTCATCCGCGCGGGGAGGCCAGTACCTATCGGAGCAGCCGCTCGAGGTGCTCCGCCAGGTGATCCACGTGCGGCGGCCGGAGCACGCCGTGGTGGTCTCCCGGGACGTCCTCCACCGTGAGCCCGGACGGCACGAGGCCCCCCCAGCCATGGGTGGGGTCTCGCGCCGCGCCTCGCCGGGCATCCCTCGCCCGGAGCAGCACCACCCGCCCCGCGGACGGCTCGGGCGTGTACCGCGACACCGCCTGGAGGTTGGCCCGGACCACCTCCACCACCGCCCTCACCTCCTCCAACCGCGTCCCTACGGGCAGCCACCGCGCCTCCACCGCATGGCTCCACAAGGCGCGCAGCCGCTCCTCCGTCGACAGGTTCTCGAAGGACTCGGGCGTGAGCGATGACTCGTGGCCCGCGCTCCGCGCCAGATCCGCCGCGAAACCGGCGAACAGCAGCGCCTCATCCCCCTCCGGCACGGGCGACTCGGAGGGCGCGAAGCTGTCGAGCAGCACCAGCAACTCCACCTCCTGCCCCTGGCGCCGCAGCTCCCTCGCCATCTCGAACGCCACCGTCCCCCCCAAGGACCAGCCTCCGAGCAGATAGGGGCCCTCGGCCTGCACGGCGCGCACCTGCTCCACGTACCGCCGCGCCATGTCCTCCACCCGCGTGAGCGGCGCCTCGCGCCCGTCCAACCCCGTGGCCCGCAGCGCATGGAAGGGACGCCCGGTACCCAGCCGCCTCGCCAGCTCCGCGTAGCACAGCACGTTGCCTCCCACCGGATGCACCCAGAAGAAGGGCGTCCCCGTCCCCTCCGCCTGGAGCGTCACCCGGTTGCCCTCGTCCGCCCCGGGCACTCCCACGCGGGACTGGATGCGCTCGGCCAGCGCGCCCAGGTCCGGCGCCTCGAAGAGCACCCGCAGCGGAAGCTCCACCCCCAGGCGCTGCCGCACCCGCGCCACGAGCTGGGTCGCCAGCAGCGAATGCCCTCCCAGCTCGAAGAAGTTGTCGTGCAGCCCCACCCGCTCGACCTGGAGCAGCTCGCGCCAGAGCCCCGCCAGTTCGAGCGCCACCGGCTCCTCGGGCCGCACGTACCCCGGCGACGCGTGCGGCGGCTGGGCCAGCAGCGGCGTCGGCCTCCGCGTGGGCATGGGCACCTCGCCCAACAGCCGGGGAAGGGAGACCTCTGGCTGCCTCGCCACCGCCTCGAGCAGCTCCACCAGCTCCGACGCCCACCGCGCCACCGTGCCCTCTTCGAACAGGCTGGCGTCGTAGTCGAACAGCCCGCGCAGCCCTCCCGCCGCGTCCTCCTCGAAGAACAGGGAGAGATCGAACTTCGCTCCCCCCGCCACTGCCTCGAGCGCCGTGAGCGTGAGCCCCGGAAGCTCCAGCCGCTCGCGGGGCTGGTTCTGCAACGAGAACATCACCTGGAAGAGCGGCGTGTGGCGCACGTCCCGCACGGGCCGCAACTCCTCCACCAGCTTCTCGAAGGGCACGTCCTGGTGCGCGTACGCCCCCAACGCCACCTCCCTCACCCGCGCCAGCACCTCCCGGAACGTCGGCGCCCCACCCACCCGCGTCCTCAACACCAGCGTGTTCACGAAGAAGCCGATCAGCCCCTCCACCTCCGCCCGCGTGCGCCCCGCCACCGGCGAGCCCACCACGATGTCCTCCTGCCCACTCCACCGGCCGAGCAACACCTGGAAGCCCCCCAGCAGCACCATGAACAGGCTGCACCCCTCGCGTCGCCCCAGCGCTCGGAGCGGCTCCACCACCGCCTCCGGTACGACGAACGTGTGCGCGCCCGCGCGCGACTCCGGCCGGGCGGGCCGCGGCCTGTCCAGCGGGAGGTTCAACACCGGAGGGCTGCCCGCCAGGTGCTCGCGCCAGTACGCCAACTGCGCCTCCAACACCTCCCCCTGGAGCCACTCGCGCTGCCAGCGCGCGTAGTCCGCGTACTGCACCGGCAGCTCCGCCAGCGGGCCCGGCTCCCCTCGCGACGCGGCCCCATACAGCGCCGCCAGCTCGCGCACGAAGACGCCCATGGACCAGCCATCCGTGACGATGTGGTGCATCGTCATCAACAACACGTGCTCGTCCGGCGCCAGGCGCAACAGCGTCGTCCTCCAGAGTGGCCCGCGTGCGAGCGAGAACGGCTCGCGGGCCTCGCGCTCCGCCAGTCGGTGCACCTCCGCCTCGCGCGCCTCCTCCGGCAGCCCCGAGAGGTCCACCCGCCCGAGCGACACCGCCCCCCGCTCCTCCACGCGCGCCACCGGCCGTCCTTCCACCTCACCGAACGTCGTGCGCAGCACCTCGTGCCGCTGGAGGATCGCCGTCAGCCCCCGCTCCAATGCCGGGAGATCCAACGTCCCCGTCAGCCGCACCGCGTACGGGATGTTGTAGGTCGCGCGCCCGGGCTGGAGCCGATCCAGGAACCACAGCCGCTGCTGCGCGAAGCTCAGCGGCACCTCCCCCTCGGGACGCCGAACCAGGAGAGGTGGTGCCGGCAGCCGCGCCGCCCTCCGGGGAGACGCCTCCACCCGCCGGGCCAGTGCCTCCAGCAGGGGCGAGTCGAAGACGGCGCGCAGCGGCAACTCCACCGCGAACGTGCTCCGGATACGGGACACGAGCCGCGTGGCCAGCAGCGAGTGTCCGCCCAGCTCGAAGAAGGAATCCGTCGCCCCCACGCGCTCCACGCCCAGCGTCGCGGCCCACAGCTCCGCGAGCCGCCGCTCGGTGTCCGTCCGCGGCGGGACGAAGCCCTCGCTCCGCGAGAGCCCTCCGGGCAACGGCAGCGCCTGGCGATCCACCTTGCCACTCGGCGTGAGCGGGAAGGAAGGCAGGCTCATGACGGCCGCGGGCACCCAGGCCTCGGGCAGCCGAGCCACGAGGACGGAACGGAGCGCGGCACCATCCACCCCGGCCCCCGCCACCACGTAGGCCACCAGCCGCTGATCCCCCGGCCCGTACTCGCGCACGACGGCGACCGCGTCCCGCACGTCCGGCTGCTCCCGCAGCACCGCTTCCACCTCGCCCAGCTCGATGCGGTAGCCGCGCAGCTTCACCTGGAAGTCCACGCGCCCGAGGAACTCCACCGTCCCATCCACCCGCCACCGGGCCCGGTCTCCCGTCCGGTACAGCCGGGCTCCGGGTTCGCTCCCGAAGCCATCCGGCACGAAGCGCTCCGCCGTCACGTCCGGACGGCCGAGATAGCCACGCGCCAGCCCCGCGCCCCCGATGTACAGCTCTCCCGCCACCCCCACGCCCACCGGCCGTCCGTGCCCATCCAGGACGTACAGCCGCACGTTGTCGATGGGCCGTCCCAACACGGGGCGCTCGTGCGCTCCCCCGATGAGGCACACCGTCGCGTCCACCGTGCACTCGGTGGGTCCGTAGACGTTGAAGGCCCGCACCCGCCGCGCGGCGCCCAGCCGCCGCCACAGCGCCTCGGAGATGGCCTCGCCGCCAATCAACAGCGTGAGCCCGCGCGAGGTCTCCTCCAGCCAGCCCGTCTCCACCAGCAACAGGAGCTGGGAGGGCGTGCAGTCGAAGACATCTATCCGCTGCCGCTCCAGGTACTCGCGCAGCGCCTCACCGTCGAAGCGCACCTCCTCCGGCGTCAGGTCCAGCACGTGGCCCTTCAACAGTTGGAAGAGCTGCTTCACCGACGTGTCGAAGGACACCGAGCCGTTGACGCTCACGCGCCGCGCCGGCTCCAGTGATGCGTACACCTCGCGGTGCAGCGCCTCGATGAGGTTGACCACCGCGCCCTGGCGCACCATCACCGCCCGGGGCTGGCCCGTGCTGCCCGACGTGTAGATGGCGTAGGCGAGGTGCTCCGCTCCCGCGCCTCCCACGACGGGAGTCTCCGGCCAGGCCTCCGGGGCCTCCGCGTCCAGCCGCAGCAGCCGGACTCCCGGCCCCACGAGCCCCTGGGCCACCTCGCCCGCCGTCACCACCACGCCCGCCCCCGAGTCCGCCACCATGTAGCGCAGCCGCTCGGGTGGATACGCCGGATCCAACGGCACGTACGCGCCGCCCGCCTTGAGGATGCCCCAGAGCCCCACCACCAGCTCCAGCGAGCGCTCCACGCACAGGCCCACGCACACGTCCGGGCCCACCCCCAGCCGGCGCAACCGGTGCGCCACCTGGTTGGCCCGCGAGTCCAACTCGCCATAGGTGAGCCGCTCGGCCCCCATCACCACCGCCAGCGCCTCCGGTGCCCGCCGCACCCGCGCCTCGAACAACGCCGCGAGCCCCTCGCTTCCCCCGCGCGCCACCGCCGTCGCGTTCCACTCCCGCAGCACCCGGCCGCGCTCCGCCTCGTCCAGCGGAGACAGTTCCACCACCGGGCGCCCGGCGTCCTCCACCATGCGGGCGAGCAGCGTCAGCAGGTGCCCCAGCATCCGCTCCGCGTCCGCCCCGTCGATGCGGCGCTCGTCATGGAAGAGGTGCAGCCTCACCTCCTCGTTCGTCTCCGCGATGAGCGTCAGCGGGAAGGTGTCCAGCTCGTGGCCCCTCACGTCGCGGATCTCCAGCGCCGCCTGTGCTCCGGCGGCGGCGTCCATCGGGTAGTTCTCCACGACGGCCAGCGTCTCGAAGAGCGGCGTGCCCTGCGGCACCTCCCCCCAGCGATGGACCTCCACCAGCGGCGTGTAGTCGTACTGCCGCATCTCCACGAGCCACGCCTGGAGCTCGCGCAGCCACTCCCCCACGGCCTTGCCTCGCGGCACCCGCACGCGCACGGGCAAGGTGTTGATGAACAACCCCACCATTTCCTCCACGCCCGGCAAGGACGCGGGACGACCCGACATCGTGCAGCCGAAGACCACGTCGTCCTCTCCCGCGTGGTGGCGCAGCAACAGTGCCCAGGCCCCCTGGATGCACGTGCCCAGCGTCACCTGCTGGCGGCGCGAGAAGGCCCGGAACGCCGCGGCGGCCTCGGGCTCCAGCCGCACGTGCCACTCCCGGCGCACCGGGCCTCCCTCCGGCGGGGCGCCGCGATCCGCTCCCACCCGTGTGGGCGAGGTGAAGCCCGCGAGCGACCGGCGCCAGAACGCCTCCGCCGCCTCCAGGTCCCTGCGCCTCAACCAGTCGATGAAGTCCCGGTAGGGACGCGGCTCGGGCAGGGAGAGCACCTCGCCCCGGCTCAGCGCGCCGTAGCGGCCGAACACCTCGCCCATCACCCGCGGCACCGACCAGCCATCCAACAACAGGTGCGAGTAGCTCCACACGAAGTGCCACACCCGCTCCCCGGTGCGCAGCACGGCGAGCCGCATCAACGGCGCCCGCTCCAGCTCGAAGCCCCGCCGCCGATCCGCTTCCACCCACGCCGCGAGCCGGGCCCCGTGCTCCGAGGCGGGCACCTCCCTCCAGTCCTCCGAGTGGAGCGAAAACCGGACGTCGCGCAGCACCACCTGCACCGGAGTCTCCAGCCCATCCCAGAAGAAGGCGGTGCGCAGCTGGGCATGCCGCGCCACCGTCTCCCGCCAGGCCCGGGCCACGGCCGTCACGTCCAGCTCTCCGTGCACCGCCCAGGACATCTGGTTGAGGTAGACGCCCGCGCTCGTGTCACGCAACACGTGGAAGAGCAGCCCCTGCTGGAGCGGGGAGAGCGCGTACACGTCCTCGATGTTCCGCCGCAGCCGGGCCTCCCCCCGCGTCACCCGCTCCACCAGGGAGTCCAGCTCCCGGTGCCCGAGCGCCGCGAGCGGGAAGTCGGACGGCGTGAAGCCCCCCGCGTCCTCCCGTGTGCACCGGGCGATCAGCGTCCGCAGCGCGCGCAGGAAGTCCCGGGCGAGCGCCTCGATGGTGCCGCGCTGGTGCACCGTCTCGCTGTACGTCCAGGAGAGCTGGAGACGGCCCTGGGACACGATGGCACCGACATCGATCAGGTGGCGGCGCCGGGTTCCGCCCGACCAGGTAGGCCCCACCGACTCGGAGTCCATCGAGACCGGCGAGCCCTCGGGCAGCACGTGGTCGAGCTGGCCCAGGTAGTTGAAGGAGACCTCGGCATCGGGAAGGGCCCGCAGCCCGGGCTCGCGGGACAGGTAGCGCAACACGCCGAAGCCCACGCCGCGCCGGGGCAGCCGCCGCAGCGTCTCCTTGACGCTCACGAGTCCCGCCTCCGGAGGCGCGCCGTCCGCCGTCTCCAGCAATACCGGGAAGAGGCTGGTGAACCACCCCACGGTGCGCGACACGTCCACGCCCTCGAGCATGTCCTCGCGGCCGTGTCCCTCCAGGTCCACGAGCAGCACGGGCGAGCCCGTCCACCGCCGGAAGCTCTCCGCCAGCGCGGTGAGCAGCACCTCCTCCACGCGTGTCCTCCAGGCCCGCGGCACCTCGTGGAGCAACGCCCGCGTCTCCTCGGCGTCGAGCTCCATGCCCACCTGGCGCGAGGACGCCACCGTGTCATCGCCTCCCGGCAGATCCACCGGCAGGCGCGCGACCCGCTCCCACCGCAGTCCCAACCAGTAGCCGGCCTCCTCGCGCGCGGCGCGAGTCCCCGCCCAGGCCTCCAACCGTTCCGCCCACTGCCGGAAGGACGTCGTCTTCGGAGGCAGTTGGACGGCACGTCCCTCGCGAAGCTGGTGCCAGGCGGTGAGCAGGTCCGTCAGCAACACCCGCCACGACACACCGTCCACCACGAGGTGGTGGATGACCAGCAGCAACCGCCCCGGCTCGCCCCCCCCCAGGTCGAACAGCACCGCGCGCGCGACGCTCCCACCCGCCAGGTCCAACGACACCTGCGCCCGCGTGGCATGGGCCTCCAGGGCCGCGCCGCGCTCACCCGGCGCGACTCCGGACAGGTCCACCCGCTCCAACGGGAACCGGCCCTCACCGCCCGCGTTCTCCTGGCGCCAGCCCCCGCCGTCCCGCGTGAAGCGCATCCGCAGCGCGTCATGGTGCAGGTACAGGTGCTGGAGGGCCCGCTCCAGCAGCCCCACGTCCATGGGCTCGCCCAGGGAGAAGAGCAGCGCCTGATTATAATGATGCGGCTCCGGCGACTCCTGCTCGAGGAACCAGTGCTGGATGGGCGTGAGCACCACCGGGCCCGTCACCAGGGATTGCTCGGCCACCACTCCGGGCGTCGAGCCCGCCACCGCCGCGAGCCGGGCCACCGTCGGATGGGAGAAGAGCTGCCGGGCCGTGACGTGCAGACCCGCCTGCGCCGCCCGCGAGATGATCTGGATGGCGAGGATGGAGTCACCTCCCAGCTCGAAGAAGTCATCGTGGATGCCCACGTGCTCGTGCCCGAGCACCCGGGCCCACACCTCGGCCAGGGACTGCTCCACGGGCGTGCGCGGGGCGACGCTCGGCGTCGCGGCCGTGTCCCGGGCTCGCTCCGGCGCGGGCAGCGCCCGGCGATCCAGCTTGCCGCTCGTCGTGTAGGGCAGCGCGTCCAGGACCACGAAGGCCCCGGGAATCATGTACTCCGGCAACCGCTCGCGCAGCCGCTCGCGCCACTCGCGCGCGGAAGGCGCTGGCCCCTCCGCCTCAGGCACCACGTAGGCCACCAGCCGTTGATCTCCCGGCCCGTACTGACGCACCAGCGCCACCGCGTCGCGCACGCGCGGCTGCTCCCTCAGCACCGCCGCCACCTCCCCCAGCTCGATGCGGAACCCGCGCAGCTTCACCTGATCATCGGAGCGTCCGAAGAACTCCAGCTGGCCATCCGGCAGCCATCGCACCACGTCGCCCGTGCGGTACAGGCGCGCGCCCGGGGCCGCGCCGAAGGGATCCGGGATGAAGCGCTCGGCCGTCAGCTCCGGACGTCCGAGATAGCCCCGCGTCACGCCCGCGCCCCCGATGTACAGCTCTCCGCGCACCCCCGGGGCCACGGGCTTCAGCTCCGCGTCGAGCACGTACGCCGTCGCTCCCGCGAGCGGCCGTCCAATGGGCACCACGGGCGAGCCCGGCGGGCACTCGGCGGCCGTCGCGTAGATGGAGACCTCCGTCGGTCCGTACGCGTTGACGAACCGCCGCCCCACGCCCCAGCGCGCGGGAAGGCGGGGTCCACACGCCTCGCCCGCCACCATCATCGACTCCAGGGCGGGCAACGCCTCCACGGGCGTCACCTCCAACACCGAGGGCGTGAGCACCGCCGTCGTCACCCGCTCCTCGCGCAGCACCCGCAGCAGGTCCGCTCCCGGCATCAACGCCTCGCGCGGCGCCATCACCAGACACGCCCCGTCGCTCAGCGCGCCGTAGATCTCGAACACCGACACGTCGAAGCTCGCCGAGGCGAACTGGAGCACCCGCTTGTCCGGACCAATTGCCCACGCCCAGCGCGTGCCCTTCACCGTGTTGCTCGCGCTCTGGTGCTCCACCAGCACGCCCTTGGGTTTGCCCGTGGAGCCCGAGGTGTAGATGACATAGGCCAGCTGGCCCGGCTCCAGCGCCACGGCCGGAGTCGTCCGGGGCTCGCGCGCGAGGCGCTCGCGCTCCGTGTCCAGCAGCACCCGCCGGGCGCCCGTCCCCTCCAGCCACCCCGCCGTGCGCTCCTGGGCGAGCACCAGCACGGCGCCACTGTCCTCGAAGATGGAGCGTAGCCGCGCCGCCGGCCAGGCGGGATCCAGGGGCACATAGGCCCCGCCCGCCTTGAGCACCCCGAGCATCGCGATGATGAGTTCCGGCGAGCGCTCCAGGCACACCACCACCCGGGCCTCCGCGCCCACCCCCTGTCCCCTCAAATGGTGCGCGAGCTGGTTCGCTCGCGTGTCCAGCTCGCCATAGGAGAGCCGCTCCCCGGCGAAGCGGATCGCCTCCGCCTCCGGCGCCGTCCGGGCCCACCGCTCGAAGGAGCCGTGCAACAACTCCGGCGCGTACGCGCGGACGTCCGCCCCGCTCCACTCCCGCAGCAGCCCCCGCGCGGTGTCGTCCACCAGGGACAACTCGCCCAGCCGCGACCCGGGCCGGGCCACCATGGACTCCAGCAGGTGGCGCAGTTGCCGCAGCATTCCCTCGACATGCGCCCCGCCGAAGCGCGTGCCGTCATACGACAGGTGCAGCGGCAGCTCGCGTCCCGGCGAGGAGATGAGCGTCAGCGGATGGTGGTCCACCTCCAACGAGCGCGTGTCGCGCACCTCCAACGCGGGCAGCGACGTGGCCAACGCCGCGTCCACCGGGTAGTTCTCGAAGATCATCAGGCTCTCGAAGAGCGGTGTGCCCGCGGGCACCTCGCTCCAGCGCTGGACCTTCACCAGGGGCGAGTGCTCGTGCTGCCGCATCTCCATCAGCCACGTCTGGTTGCGCCGCAACCACTCCACCAGCGGCTCGTCCGGAGTCAGCCGCACGCGCACCGGCAGCGTGTTGATGAACAGGCCCACCATCTGCTCCACGCCGGGCAGCTCCGGCGGCCGGCCCGACACCGTGGTGCCGAAGACGACGTCGCGCGTGCCCGCGTGGTGACCCAACAGGAGCGCCCAGGCCCCCTGCACCACCGTGTTGACCGTGAGCCCGTGCTGGCGCGCGAACGCATTCAGCGCCTCGGTGGAGGCCTCCGACAGGTGGACCTGCCGCGACCGCCGGCCCGCGTCCGCCGGATGTCCCGGAGAGCGCCCCAGCTCCGTGGGCTCGGAGAACCCCTCGAGCGCGTGGCGCCAGAACCGCTCGGACTCCTCCAGGCCTCGCCCTTGGAGCCAGGCGATGTAGTCGCGGTAGGGCCGCGACGGCTCCACCCGAGGCTCCACCCCCCGGGTGAGCTGGTCATAGAGCGCGAAGACCTGACGGACGACGATGGGCACCGACCACCCATCGAGCAGCAGGTGGTGGTGGCTGAAGACGAAGCGGTACGCCGCGTCTCCCGTGCGCAGCAGCGCCAGGCGGACCAGCGGCGGCGTGGACAGCGAGAAGCCCCGGTCACGGTCGGCCTCCAGCCACCGCGCGAAGCGGGCGTCCTGCTCGGCGGCGGGCACTCCGCGCCAGTCCTCCTGGACGAGCGGCAGCTCCACCTCGCGGAACACCCCCTGCAGCGGAACGTCGACGCCCTCCCAGAAGATGGCGGTGCGCAGGATGGGATGCGCCTCCACCACCTGCCGCCAGGCCCTCGTGAACGCGGAGAGGTCCAGCGTGCCGCGCAGCTCGGTCGCGAGCTGGTTGAAGTACACCCCACCGCCCGCCGCCTGGAGGACATGGAAGAGCATGCCCTGCTGGAGCGGGGAGAGCGGGTACAGGTCCTCGAGGTTGCGCCGGCCCCGCGCGCCCTCCAGGGCCACCCGCGTCACCAGGACGTCCAGCGCCGACTGACCCAGCGGGGCCAGCGGGAAATCGGACGGCGTGAGCACGCTCGCCCCGTCCTCCGCCGCGCACCGCCCGAGCAGCGCACGCAGGGACGCGAGGAAGCCCCGCGACAGCGACTCCACCGTCTCGCTCCGGAAGACCCGCTCACCATACGTCCAGGACACCTGGAGGCAGCCCCCCGAGATGATGGCGTTGACGACGAGCCGGTGCGAGCGGCGCGCCCGCGGATCCTGCGTGGGCCCCACGAAATCGGAGACCAGCGCGAGCGGAGACTCGGGAGGCAGCACGGTGTCCAACTGCCCCAGGTAGTTGAAGGCCACCTCCGCTTGGGGCAGGGCCCTCAGCCGCGCGGCCACCTCGCCCTCGTGAGACAGGTAGCGCAGCAGACCAAAACCCAGCCCGCGCTGGGGAACGCGGCGCAGGGCTTCCTTGACCGCCTTGAGCCCCGACTCGGGCACCCGGCCATCTCCGGCCTCCAGCACCACGGGATACAGGCTGGTGAACCACCCCACGGTGCGCGACACGTCCACGCCCTCGAGGACGTCCTCACGGCCATGCCCCTCCAGGTCCACGAGCAACGCGGGCGCGCCCGTCCACCCCCGGAAGGTCTCCGCCAGCGCGGTGAGCAGCACTTCCTCCACCCGCGCGCGCCAGGCCCGTGGCACCTCCTGGAGCAGCGCGCGGGTCTCCTCCGCGCCCAGCTCCACGCGCACCACGCGCGAGGTGCCCACGGTGTCTTCTCCTCCCGGCACGTCCACGGGCAGCCGGGAGACACGCTCCCAGGGCAGGCCCAGCCAGTACGCCGCCTGTCCCTGGACGGCCTCCGTCTGGGCGTAGGCCTCCAGCCGCTCCGCCCACTGCTGGAAGGACGTCGTCTTCGGGGGCAGGCTCACCGGCCCGCCCGCGCGCAACTGGCTCCACGCCGTGAGCAGATCCGTCAACAGCACCCGCCACGACACGCCGTCCACCGCGAGGTGATGGACGGTGAGCAGCAGCCGCCCCGGCTCCCCCGCGCCCAGGTCGTACAGCACCGCGCGCGCGAGCGTTCCCTCCTCCAGGCTCAGCGAGGACTGCACCCGGGCCGCATGCGCCTCCAGGGCCGCGAGGCGCTCGCCGGGCTCCCGTCCGGAAAGCTCCACGCGCTCCAGCGACAGGCGGCCCTCGGGCCCTCCGTTCTCCTGGCGCCAGCCTCCGCCGTCCCGCGTGAAGCGCAGGCGCAGCGCATCGTGGTGCAGGCGCAGGTGCTGCAGGGCCTGCTCCAGCAGCCCCGCGTCCAGGGGCTCGCGCAGGGAGAAGAGCAGCGCCTGATTATAATGATGCGGGGCCAGCGGCTCCTGCTCCAGGAACCAGTGCTGGATGGGCGTGAGCACCACCGGGCCAGTGACCCGGCCCTGCTCGGCCACCACCACGGGCGCCGAGCCCGCCACCGCCGCGAGCCGGGCCACCGTCGGGTGCGCGAAGAGCTGCCGGGCCGTGACGTGCACGCCCGCCTGCGCCGCCCGCGAGATGATCTGGATGGCGAGGATGGAGTCGCCTCCCAGCTCGAAGAACTCGTCGTGGATGCCCACGCGCTCGTGCCCGAGCACCTGCGCCCAGACCTCGGCCAGCGTCCGCTCCACCGGCGTGCGCGGCGGCTCATAGGCGAGCGCCACGTCCCGCGTGCGCTCCGGCTCGGGCAGCGCCCGGCGATCCACCTTGCCACTCGTGGTGAGCGGCAGGGCCTCCAGCACGACGATGTCCGAGGGAACCATGTACTCCGGCAGCCGCTCGCGCAGCCGCTCGCGCAGGTCGCGCCCCGAGGGCGCCGGCGTCCCCGCGGCGGCGACCACGTAGCCCACCAGCCGCGAGCCCTCCTGGGGCCCCGGACGGAGGACCACCACGGCCTCGCCCACGGACTCCAGCGCCCGCAGCGCCGTCTCGATCTCTCCCAGCTCGATGCGGAACCCGCGCAGCTTCACCTGCTGGTCGGCGCGGCCCAGGAACTCGAGCTGCCCGTCCGGCATCCACCGCACCACGTCGCCCGTGCGGTACAACCGCGCCCCGGCTTCACCACTGAAGGGATCGGGGAGGTAGCGCTCGGCGGTGAGCTCCGGACGCCCGAGGTAGCCCCGCGTCACGCCCGCGCCACCGACGTACAGCTCACCCCGGACGCCGGGCGCCACCGGCCGCAGCCTCGCGTCGAGCACGTACGCCGTCGTCCCCGCGAGCGGCGGACCCAGGGGCGTCACGGGCGCGTCGGGCGAGCACTCGGCGATGGTGCAGCAGATGCTCACCTCCGTGGGCCCGTACACGTTGCCGAAACGCCGGCCCGGTCCCCAACGCGCGGGAAGACGCGGACTGCACGCCTCGCCCGCCACCAGCAGCGACTCCAGCTCGGGCAGGACCTCCACGGGCGTGGCCTCCAGCACCGAGGGCGTGAGCATCGCGCCCGTCACCCGCTCCTCGCGCAAGAGCCGCAGCAGCCCCGCTCCGGGAAGAATCGACTCGCGGGGGGCCATCACCAACGTCGCGCCGCTCAGCAGGGTGCTGAAGATGTCGAAGGCGGAGGCATCGAAGCTCGCCGAGGCGAACTGCAAGAAGCGCTTGCCGGGTTGAGCCGACCACCAGCGAGCCGCGGAGGCGATGGTGTTGCGCACGCCCCGGTGCTCCACCAGCACGCCCTTGGGCCGTCCCGTCGAGCCCGACGTATAGATGATGTAGGCGAGCTGCCCGGGCTCCACCGCCACCGCGGGAGCGCTCCGGGGCTCGCGCGCGAGGGTCTCCCGCTCCACGTCGAGCAGCACCTTCCGGGCGCCCGTCCCCTCGAGCCAGGCCGCCGTGCGCTCCTGGGCGAGCACCAGCACGGCGCCACTGTCCTCCCGAATCGACTGGAGCCGCGCCGCGGGCCAGGAGGGATCCAGGGGCACGTACGCCCCACCTGCCTTGAGCACGCCGAACATCGCGATGATGAGCTCCGGCGAGCGCTCCAGGCACACCACCACCCGCGACTCGGCCGTCACGCCCTGGCCGAGCAGGTGGTGCGCGAGCTGATTGGCCCGTGCCTCCAGCTCCGCGTACGTGAGCCGCTGGGAGCCGAACACCAGCGCCTCCGCGTCCGGCGTCCGGGCCACCTGCTGCTCGAAGAGCCGGTGCAGGGCCTCGGGCCGGGGGACCTCCGCCCCGGGGGTGCCCCACTCCCGGAGCCGCCGGGCCTCCACCCCGTCCACCGGGGACAGCTCGCGCAGCCGCTGACCGGGCCGGGCCGCCATGGACTCCAGCAGGTGGCCCAGCCGCGCCAGCATCTGCTCCACGTACGCCCCGTCGAAGCGCGCGCCCTCGTGGGAGAGCTCCAACCGCAGCTCGCGCCCGGGCACCGCGACGAGCGTCAGCGGATGGTGGTCCGTCTCCACCGAGCGCACGTCCCGCACCTCCAGCGAGGGCAGCGGCGTGGAGAGCGCGGCGTCCACCGGGTAGTTCTCGAAGACCAGCAGGGTCTCGAAGAGCGGCGTGCCCGCGGGCACCTCGCTCCAACGCTGGACCTTCACCAGCGGCGAGTGCTCGTGCTGCCGCATCTCCAGCAGCCACGCCTGGAGCGCGGAGAGCCAGTCCACCAACGGCTCGTCCGGAGTCAGCCGCACGCGCACCGGCAGCGTGTTGATGAACAGGCCCACCATCTGCTCCACGCCGGGCAGCTCCGGCGGACGGCCCGACACCGTGGTGCCGAAGACGACGTCCTCCCGCCCCGAGTAGTGCCCGACGAGGATCGCCCACGCCCCCTGCACCACCGTGTTGACCGTGAGCCCGTGCTGGCGCGCGAACGCGCTCAACGCCTCGGTGGCCGCGGCGGACAGGTAGCGCTTGCGCGTGGCGCGACCGGGCCGAGCGCCGTCCCCCGTCTCCGGGAAGCCCCTGCCCAACTCATTGGGCTCGAAGAAGCCCGCGAGCGAGCGGCGCCAGAACCGCTCGGACTCCTCCAGGCCCCGCGACTGGATCCACTCGATGTAGTCCCGGTACGGCCGCGACGGCTCCACCCGCGGCGAGTGTCCCCGAGCCAGGCTCTCGTAGACGACGAAGACCTGACGGATGAGGAGTGGAACGGACCATCCGTCCAGGAGGATGTGGTGGTGGCTGAAGACGAAGCGGTACGTCGTGTCCCCCGTGCGCAGCAGCGCCAGGCGCATCAGGGGCGGCGTGCCGAGCTCGAATCCCCGGCGCCGGTCCTCCTCCAGCCACGTGGCCAGCCGCGCCTCCAGCTCCGCGGGCGGAACGCCACGCCAGTCCTCCCGCACGAGCGGCAACTCCACCTCGCGCAGCACGACCTGGAGGGGCTCGTCGACATCGTCCCAGACCAGGGCCGTGCGCAGGATGGGGTACGCCTCCGTCACCTGCCGCCAGGCCGCGATGAAGGTGGAGATCTCCTGGGGGCCGCGCAGCTCACACGAGAGCTGGTTGAGATACAGGCCCGTGCCCGGCGACTGGAGGACGTGGAAGAGCAGGCCCTGCTGGAGCGGGGAGAGCGGGTAGAGATCTTCGAGGTTGTCGCTCATCGGGTCTTCTTGCCGAAACGGGCGGAGAGTTTGTCGAGTTGGTTCTGCTTGACCTTCGCCAGCGGGAAATCGGAGGGCGTGTGGCCGCCCGCCTCGGGGGACTGGCAGTGGGCGATCAGCTCGCGCAGCCGCGTGAGGAAGTCCGCCGCGAGCCGCGCGACGGTGTCCTCGCGGTGCGGGGCCTGCCCGTACGACCACGTGAGCTGGAGCCGGCCCCCCACCACCGCGCCCACCACGTCGAGCAGGTGGGGCCTGCGGTTGCCAGGGCCCCGCTGTGCTCCCGCGCTCTCGGGAGCGAGCGCGAGCAGTCCGCCCTCCGCCAGGGCTCCATCCACCTGTCCGAGGTAGTTGAAGCTCAGCTCCGCCCGGGGGAGCGCGATGAGCGGCGACGGCTCCACGAGGTGGCGCAGCAGGCCGTAACCCATGCCCTGGGAAGGCACGGCGCGCAGTTGTTCCTTCACGGTCCGCAGGGCCTCACCGGGGCCCTTCGCCTCCCGGAGATCCAACAGCGCCGGGAAGTACGTGGTGAGCCAGCCCACCGTGCGCGAGACATCCAGCCCGGCGAGCAGCTCCTCGCGGCCATGGCCCTCCACGTCCACCAGCACCAGCGGATTGCCCGTCCAACGCCCCACCGCCTGGGCGAGCGCCGTGAGGAGCACGTCGTTGATCTGCGTGTGGTACGCGCGGGGCACGTCCTGAAGCAGCGCCCGCGTCTCCTCGGCGGTGAGGCTCCCACTCACGCTCCGGGCCAGCGCCTCGGTGTTGTCGCCACCGGACGCATCCACCGGCAGGCGCGTGACGCGTGACCAGGGACGCGCCAACCACCAGGAGCGCTCGGCCTCCAGGGCGTCCGAGCGGGCATGCTCGGAGAGACCCCGGGCCCAGGCCTGGAAGGAGGTCGTCTTCGGCGGCAGCTCCGGCGCGGCCCCCACGGAGAGCCGCGAGTAGGCCGTGAGCAGATCCTCCAGGAGGATGCGCCAGGAGACCCCGTCCACCACCAGGTGGTGCAGCACGAGCAACAGGCGCCCGGACCGCCCCGCTCCGAGGTGGAACAGCACCGCCCGGAGCAGCGGCCCCTCTTCCAACCGCAACGAGCCCTGCACCTGCGTGGCCCGCCGCTCCAGCTCCGCCGCCTGAAGCTCCGCGGGGACACCCGACACGTCCACCTGCTCCACCCGCGGCGGCATGCCCGGGGCCTCGTTCACCTGCCGCCAGCCATCCGCCTCACGCGCGAAGCGCAGACGCAACGCATCGTGGTGCTCCGTCACGTGCGTCAGCGCCCGTTCCAACACCTCCACGTCCAGGGCACCGCGCACCTCCAGGAAGAGCGACATGTTCCAGTGGTGGGGCTCCACGGGCGCCTGGTCGAAGAACCAGCGCTGGATGGGCGAGAGCGCCACCGGCCCCGTCACCGGCCCCTGCTCGGCCCGCACGGCGAGCCTCGTGTTCGCCACCGTCGCGAGCCGGGCCACCGTGGGATTCTGGAAGACCTGGCGCGGCGACAGCTCGATGCCGGCCCGGCCCGCCCGGGTGACGATCTGGATGCCGAGGATGGAGTCCCCGCCCAGCTCGAAGAAGTTGTCGTCCACCCCCACGCGCTCCACGCCGAGCACCTCGCGCCACAGGCCCGCGAGCCGCTCCTCCAGCTCGTTGCGAGGCGCCACGTACGCCGCGCTCCGGCTCGCCAACCGCAGCTCCGGCGCCGGAAGGGCGCGCGCGTCCACCTTGCCCGTGCGCGTGCGCGGCAGGGACTCCCGCTCCACGAAGGCGGCCGGCACCATGTACTCGGGCAGCCGCTCGCGCAGGAACGTCCGCAGCGCTTCCGCGTCGGGACCCGGGTGCTCATGGGCCACGACGTAGCCCACGAGCCGCCGCCCTCCCCGGCCGTCCTCTCGCGCCACCACCGCCACCTCGCGCAGCCCGGGGTGGGTGGCGAGCACCGCTTCCACCTCTCCCGTCTCGATGCGGAAGCCCCGCACCTTCACCTGCCCGTCCTGGCGCCCGAGGAACTCCAGCACCCCGTCCTTGCGCCAGCGCACGCGATCTCCCGTGCGGTACAGCCGCGCTCCGGGGCTCGGCTCGAAGGGATCGGCCAGGAAGCGCTCGGAGGTCGGCCCCGGGCGTCCCAGATAGCCCCGCGCCACGCCACCTCCGCCCACGAACAGCTCGCCCGGCACGCCCACGGGCACGAGCCGCAGCCGCTCGTCGAGCACGTACACGCGCGCTCCCGGAATGGGCCGGCCGATGGGCACCGGCCCGAGTTCCGAGGGCTCCACCCGGTGCACGGTGCTCCAGATGGTGGCCTCGGTGGGGCCGTACTCGTTGTAGAGCGGCGTGTGGGGCAGGGCCTCGTGGTGGGCGCGCACGAGCTCACGCGGGCACACCTCGCCGCCCACGGTGACGGCGCGCAGGCGCGAGAGGGCCCCCGCCGGAGCCGCCGCCAGGAGCTGCCCGTAGAGCGCGGGCACGCCAATCAGGTGCGTGACGCCGTGCCGCGCGAGCGACTCCACCAGGCCGCGGGGATCCTCCATGACCCCGGCCTCGGGGAAGCACAGCGTGCCGCCGTGGAGCAGCGTCCAGAACAGCCCGGCGAGCGAGGCGTCGAAGGTGAACGGAGACAGCGAGACGCAGACCCCCGGCGCTCCGTACACCTCGGCCCGGGCGCGTGTGGCGTGCACGAGCTGGCGGTGCTCCACCACCACGCCCTTGGGCACGCCCGTGGAGCCCGAGGTGAAGAGGACATAGGCGGCGTGGTGCGGCTCGGGGGGCGTGCCCGGGGACGTCGCCGGCTCGGAGGCCGCGTCCTCCAGGGCGACCACCACCCGGCCCTCCTTGTCCGCGAACCGGCTCCCCAGGGCGGCGCGGGTGAGCACCACGCGCGCTCCCGCCTCGTCGAGCACGAGCTTCAGCCGCTCCGAGGGGCTGGAGAGATCCAACGGCAGCCAGGCGCCGCCCGCCGCGAGCGTGCCCAGGATGGCGGACACCACGTCCAGGGGGCGCTCCAGCCCGAGCGCCACGATGGACTCGGGGCCCACGCCCTGACGGCGCAACCGGTGCGCGATGCGGCGGGCGCGCGTGCACAGCTCCCGGTACGACAGCACCACGGTGGCATCGGCCACGGCGGGCGCGTCGGGAGTCCGAGCGGCCTGGGCCTCGAACAGCGCCAGCACGGTGGTGGCGTCCGAGTGCGGGGGCGGCGGATTCCACTCCGTGAGCAGCCGCTGGCGCTCGGCGGCGGACAGCAGCGACAGCGCGGAGAGCCGCTGCCCGGGAGCCCGGGTGAGTTCCTCCAGCAGGTGGACGAAGTGCTCGCCCATGCGGGCGATGGTGTCCGCGTCGAAGAGGTCGGTGTTGTACTCGAGCCCGGCCCACAGTCCCTCGGGGCCCTCGCGCAGCTCCAGGGCGAGATCCAGCTTGGCGGCGCCCACGTGCAGGTCCATGCCGCTCAGGGTGAGCCCCGCGAGCTTCACGGTGGGCATGGGCGTGTTGTGCAGCACCAGCATCGTCTGGAAGATGGGCGTGTGGCCGAGATCCCGTGTGACGTGCAGCGCGTCCACGAGCTTCTCGAAGGGCGTGTCCTGGTGGGCGAAGGCCCCCAGAGCGGTGGTGCGCACGCGACCCAGCAACTCCAGGAACGTCGGCTCCCCGGAGAGCCCGGCGCGCAGGGCCACCGAGTTGATGAAGCAGCCGACGAGGGGCTCCAGCTCGGGCCGATCGCGGCCCGCCACGGCGGTACCCACCGCGAAGTCCTCCTGCCCGCTGTAGCGCGACAGGAGCACCTGATAGGTGGCCATGAGCACCATGAAGGGCGTGGCGCCCTCGCGCCGGGCGAGCGCCCCCAGCGCATCGGCGAGGCTCCGGGAAACGGTGAAGCGGTGCTGCGCGCCCCGGTACGTCTGCACCGCCGGCCGGGGACGGTCCGTGGGCAGGCTCAGCATCGGCACGTCGGCCAGCGCCTCCTTCCACCAGGACACGCCCGCGTCCAGGGCGGGGCCACGCATCCACTGGCGCTGCCACGCGGCGTAGTCCGCGTACTGCACGGGCAACTCGGGCAGCGGCGCCGCGGCCCCCGTGACGAAGGAGGCGTACAGCACGGCCAGCTCCTTCATCATCACTCCCGCGGACCAGCCATCGGAGACGATGTGGTGCGGGGTGACGAGCAGCACGTGCTCCGTGTCGTGCACGCGCAGCAGCGCCGTGCGCAGCAGCGGCCCCGTGGACAGCTCGAAGGGCCGCCGGGCCTCCTCCCGGGCCCACCGGGCGATCTCCGCTTCACGCTCGCCGGAGTCCTCCAGCACCGTGCGCTCCAGGGGCACGTTCAGTGAGTCGGCGATGTGCTGGACGGGGCCGGAGTCCTCCAGGGAGAAGGTGGTCCGCAGCGCCTCGTGGCGGCGCACCACCTCGGCGAGGGCCCGCTCCAGCGCGGAGACGTCCAGGTTCCCGCTCAAGCGGATGGCGGACGCGTTGTTGTAGGCCACGTTCCCGGGCTCGAGCTGATCCAGGTACCACAGCCGCTGCTGGGCGAAGCTGAGCGGCAGGGGCCGATCCCTCGGCACGCGGGTGATGGGGGGAGGACCCTCGGCGCGGGGGGCGGGAGCCGGAGACCGGGCGGGTGCCGGGCGAGGCGCCGTCGTGGGCTTCGCCTCGAGCAGCTCCACGGAGCCGTCGGCGCGCAGGCGGGCGCGCTGCCCGGTGGTGAGCAACCGCGCGCCCACCTCGGACGGATGGGGCACGAGCCGGTCACGCGCGGACTCCGGGGCCATCCAGAAACCCTGGGGCACCCAACCGCCGCCCACGGCCAGCGCTCCGGCCACGCCCACGGGAACGGGCTGGCCGCGCGAGTCGAGCACCTGGAGCCGTACATGCGCCGGAGGGGGCGGAAGGATGGAGGGCTCCGGACGCGCCTCGGGACGCACGGGCAGCCAGGTGCCGGGCCCGAACGCGTGCTCACGGCGCACCACCTCCACCCCAGCCGCGCGCGCGAGCGAGGCGGCCAGCTCGGGAGCCACCCCGTCGACGAGCAGCCGGCGCACCGGACGGAGCGCCTCGGCCACTCCGGGCATCGCGACGAGCGCGCGGGCCAACGCGGGCGTGCAATGCAGGTGGGTGACCCCCGCGTCGCGCACGAGCGCCAGCAGGGCCTCCATCTCCGCGCCGCTCTCGTGCAGCACGACGGTGGCCGGGCCGGTGTCCTCGGGCTGGGAGCGCCGCCGCAAGGCATCCAGGTGCGGCAGGCTGCCCAGTGTCGCCTCGGTGCCCGCGCCGAAGTCCACGAGGCACGCCAGCTCGTCCACGTCCAGCTTCCGCACCCGGTCGATCATCGGGAGGCAGGACTCGGGCGTGCCGAACAGGCCGCCGTCCTCCAGGTAGCGCTCGAGCCCGTGCTCCAGCAGCGCGTCCATGTCCCCGGGCGTCAGCGCGCGCGGATCCACCTTCAAACCCTGGCTCGCGGCGAAGCCACTGAAGATGTCCACCGAGCCGCGGAAGTAGCGCAGCAGGGGCTCGCGCACGGTGCGGCGCACCTCGGCCACGTCCGAGCCCACGAAGGTATGGATCATCAGGCTCACGTGGCCCCGGCTGGGACCATGCCCGTGCTGCCGCCACGCCTCGCGGTAGAGCGCCACCTTCTCCGCGAGCGAGTCGAGCTGCTGGCCCATCAGGTTGGTGAGCACGTGGGCACCCATCTCTCCCGCGAGCCGGAAGGTGTCGGGGCTGCCCGCGGCCGTCAGCCAGAAGGGCAGCTCGACCTGCACGGGGCGGGGCCGGATGGAGATCTCCACCTCCTGGCCATCGCCGTTGCGGCGGCGCACCGAGCCGCCCCGCCACAGGTGGCGCACCGCCTCGATGCCGCGCAGCATGATCTCCTTGCGGCGCGCGTAGTTGTCGGGAGCGAAGACGAAGTCGTTCGCGTGCCACCCCGAGGCGAACGACACGCCCGCGCGGCCTCCGGAGAGGTTGTCGATCATCGCCCACTCCTCGGCGACCTGGATGGGGTCGTGCAGGGGGAGGACGACGCTGCCGGCGCGGATGCCGATGCGCTCGGTGACGGTGGCGATGCCCGCGCCGGTGATGGCGGGACTCGGGTAGAGGCCGCCGAAGGCGTGGAAGTGGCGCTCGGGCGTCCAGATGGCCGAGAACCCATGCGTGTCGGCGAAGCGGGCACCGTCCAGCAGGAGCTGGTACTTGCGCCGGCCGAGCCCGTCCTCGTCGTTGGCGAAGTACGAGAGGCTGAAGTCCAGCGCGCGGCGGGACGAGGCCCCCCGCCCCACCGGCACGAAGCGCGCGTGAGGGAACTCGGGGGGCAGGACGACCCGCAGGCCCCGGCTCAGGGCCCAGAGCACCTCCAGGCCGCTCCCGTGCACGCCGGGCTCCTCGGACCAGAGCCACGCGCCTCCGGGAGCCGAGCCCTGCGCCTCATCGAGCGCGTGGAGCAGGTGCGCCACGGTGCGGTGCGTGTGGATGCCCTGGAGCGGAGCCCCGGAGGCATGGGCCAGGGGCTCGAGGCACACCATGGCCCCGGCATCCGGAGTGGCCTGGGGGAGCGACTCCAGGGAAGCAGCGTCCACCTCGGGCAGCTCATCCACGCGCAGCACCCGGGAGGCGTCGAGCGCCAGGCTCGTCTGGAGCCGCGAGTGCGTGAGCAGCAACGGAGGCGCCACGCCCTCGGGCGAGAGCGAGGCCAGCTCGCGAAGCCGCGCGGGAGGCAGGAGGACCCAGGCCCCACCGGCCTCCATCACGGACCAGAGCGCCACGAGCCGCTCGGGCGAGGGCTCCAGGCACACGGCGACGAGCCGCCCCGGACCCACGCCCCGCTGGACGAGCAGCCGGGAGAGTCGCAGGGACTGCTCGCGCAGCTCGCGCCAGGTGAAGCTCCGGACACCGGCGAGGACGGCGAGCGACTCGGGAGCGAGCGAGGCCTGGTGCGCGAGCAGGGCCGGCAGGGGCGTCGCCTCGGGAGCCGGGAGCGGAGTGGAGGCCGGACGGCGCTCGGCGTCGGTGAGCAGGGGCAGCGCGGAGAGCCGCTGGTGCGGGTCGGCCACGGCGGCGTCGAGGAGCGCCTCGAGGTGGCCGAGCAGCCGCTCGATGGTGGGCGGCTCGAACAGCTCGGCGGCGTATTCGAGACTGCCCTCGAAGCCGTGCTCGCCCTCGCCCATGAAGATGGAGAGGTGGGAGAGCGTGGCGCCGAACTGGGCGGGCACGTCCGGCACGTCCACGAGCTTCAGCCGCAGGCCGGAGAGTTCCATGCTCGAGGGGAAGCCGGCGTGGAGGACGAAGAGCGCGTCGAACAGGCGGGCACGCTCCGGATCCTTGGCGGGCTCCAGCTCGCGTACGAGGTGCTCGTAGGGGATGTCCGGGTGGGCGTAGGCACCGAGCGTGGTGTCGCGCACGCGGGAGAGCAACTCCAGGAAGGAGGGGTCACCCGAGAGGTCCGTGCGCAGGGGGACGGCGTGGGCCACGTAGCCGATGAGCGGCTCCAGCTCGCCCCGGGTGCGGTTGCCGATGGGCGTGCCCACGACGATGTCCTCCTGCCCCGCGTAGCGGGCCAGCAGCGCCTTGAAGGCGGCCAGGAGGATCATGAAGTCGGTGAAGCCCTCGCGCTGGCCGAGCGCGTGGACGGCGTCGGTGAGGCGGCGGGAGAAGCCGAACACGCGGCGGGTGCCGAGGAGCTGGCGGACGGAGTCTCGCGGACGATCCACGGGGAGCGCGAGCGGAGCGGGAGGCCGCGCCATGCGCTCGGTCCAGTAGGCGTGCTGGGTGGCGAAGGCACCCGAGGCCAGGGCGCGGCGCTGCCAGGCGGCGTAGTCCACGTACTGCACGGACAGGGGCGGAAGCGGCGAGGGCTGGCCCTGGACGAAGGCCCCGTAGAGCGCCGCCAGCTCGCGCACGAGCACCACCATGGACAGGGTGTCCGAGACGACGTGGTGTACGGTGGCGAGCAGCAGGTGGACGTCCGTGTCGATGCGCACGAGGCCCGCGCGGATGATGGGGCCCTGCTCCAGGGAGAAGGGCCGGGCCGCCTCCTCGCGAGCGAGCCGCAGCGCCTCGGCCTCGCGCGCCTCCGGGGTGCCTTCCAGCACGGTGGTGGCGAGGGGCAGCGACAGCGAGGGAAGGACGCGGAGCACGGCGCGTCCGTCCACGGTGGCGTAGGTGGTGCGCAGGGCCTCGTGACGGCGGATGACCTCGGCGAGGCTCCGCTCCAGCACGGCCACGTCGAGTGGGCCCGTGAGCCGCAGGGCCACGGGCATGTTGAGCACCGGGTTGCCAGGCACGAAGCGATCCAGGGCACACACGCGCTCCTGGACGAAGGACAGCGGCAACACGCCCTCGCGCGGAACGGAGACGAGCGGCGGCACCGGGACGCGATCCTCGCCGGGCCCCTGCTCCTTCAAGCGCGCCTCGATGCGCGCGGCGACACCCGCCACCGTGGGGGCCTCGAACAAGTCGCTCAGCGGGAGCTGCACCGGGAAGGTCTCGCGCAGGCGCGTGAGCATCTGCGCGGCCATCAGCGAGTTGCCGCCCAGCTCCAGGAAGTTGTCATGCAGGCCCAGGTCCGCGATGCCGAGCCGCTCGCGCCAGATCTCCATCACCTGACGCTCGATGTCGTTGCGAGGGCCCTGCGCGGACGCGGCGGCGGGAGCGGCGGCCGGGACGACAAGAGCGGGCGCGAGAAGGGCCGGAGCGGTCGCGGGCGCGGCTGGCCGAGGCGCATCGGGCTCCAACCACCGGGACTCCAGGGCGAAGCGCTGCCGCTCGAAGGGATAGGTGGGCAGGGACAAGCGCAGGCGCTGCTCGTGCGCGTAGAAGCGGTCCCAGCGCACCTCCAGGCCAGCGCTCCACAGCTCACCGAGCGCCTCCAGGACGGTGGCCAGCTCGGACGCGGAGCCCCCCGCGCGAGGCAGTGACGGCACGGCGAGGGCACCGGACTGGCCGCGCAGGCGCGTGCGGGAGAGCCCGGTGAGGGCCTGATCCGGGCCCACCTCCACGAAGAGGGAGTACCCCTCGCGCAGCAGGGTCTCGAGGCCCTCGGCGAAGCGCACGGGCTCGCGCATCTGCCGGGCCCAGTAGGAGGGATCCGTGGCCTCCTCGGCGCGGATCCACGTCCCGGTGAGGCTGGACACGTAGGGGCGCTGGGGCGGGGACAAGCGCAGGCCCGCGAGCACCTCCTGGAGCGGAGCCATGAGCGGCTCCACGGCGGCCGAGTGGAAGGCCTGACGCGTGGACAGGCGCATCGTGCTCACCTTCTGGCGCGCGAGCTCCTGCTCCAGGGCCGAGATCTCCTCGACGGGGCCGGACACCACGCAGCGGGACTCGCCATTGAGGGCGGCCAGGGAGAGCCCACCCACCAGGAGCGGACGCACCGCTTCCTCCGAGCAGGCCACGGCGGTCATGGCGCCCGGGGGCATGGAGGCCATCAACCGGCCGCGCGCCACCACGAGCTTCAGCGCGTCCTCCAGGGACAACACGCCCGCGAGGCAGGCGGCGGCGTACTCGCCCAGGCTGTGTCCGAACAGGGCATGGGGCTCGAGGCCCCAGTGCATCCAGAGGCGGGCCAGCGCGTACTCCACGGTGAAGAGCGCGGGCACGGCGTAGCGGGGATCCGCGAGGGCCTCGCGCGCCGGGGCCTCCTGTCCGGGCGCCGGGTACAGGAGCGAGCGGAGATCCCGGCCCAACAGGGACGCCAGCGGCACGAGGCACGCGTCGGCGTGCTCCCGGAAGAGGGGCTCGGAGTCATACAGCTCGCGCGCCATGCCCACGGACTGCGCGCCCTGGCCGGGGAACAGGAAGACCACGCGCTGCTCGCGGGCGGCCTCCAGGTGGGAGAGGCTTCGGGCGGCGGGGGGCGCCTTCAACCGGGCGGCGAGCGCGGCCACGTCCTCCACGACGAGGGCCCGCCGGTGCTCGAAGGCCTTGCGGCCCACGGCGCGGGTGAAGGCCAGGTCCGCGAGGTCCACGCCAGGGTGGGCCTCCAGGTGCGTGGCCAGCTCACGCGTCATCGCCTCCAGGGCGGAGGGCGTGCGGGCCGAGAGCGTGACGAGCTGACGCGAGCGGGTGCTCGGCCGGCGGGCCACGGGCGGGGCCTCGCCGAGGATGGCGTGGGCGTTGGTGCCGCCGATGCCGAAGGAGCTGACGCCCGCGAGCCGGGGCCGCTCGCCGCGCTTCCAGTCCTGGCGGCCGGTGAGGACGAAGAAGGGGCTCGCCTCGAAGTCGATGGCGGGGTTCGGACGCTCGAAGTGGAGGCTGGGCGGGAGCTCCTCGTGGTGGAGCGCGAGCGTGGCCTTGAGCAGGCCGGCGATGCCCGCGGCGGTGTCCAGGTGCCCGATGTTCGTCTTCACCGAGCCGAGCGCGCAGAAGCGCTGGGCGTCCGTGTCGCGGCGGAAGGCGCGGGTGAGCGCGGCGACTTCTATCGGATCCCCGAGCGGCGTGCCGGTGCCGTGGGCCTCCACGTAGTCGATGTCGCCCGCGCTGGCGCCGGCGTAGGCGAGCGCCTCGGAGATGACGTCGGACTGGCCCTCGACGCTGGGGGCGGTGTAGCCGACCTTGAGGTGACCATCGTTGTTGATGGCCGAGCCCTTGATGACGGCGTAGACGTGGTCCCCATCGCGCAGCGCGTCCGCGAGCGGCTTGAGCACGACGACGCCCACGCCGTTGCCGCTGATGGTGCCCTGCGCACGCGCGTCGAAGGCGCGGCAGTGGCCGTCGGGGGAGAAGATCATCCCTTCCTGGAAGAGGTAGCCGGTGCGCTGGGGAAGGGAGACGCGCACGGCGCCGGCCAGGGCGATGTCGGACTGACGCATCAGCAGGCTCTGGCAGGCCATGTGGACGGAGACGAGGCCAGTGGAGCAGGCGGTGTAGAGCGCCATGCTCTCGCCGCGCAGCTTGAGCTTGAAGGAGACCTTGGTGGTGGCGTTCTCGGCGGTGGTGGTGCCGAGCGCCTCGAAGAGAGCCGCGGGCTCCTTGCGCACCTGTCCGAGCAGGGACAGCACGTGGTTGGACTGGCCCACGCCGGCGTAGAGGGAGATCTTCCCCGGGAAGCGGCCAGGCTCGTACGCGGCGTCCTCGAGCGCGGCCCAGGCGCACTCCAGGAAGACGCGCTGTTGGGGATCCATCCACATCGCCTCGCGCGGGGCGATGTCGAAGAAACCGGCGTCGAAGAGATCGGCGCCCTCGAGCACACCGCCGGCGCGCACGAAGTCCGGGTGCGAGCGCAGCGCGTCCGGAACGAGCGGCGAGGACTCCAGCTCGTCCTCGCGGAAGCGGGAGATGGACTCGACGCCCTGGCGCAGGTTGCTCCAGAAGGCGTGCACGTCCGAGGCACCGGGGAAGCGCCCCGCCATGCCGATGATCGCGATGTCGTTGCCGCTCCCCTCATCCATCGACTGCTGATCAGCCATTGCCTCGATTACCTCTCGGGTTGCGGCGCTGGAGGGCCTGACGGCGGGCCTCGGCGCGATCCTGGTGGGGGGTGGAGTCGGACGGGGGTGGAGATGACGAGTCCAGGCGCCGGGCGAGCGCGTGGACGGTGGGGTGTTCGAAGAAGTGGGTGATGGGCACGTCCTGCTTCAGCTCCTCGCGAAGCAGGGCCCGGGCGCGCACCACGGTGAGCGAGCTGCCGCCGAGGTCATCGAAGAAGTGCTCGTACAGGCCCACGCCCTCATGGCCGAGCGCCTGGCTCCACGCCCGGGCGATGGACACCTCCAGCGGAGTGCGCGGCGCGACGAAGGAGGCGGAGCGGCCCGGGGGCTGGGGAGGCGGGAGGGCGCGCGTGTCCACCTTGCCATGGGGCGTGAGCGGCAGGGCCTCCAGGGGAACGAAGGCGGCGGGGAGCATGTGCTCGGGGAGGCGCGAGCGCAGCCGCTCCCGCACCTCGCGGCCCTCGGGGAGCGGGGAGGCTCCGGGGACGAGGTACGCCACGAGCCGGGTCTCCCCGTCCGCGCCCTTCCAGGGACGCACGAGCGCCCGCTGGGCCCCGAGCACCTCCAGGAGCGCGGTCTCGATTTCACCGGGCTCCACGCGCATGCCGCGCAGCTTCACCTGGGCATCCGCGCGGCCGAGGTACTCCAGCGCGCCGTCCACCCGCCAGCGCACCACGTCGCCGGTGCGGTACAGGCGCGCGCCGGGCTCGCGGGCGAAGGGATGGGGAACGAAGCGCTCGGCGGTCAGCTCCGGCCGGCCGAGGTAGCCACGCGCCACGCCCGGGCCGCCCACGTACAGCTCACCGGCCACACCGGGGGGCACGGGCCGCAGGGCCGCGTCCAGCACGTACACCTGGGTATTGCCCAGCGGCCCGCCGATGGGAGGAGGACGCGCCTCGTCCGCGCGGCACTCAGCCCACGAGGCGCACACCGTCACCTCGGTGGGCCCATAGGCATTGAGGAAGCGCCGGCCCGGAGCCCAGCGTGCCACCAACTCCGGCGGGCACGCTTCTCCCGCGGAGATGACAGTGCGCAGCGTCTCGAGGCCCTCGGGGGGCAGCAGCGCGAGCACGGAGGGAGGCAGCGTGGCCGTGTCCACCCTCCCCTCCACCAACGTGCGCTTGAGCCCCTCCCCCACGAGCAGCTCGCCCGCGGCGGGGAAGATCAGCGCCGCGCCCGCGGCCACCGTCATGAGGAACTCGGAGATGGACGCATCGAAGCCGAGCGGCGCGAACTGGAGCACGCGGCTGCCCTCGGCGAGCCCGAAGACGCGCCACTGGGTGTGGGCCAGGTGGAGCGCGCCCCGGTGTGTCAGCTCGACGCCCTTGGGCCTGCCGGTGCTGCCGGAGGTGTAGATGACATACGCGGCATGCTCGGCACCGGCCGAGCTCTCCAGCGGGCCCGCCGCGTCGTCTCCGGGCTCGTCCAGCCGCAGCACGCGAACGCTCGGGGGCACCCGGCAGCGCTCGCCCAGGCCCGCGCGCGTCACCACCACGAGGGGCCGCGAGTCCTCCACCATCCACTCCAGCCGCTCACGGGGCTGCATCGCGTCCAGCGGCACGTACACGCCGCCCGCGAGCTGCACGCCCCAGAAGGCCACGCCCACGTCCACGCCCCGCTCCAGCAGCACGCCCACGCGCACCTCGGGGCCCACGCCCTCGCGCCGCAGCCGGTGGCCGAGCCGCCGGGCCCGCGCCTCCAGCTCGCGGTAGTCCAGCCGCTCGGCGCCGCACACCAGCGCCTCCTGGCCGGGCGAGCGCCGCGCCCGCTCCATCAACAACCCCGCGAGGTGGCCCTCGGCCACGTCCACCCGGGGCCCCTCGCTCCAGGAGCCCAACACCCGGGCGCGCTCCTCCGCGTCCAGCAGCTCCGCCGCCTCCACCGGGCGCTCGGGGGACTCCACCAGACTCGCGAGCAGCGACACGAAGTGCCGGGCCATGCGCGCGGCCGTGGAGGGCTCGAAGAGGTCCGTGCAGTACTCCCACGAGCCGCCCAGTCCCTCGCCCGTCTCGGCCATCATCAGGGTGAGGTCGAACGCCGCGCCACGAGTCGAGACCGGCAGGGACTCAAGCGTCAGGGGCCCCAGGCGCATGCGCGCGCCGGCCTCGCCGAGCGCGAAGGCGGACAGCGGCCCCGGGTCTCCGGGAAGGTGGCCGCGCTGGAGGACGAACATCGCCTGGAAGAGGGGCGAGCGCCCCGGCTCACGCGTGGGCTGGAGCTGCTCGACGAGCCGGGCGAAGGGCCACTCCTGGTGCTCGATCGCCTCCAGTACGGTGGTGCGCACCTGGGAGATGAGTTGCGCGAAGGAGAGCCCCGGCGGGAGCGAGGCGCGCAGGGCCACGGGATTGACGAGGTAGCCCACGAGCCGGGCCAGCTCCGGACGGGCGCGGCCGGCGGTGGGCGATCCCACGAGGACGTCCTCCTGGCCGGTGTAGCGGCGCAGGAAGGCGAAGAAGGCCGCGAGCAGCACCATGTACGGCGTGGCGCCGTGCTCCCGCGCGAGTGCCTTCACGCGCGCGGTGGTCTCCGGGCCCACGTGGAACGGGAGCGAATCACCTCGGAAGGACTGGAGCCGGGGCCGGGGGTGATCCAGGGGCAGCGCCAGGGCGGGCAGCTCTCCACCGAGACGCGAGCCCCAGAAAGCGCGCAGGGCCTCGCCCCTCGGGCCCGCGAGCCGCGCCGCGAGGGATTGGATCGCCGCGACAGGCTCGGGCGCACCCACGGGCAAGACAGCGGGTACGCCCCCGGTCTCCGCCGAGTAGAGCGCGCCCAGCTCCTCCAGCATCACCGCGAGAGACCAGAAGTCGGTGACGAGGTGGTGCATCGCGAGCAGCAGCACGTGCGAGTCCGCGCCCCGGGTGAACAGCAGGACGCGCATCAACGGACCCTGGGCGAGGTCGAAGGGCTCGCGGGCCTCGGCGTCGAGCCGGGCCTCCAGCGTGGCCTCGCTCCAACCGGAGGCGTCTTCCACGTGGAGCACGGAGCCCGGCCACGTCACGAAGCGCTGCACGGGAGCGCCCTGCTCCTCGGGGAACACGGCGCGCAACGAGGCATGCCGCGCCACGAGCGTCTGGAAGGCCCGCTCCAGCGCGGGGACATCGAGGGGGGAGACAATCCGCACCGCGCGCACCACGTGGTACGCGGTGCTGTCGGGGGCCATGCGCTGGAGGAACCACAGGGCGCGCTGGCCGTCGGAGAGGGGCGCGGGCGCGGCCGGGTCCACCGGGGTGGCCGAAACCTCGGAGGCGGGCGCGGAACGCTCGGAGAGGCGCGCGGCCAGCTCCCGAGTGCTCGGGCCCTGGAGCAGGAAGGTGACGGGAAGCGCGACCCCCAGGGCGGACTCCAGACCGTTCTGCACCTCCAGGGAGCGCAGGGAGTCGAGCCCGTACCGGGTGAGGGGCTCGTCCAGCGACAGCTCTCCCGGAGCGATGCCGAGCGCCCGGGACAAGCGCGCGGAGAGCCACGGCAGCAGGGCCTCGGGCGACGAGCCCGGAGGAGGAACGGGAGCCTCCGCCGGCGCCGTCCCCTGCCCACTGGAGGACGAGGTGTCCTCGCGCCAGGAGCCGAGGACTTCCAGGGAGCCCTCGAGGAACGCGGCGCGGCTGGCGTGGCGCTGGACCTTGCCGCTCGACGTCTTCGGGAGACTTCCCGGAGTGAGGAGCACCACGGCGTGCACGGCGAGCTCATGCTGTTCGGCCACGGACTGGCGGATGCGGGCGATGACCTCGCGCGAGCGCTCCGCCGCATCGCCGGAGCGGTGGGAGAACTCGTGGACGGCCACGACGCGCTCCTCGCCGTCGACGGTCACGGAGAACGCCGCGCCGCAGCCGGGGCGCAGACCTGGGTCGCACCGCTCGACGGTGAGCTCGAGGTCCTGCGGATAGTGATTGCGGCCCCGGATGATGAGGAGATCCTTCTGGCGGCCGGTGACGAACAGCTCGCCCCCTTCGAGCACGCCGAGGTCTCCGGTGCGCAGATAGGGCCCCTCGCCCGAGCCCGCGAGCCGGGCGTGGAAGGTGCGTCCGGTCTCCTCGGGCCGCTCCCAGTAGCCCTGGGCCACGCTGGGGCCGCGGACCCAGATCTCCCCCACGCGGCCGGGAGCACAGGGCGCGAGCGTCTGGGGATCGACGATGCGCACCTCCTGGTCGCCCAGGGACTGGCCGCAGCCGATCATCGCCACGCCCTCGGAGGCGGCGGCCCGGGCCTCACCGCGCAGCAGGGCCTCGCGCTCGAAGTGGCGGAGCACGGGGGGCTCGGCGCGCCGTCCACCGCTGACGATCAACGTGCCCTCGGCGAGCCCGTAGCAGGGATAGAAGGCCTCGCGCCGGAAGCCCGCGGGGGCGAACGCCTCGGCGAAGCGCTCGAGCGTCTCCTGACGGATGGGCTCGGCGCCGCAGAAGGCGACCGACCAGCGGCTCAAGTCCAGCGCGGCGCGCTCCTCGGGGGTGCTCTTCCGCACGCACAGCTCATAGGCGAAGTTGGGGCCACCGCTGACGGTGCCGCCGTGGCGGGAGACGGCCTCCAACCAGCGCAGGGGGCGCTGGAGGAAGAAGAGCGGCGACATCAGGACGGTGGGGATGTCGCGGTAGAGGGGCTGGAGGATGCCGCCGATGAGCCCCATGTCGTGGTAGGGCGGCAGCCAGATGACGCCCACGGGATTTGGGGGCGCATCGAACCCGAGCGAGATGAGCGCCGAGTTGTGCAGCAGATGGGCGTGGCTGAGCATCACGCCCTTGGGCGTGCCGGTGGAGCCGGAGGTGTATTGCAGGAAGGCCAGGTCCGAGGAGGACAGCCGGGGGGCGGACCAGGCGTCGGAGGTACCGGGGGCCAGGGCATCCGTGGCGAGCCAGCGCAGCGCGCGCAGGTCCGGGGCCTCGCTGGTGAGGAATTCCACCATGTCCAGCAGGGGCGAGGTGGTGAGGGCGGCGGCGGGCCGGCAATCGGCCACGAGGGCCTGGAGCCGAGGCAGGGTGCGCCCCAGGCGGGTGGGGTCTGGCGGATAGGCGGGGACGGCGATGACGCCCGCGTAGAGACAGCCGAGAAACCCCAGCACGTAGTCCCGGCCCGGCGGATACAGGAGCAGCGCGCGGTCTCCCGGGGCGAGGTGGCGCTGGAGCATCGCGGCAACGGCGCGAGCGCCCTCATCCAATTCACTATAGGTGATAGGGGTTTCACCCTCCTCATCGAGGAAGGTGAAGACACGCGCTTCGGGTTGAGCGCGAGCCCGCTCCCGGAGCACATCCACCCACGAGGGCACTTCGGACACGGCGGTGGCGAACGCGGGGGCGTCGCGCGACGGTAGACGCATTCACTCCCTTGAACAGGATACGGGAAAAGGAAGCAAGTCGTGTCGACGCCACGGAATGACCTTGGGAAATGAGACCTGTTTTCTCATTCCCAGGGACGAATCTCGGAGCCGCCGTGACCCAGGCGCATCTGCATTTGCGGATCCTCGTCGACCCAGTCCATGCGCAGCATGTTCTCGTGCAAGCCGAAGAAGAACTCCCGGTCGAACCTGGCGAGCACCCGGTAGTAGCCGGTGCCCATGATGGTGCGCTCCTCCTCGAGGTCATCGAAGCTCTCGTGGGACAGGGGCGGCTCGTCCCTCACCGATGCGGTGGCCAGCCCATGGCTGATGTGGAGGACGTGGATCAGCTCATGGCCGAAGGCAATGTAGAAGGGATTGGTGATGGGGCGCGAGCTGAAGCCCTTGCTCTTCGCGTCGAAGCGCGGCTGGGACTTCGCGGTCATCGTCTGGCGATCCTCGCGCATGTAGTACGGATCCACATGGAGCAGGCAGTTCGAGCCGGCGCCGGGCGTCACGGTGGAGTCGCGGCTGGCCGCCATGTGGAGGGTGCACTCGGCCGCGTTCTCGTCCGCGGGGGTCACCTGGGGCGAGCCCGTGAGCTTCGTTTCGCAGAAGGAGCGGCCATCGAGGGTATCCGGGAGCGCCTGTGAGGACACCTTGGGGAAGATGAGCAGCCACTTGTTCTTGTGCCGGAGCGACCGGTAGAGCGCGCTGAGCAGCAGGCTGCCATTGAGCTTGCTCGCGAGCTTGCGGAACGTCGCGAGGATGCCACGCTCGAACTCGGGAACAGCGCGGGGAAGACGCGCGCCCGTGGTCTGTTCGGCGTGCTGGATGCGATGCTGATAGGTCTGGAGGTACTGGGTGATGCCCGCATCCCCGCCCAGCACGGGCCACGGGCCCAGGTTGGGGAGGATGTCGTTGGTGATGACGACGTGGGTCTGGATGTACTTGCGGGCTTGCAGCAGCTCGAAGACGACGCGGCCCGGCATCCACCCGGTGAGCTTCTCGTAGCGCTGCCCCAGGGTGATGAAGGTGGCATCCGTGAGGCCCGCGCGGTTCGCGGTGGCTTCCCCAAGGGAGAACATCTCCTCCAGGCTCAACTGCCGTAGCTCCCGGTCGGGAAGACCCGAGTAGAGCCCTCGGAGTTCCGCCACGTCGGGCGGAGAGGAAGACGGCTTGAGCGCGGCACGCAGTCCGACCAGGGAGGGGGGCATGGCCAGACGCTACAAGGCCGGTGTCGTGCGAGGCAATCACACCCCCATCCCACACCCGCCGCACCGGGCTCGCCGCTCAGCGCATCAAGAGCAGGAAGAGCAGCCCGAGCGCGAGCAACACACCCAGGACCACCAGCACCACCTTGAGCACCGACACGGGGGCCTCGCCGAGCACCACCGCCGAATCCTGCCCATGCACCACCACCCGGTACACCTTGCGGCGGTAGCGGTAGGCGAGCACGTAGGCGGGCAGCGCGTAGCGCCGCGTCTCCAGGTGGGAGAGCACCACCGCCACGTGCACGTTGCGGAAGCGGCGGCCGGGGATGTGCTCGCGCTGGATCCGCTCGCGCGCCTCGGACTCCACCGCCGCGAGGATCTGCCGCCGTGCTCCCGAGCGCGTCACGTCGAAGCGCTCCACCTGGGCCTCCTCGGGGCCATGGGGCGAGCCCTCCGAGCGCGCCAGGGAATAGGAGCCGGCGAGCCGGGCGCATTCCTGCTCCGTCAGGCCCCGGGACGCGGACACGAGGATGTCCTGGAAGGACAGCTCCACCTGACCCGCGTGGGGCGCCCAGTCCGAGCGGCGGCTCCCCGCGTCCGAGTCCGCGGCCCAGCTCACCCGGGCGCCCGCGCTGAAGCCCCACGCGGGCCACCACAGGGGTTGCAGGGACTGCACCGCCGCGAGCCGCGCCAGATCCCCGGGCCGGAAGAAGCGCTTCTGAGCCAGGAAGCGATCGAGCGCCTCGCGCGCCGCCGCCACGTCCACGGAGAAGGGCAGGAAGGCCTCGGCCTGCTCCAGCGGGTCCGCCGTCATCTCCACGTGCATCACGGACGCGCAGAAGGCGCACCGCGGGGCCTTCACCTCCGCCGAGTACTCGAGCGAGGCCCCACACGTGTCGCACCGCACCACCTTCGCCCGCACCAGCGCCGTTTCGGCCCCCGGCGTCCGGGCTCCGGCCACCGCCAGCCCGCACAAGGGGCAGCGCAGATCGCCCACCTCCAGCGCGCCGCCACACCTCGCGCACGCCGTCATCGTCCACCTCCGCGCGAGGACCACCACGCCAGGAGCAGCACCAGCGCCAGCACGGCGAGCACGGAGAGCAGCACCTTCGCCCACGACACGGGCGCCTGGCCGAACACCGCGCCGGACTGCCCGTTGACGACCACGCGCAGGGGCGGCTTGTCGGGGGCGTAGCGCGCCGCGAGCACCCAGACGGGCACGAGGCACACGTCCAACGACTCTTCCTCCAGGTGCGTGTCGTGCCGCAGCTCGCGGTGCGAGTCGCCCGGCATGAAGGACGACAGCCGGCGGCCGATCCGCTCACGCGCCTCCTCGCGCGCCTGGCGCAGGGAGTCCTCGCGCGACAGGGAGGGCTCCTCGGCCACCCAGCCCGCCACGAGCGCCGGCTCGTAGCGCGCCAGGGCCCGCAGATCGAAGGGCTCCAGCGCCTCCAGCTCCGCGTTGGGCAGCCCCCGGGAGGCCGTCACCAGGACGTCCAGCACGTACTCGGAGTGTTCACCCTGGAGCGAGCGCCACTCGGTCTTCGTCACCGTGCGTGTCTTCGTCACGGTCTTGCCGTTCTCGGTGGTCGTGTACGTCTCGGTCTCCTGGTAGTTCTCGCCGATGGAGGCGCTGTAGCGCGACTCGGCGCGGGCGCTGTAGAGCCACGCGGGCGCGTACACCCCCCGGACGTCCTGGAGCGAGGCGCGCTTGAGCCCGCCATGCGTCCAGGGGTGGCGCGTGCGCAGCCAGTGCTTCACCCGCTCGGCGGCGATCTGCTGGGTCAACGCGAAACCCAGTGCGAAGGCGGGGACGGGCCGCTCCTCGCTCGCCGGGCGCTCCACCACGGAAGGAGCCGCGCAATACGGACACACCGTGGTGAACGACTCGGCGGCCACCACCAGCTCCGCTCCGCATGACTGACAGCGCAGGTTCATTCCAGAGGTCCTCTCCGGGGCGAGGATAGCGAAGTCGTGGACGAGCCAGCGGGAACATGGGATGGAAGCGCGCCGAAAGGAGGGTCCTCCATGAACGCGGAAGCACCTCGCGAGGTGAGGTTCTGGCCGTTCATGTTCGCGCTCTTCCTCGGCTCGTTCATCACGGTGCTGAGTTCCAGCTCGATCACGATCGCCATTCCCGAGATGCAGCGGCACTTCGGTGCCGAGCTCTCCCTGATGCAGTGGACGCTGACGGGGTTCATGCTGGCCATGGGCACGGTGGCGCCGCTCACCGGCTATCTAGGGGACAAGTTCAGCTTCAAGTGGCTGTACCTGGCCGCGCTGGCGGGCTTCCTGGTGACGTCACTGCTGTGCGGGTGGGCCTGGGACGCGATGTCGCTCGTGGCGTTCCGGTGCCTGCAGGGGGCGTTCAGCGGGCTCGTCATGCCCGTGACGATGACGCTCATCTACCAGGTGCTCCCCCGGGAGAAGCAGGCGCTGGCGATCAGCCTCTGGAGCCTGTCGGCCATGCTCGCGCCCGCCTTCGGCCCGACGATGGCAGGAGCGTTGATCACCCTGAGCAGCTGGCGGTGGTTGTTCTTCATCAATGTGCCGCTGTGCCTGCTGGCGATCGTGCTGACGCAGCGCGAGGTGGCCTACTACCGGCTGCGCGCGCCCGGCGCCTTCGATCTGCCCGGGCTGATCACCGTCGTCAGCAGCAGCCTGGCGCTGCTGATCGCCTTCAGCCACAGCGGCACGTGGGGCTGGGGCAACCCGAAGACCCTGGGCCTGTTCGTGCTGGGGGGCGTGTCGCTGCTCGTCTTCATCGTCCGGGAGCTGAAGGTGGAGGCGCCCCTGCTCAACCTGCGGGTGCTCACCAATCGGCGCTACCTGCTGACGCTGATCGTCTCCAGCATCATCACCATCAGCCTGTACGCGGGCGTGTTCCTCCTGCCGGTGTTCCTGCAGCGGATTCAAGGGCGGACGCCGCTCGACACGGGGTTGATCCTCCTGCCCGCGTCCCTGGCCATGGCGCTGCTGATGCCGCTCGTGGGCCGCCTGTACGGCGTGCTCGGGCCGCGCGTGCTCATGGTGGCGGGCATCTCGATGATCGGCGTGGGCACCTATGCCTTGAGCCACCTGGAGACGGACACCTCGAGCACCTACGTGTTGCTGTGGATGCTGGTGCGCAACGTCGGCATCTCGCTGTCCACCATGCCGGCGAGCAACGCGGGAATGGAGCAGATTCCCCCGGTGCTCAGTGGCCACGCGTCCTCGCTGAGCAACTGGCTGCGCAACGTGTTCGGCTCGTTCTCGATCGCCATCTTCACCTCGCTGTTGTCCACGTTCGGCAGGCTCGAGGGAGCGCGGCTGGTGGAGCGGGGAGTCATGGAAACGCCCCAGCGCATGGAAGCGCTCGCGTTCGTGGCGAGCATCAATGACGTGCACCTGGTGGCCACGATCGTGGTCCTGGCCGCGTTGCCGCTCAGCCTGATGGTGCCCAGACTCTCCCGCACATGACGGCCTCCGACTCCTCGAGTTCCGACACCCGGCTGAAGCGGGGCATCACGGGTCCCCTGCTGTACCTGTTCATCCTCGGGGACGTGCTGGGCGCGGGCGTCTACGCGCTCATCGGCAAGCTGGCGCACGGGGTGGGCGGCATGGTGTGGCTGCCGCTGCTGGTGGCGTTGGGGATGGCGATGCTCACCGCGGCCTCGTACGCCGAGCTGGTGACGCGGTATCCGAAGGCCGGGGGCTCGGCGGTCTTCGCGGAGCGGGCCTTTGGCCATCCAGTGGTCTCCTTCCTGGTCGGCTTCTGCATGCTGGCGGCCGGGGTGACGAGCGCCGCGGGCCTGTCGCTGGCGTTCGCGGGGGACTACCTGGGGGCGTTCGTCGACGTGCCGCCCCTGCCCATGGCTCTCGTCTTCCTGGCGCTGGTGGCGGCCCTGAACGCGCGTGGCATCAAGGAGTCCCTGGGTGCCAACGTCGTCATGACGGTGACGGAGCTGTCGGGCCTGGTGCTCATCGTGCTGCTCGGAGCGTGGGTGCTCGGACGGGGGGAAGGAGACCTGGGCCGGGTGATGGAGCTGCCCGAGGGAGCATCGGTGGGCGGCGCGGTGCTGGGAGCGGCGCTGATCGCGTTCTACTCGTTCGTGGGCTTCGAGACCTCGGCGAACCTGGCCGAGGAGGTGCGCGAGGTGCGGCGCGTCTATCCACGGGCGCTGTTCGGCGCGCTGCTCACGGCGGGAGCGCTCTACGTGCTCGTGGCGGTGGCGGCGGTGGTGGCGGTGGAGCCGGGGCGGCTGGCGGAGTCCAGCGGGCCGCTGCTGGAGGTCGTCAAGGTGGCGGGCGGAGTGCCCCCGAGGCTGTTCGCGGTGGTGGCGCTCATCGCGGTGGCCAACGGTGGGCTGCTGACGATGATCATGGCGAGCCGGCTGACGTATGGGATGGCGGAGCAGGGGCTGTTGCCGGCGGTGCTCGGGAGGGTGCTGCCGGGCCGGCGCACGCCCTGGGTGGCGATCCTGGCCACCACGCTGGTGGCGATGGCGCTGACGGCGACGGGGGAGTTGGCGGACCTGGCGGAGACGGTGGTGCTGCTGTTGCTGTTCGTCTTCATCAGCACGAACGTGGCGGTGCTCGTGCTGCGCCGGAAGGAGCCGGCAGGGGGCGGGCATTTCCGCGCCTGGACGGTGGTGCCGGTGCTCGCCATCGTCTGCTGCGGGGTGCTGCTGACGCGGCAAGGAGCGGCCACGTGGATCCGAGCGGGGGGACTGCTGCTGCTCGGAGGCGTGCTGTACCTGCTCACCCGCGTGCGTCGCGCGAGGTGACGGAGGCGGCCCGTGGGCACGATGGCCCACGGGCGGCACTCCGCGAGGGATGGGCTACAGCGGGCACTGCGTATCGGTCGCCGGGCTGATGAGGGGGGAGTTGAGGGTGCAGCGATTCACGGACCTCAGCCGGATGTGGCCCGCGGCTCCTCCGCCTCCTCCGCCTCCTCCCTTGGCACCGACGCCCACTTCAGACCCCGCGGTACCAGCAGCCGCCTTGCTCTGAGCACCTCCGTTGCCGCCGTCTCCTCCTGCCTGGGAATCACCACTTCCGCCAACGGCCTGGCTCCCCGAATCCACGGAACCATCCGCCCCCGCCCTGCCATTGCGCTGGCTGCTGGAGTGATAGCCACCGCCCTCCCCTCCCCCTCCGCCATTCGCGGTCAGTCGGCTCCCGCTCTCGAGCTTCAAGTGGTAGGCCTCGAGCAACACCTGGCCGCCACTGCCTCCTCCGCCGCCCCCTCCGGCCTGACCGCCGCTCGAGGAGCTGAACTGCCCTCCGCGCCCGCCCCCCGCGCTGGCGGAGACCTGTTTGGTGACCGTGAGGGTGCCCGACACGGACACTTGCACGGCTCCTCCTCCCGCTCCCCCCGCGCCTCCCTGAGCCTCCGTTCCTCCGCCCCCTCCTCCGCTCCCTCCCGAACAGCCACCCACGAGGGGGACAAAGACATTGCCCCCCGCGAGCCCTCCATCGCCACGCGTCGCACCAGAACCCGTCCCATTGCCTCCCGCCCCACCCACGGTGCCTCCGCCAGCGCCTCCGCCACCGCCTCCCACCAGGTCACTGCTGAACAGCCCGCCCTTGCCACGTCTATCCTCGCAGGCCGACTCCAAACTGCCGCCCGCGCCGGGCACCGTGCCCTGGGCATTGGCGAGGATGTAGCTGTTCAGCGTGGCGTCTCCGTAGACCGCGAAGATGACGGGACGGTTACCCACGAGCCGGAGTTCTGCACTCAGTTCCAGCTTCGACAAGGCGAACAACACCATGCCATTGCCTTGAGGCAACTCGATGGGGGTAGGTGGATTGCTGACGCAGTTCCCGTCACTCCAACTCAGCGTCGTCGAATCGAAGGTGACATTACACTTCGTGGTCAGCGGCAGGATGCTCTCCGTGGGAATGGCATCCGGATCGAAGTTGCTCGGAATGTAGGGGAAGCGGCTGCACTTGCCATCAGCGGCACGGCATACCCCGGACTGGCCGCCCAGAGTGCACGCGGCATTCACCTTGGACGGATCCGGCGCCTCGGTGCAATTGCCGAGCGCCGCGCAGTCTCCTCCCGTCACGCGGAAACAGATGCTGGAGGGAGCGCACGAGTCCTTGATGCCCTGACAAACACTCGCTCCGGTACACACATCCTGAGTGGTGCAGGCGTTGCCATCGTCGCACGAAGCCTGCTGGCACCTGGAGTCCTGGCAGCCGGACAAGCCGTTGCAGTCGGAGTCCACCGAGGCACTGCACCGCTCGGCGGCGCCCGGGTGCACCTCGTTGTCCCCGTCATTGCAGTCCGTCCCCGCCACGCCCTCTTCCCGCGCGATGAAGGTGTCTCCGTCCTCGTCCTTCGCCCGCAGCACCGCCTCGAAGGGGCGGATATCACCCAAGGGGACCTGGATGGGCTCGGGGGTGGAGTACGTCTCAATCAAGGTGCCGGAGCACTCCGCGTCCGTGGAGCCATCGAAGGAGGACACCTCCAGCGAGAGTTGCCGTTCCCACTCGGCTTTACGGAACACCGCGACGAGGACCTGCCTCGCCTCCGGATCCTTGAACTGGTCCTGGAGGATGTCCGTCTGCTCCACATGCCCCTGGGAGTCCCTGGCCACCACGCGTAGACACGCCGGCCGGTAGGAGCCGTACTTCACCGTGACCCGCACGGCCCCCTCGGGGGGTCCCTTCTCGCTGCACGCTACGGACGTCAAGAGCAGTCCCAATATCCAGAGTCGACGCATGCCGCGAGATTACCGGGCCTGAGCGAACATGGTCAGCGGGAGATGGGTCCGATGACGGAAACACGGCAGGTCGAGCCACCCCGCTCGGAGTGGCTCGCCTCACGAACTGGACAGCCAGTGACGCGGGCACACGCGCGGAGACGAACTACAGCGGGCACTGACTGTTGGTCGGCGGGCTGATGACGGTGGAGGCGTTGATGGTGCAGCGCTTCACGGACCTCAGCCGGATGTGACCCGCGGCTCCTCCGCCACCACCCCCACCTGCCTTGTCATCGGCCGCCCCCAGAACACCATTGCCTCCAGTACCAGGCAACCCCTGGGTGCCACCCTTGCCTCCATCCCCGCCCGGAGTGGAGCTGTTACTTCCACCATTGGCCTGGCTGGCGGACGACGTGGAACCGTCTTCACCCGCATTGCCACCGGGACGGAGGCTGCTGGCGCGAAAGAGGCCTCCCTCACCACCACCTCCGCCATTCGCGGTCAGTTGGGAAGAAGCGTTCAGATTCAACTGATGGGCCTCGAGCAGGACCTGCCCTCCACTTCCTCCTCCCCCTCCGCCGCCCACCGCACCTTCGGCGGTGGTCTGCCCACCTCGCCCGCCACCTCCGCTGGCGGAGAGCTGCTTGGTGACCGTCAGGGTGCCTGCCACGGAAATCTGCACCGCGCCTCCGCCCGCTCCGCCCGCTCCGCCCACGCTGTCCCCGCCTCCGCCCCCTCCCGGACAACCTCCCACCAGGGGAACGAAGACATTTCCCCCCACGCTCCCGCCATCGCCACGCGTCGAGCCGGAGACTGTCCCATTGCCTCCCGCGGCACCGCCGGAGCCTCCTCCAGCGCCTCCGCCACCTCCGCCTACCGAATTACTGGACGCCCCGCCCCTGCCACGTCGATCCGTGCAGACCGACTCCAAACTGCCGCCCGTGCCGGGCACCGTGCCCTGGCCATTGGCGAAGATGCCGTAATTCAGCGTGGCGTCTCCGTAGACGGCGAGGATGACGGGACGGTTGCCCACGAGCCGCAGATTCCCGACCAGATTCAGGTTCGACAAGGCGAACAGCACCATGCCATTGCCTTGAGTCAACTCGATGGGCGTGGGCGGATTGCTGACACAGGTCGCCGGAGTCCAGCTCAGCGTCGTCGAGTCGAAGGTCACATCACACGTGATGTTCAGGGGAATGATGCCCGCCGTGGGGATGACATCCGGATCGAAGTTGCTCGGCACATAGGGGAAGCGGCTGCACTTGCCGTCGGTGGCTCGGCACACCCCATTCGCGGTTCCATCCGCGAGCGCGCACGTGGCGTTCACCTTGCTGGGCTCCGGCTCCTCGATGCAAGTGCCCTGCGCCGCACAGCCGATCGCGCGGAAGCAAATGCTGGAGGGCGTGCACGAAGTCTGGGTGCCCTGACAAACTCCCGAGCCGTTGCACATATCGCCCGTGGTGCAGGCATTGCCATCGTCACACTCCCTCTGTTGGCACTTGGAGTCCTGACAGCCCTTGAAGCCGTCGCAGTCGTAGTCCACCGCGACACTGCACCGTTCAGCGGCACCCGGGTACACCTCGCCGCGCCCGTCGTCACAGTCCGTCCCCGCCACGCCCTCTTCCCGCGCGATGAAGGTATCCCCGTCGTCGTCCTTCGCCCGCAGCGTCACCTCGAAGGAGGCGAAGTCCCGCTGGGGCACCAGGATGGGCGACGGAGTGGAGTGCGTCTCCACCAGCGTGCCGGAGCACGCCTCCCCCGTGGAGCCAGCGAAGGAGGATACCTCCAGCGTCAATTCCCGGCTCCACTCGGGCTGGCGCAGCACCGCGACCTGGACCCGCCTCGCTTCCGGCTCCTTGAACTCGCTCTGGAGGAGGTTCGTCCCAACCTCATGCCCCTGGGCGTCCCTGGCCACCACGCGCAGGCACGCGGGCCGATAGGAGCCGTAATTCACCGTGAGCCGCACGGCTCCCTCGGGAGGTCCCTTCTCGCTGCATGCAACGCACATCCAGAGCAGACCCAACATCCAGACTCGACGCATGCCGCGAGACTATCGGGCGCGCACGTACCTCGTCGGCGGAAGATGAGCCCACGAACCCCAGCGCGGCAGCGGATGTCCAACACACGGCGAAGCGGATGTTGCGCGCCGCGAGGGCCCTGGTGTAGCTCCGCTCCTCCACCCGGACGCATCCGGCTTGAACTCGCACCAGGGGGCACCGTCACGTGAAGGGCCACTTCGATCAATCCACGGTTCTGCGCGTTGGGGTGCTGGCATTGACCCTGATGTTCCCCTTCTCCGTCCACGCGGCGGCCCCGAAGGCGCCCGCGAAAGCAACCACCGTCCAGAGCCCGATCGCCGAGGTCAACCGGCTGTACGAAGACCTCGAATACGAGCAGGCGCTCGAGCAGATCCAACGCGCCCGCAAGGGGACGCTCACGGAGGACGAGCAGGTCACGCTCCAGCTCTACGAGGGCATCATCGTGTGCGAGATGGGCAAGCTGGAGCAGGGCGGTCAGATCTTCGAGTCCGCGCTGCGCACGCGGTCCACCGCGCAACTGCCCATCCGGGTCGCGCCCAAGGTCGCGAAGCTCTTCGAGGCCACGAAGACGAAGGTCACGGAGGAGCTGGCGACCGCGAGCAAGGCACGCGCCGATGCCCCGCTGGCCCCCTCGCTCACGCCCAACATGCAGGACCCCAAGGCGTCTCCACTCTCGGTCCAGGCCCAGCCCGGCGGGCCCCGGGCACTCACCCAGCGCTGGTACTTCTGGGCCGGAGTGGGCGTCGTGGCCGCCGTCGCCGTGGGAAGCATCGTCTGGGCCACGTCCTCGCGTCCATTCAATCCGAATGAGCTCTGTGACGGCGTGTGTGACGACGTCATCGGCAACCAGCATCCCGTGGGCATTCGGTTCTGAGCGTGGGAGTTCGCCTGGGAGGGCAGAGTCCTTCCCGGCGGAGTAATACTTCGAAATCAAACTCCGCCCCCGGAGCGGTAAATACGCGGCCACCTCCAGCGGTCCATTCATGCACAACGGGACGCGAGCAGCCCCCCGAGAAGTTCGAGATGGGCTCCGCGCACCGAAGCGTTGGATGAAGGAGCACCGCCATGAAGCGCATGTTCACGTGGATGTCCGTTGCCTTCGCTCTGTATTCGAGCACCCCGGCCCTGGCCTTGTCGCGGAACGACGGCCCGCCCAACGGCAATCCCGGCACCGTGCATGGCCGGAGTGGCCCGGAGCGCGAGTCATCCCGCGAACGCGCCGAGCGGGAGCGCAGGGAGCGCGAGCGCCGCGAACGTGAGGAGCGCGAGCGCCGTGAGCGGGAGGAGCGGGAGCGTCGCGAGCGTGCCGAGCGAGAGCGCCGTGAGCGGGAGGAGCGGGAGCGTCGCGAGCGTGAGCGCCGCGAGCGGGAGGAGCGTGAACGCCGGGAACGGGAAGCCCGGGAGCGTGCCGAGCGCGAGCGCCGGGAGCGGGAAGCCCGGGAGCGCGCCGAGCGGGAGCGCTGGGAGCGCGAGCGCGGGGGGCGTACGCATGAGGCCTCGCCCGTGTACCGCTGACGCGCCACCCGCCGCGAAAAACGGCACCCCAGCGCGGCCGAAATGAAACCGAAACATTCGGCGCGCAAACTGGCGTACGTCGCATCCTCACCCCCCCGGAGGAGCCCGTGCGCCCATCATCCCGCATCCAGGCAACGCTGACCGTGGTGACGGCCCTGCTCTCCGCGTCGGTTCTCGCACTGCCCGCCAGCCGGCCCGGGCCGGATCTCGAAGCGGTGCAGTCCTGCGCCACCAAGAGCCCTGGAGCGGCCTGCGAGCTCAGCCACCAGACCCGCGCACTCGAGGGCACGTGCCAGGCCCGCGAAGGCGAGGCGCTCGCCTGCCGCCCCGCTCCGCCGCCGAGGCCTCTCTCGCGAAAGCAGACACCCGAGGAGTGACCCTCCCCTACTGCGGGTATTGAAAAATACAGATTCATTCAATCCTCCCCAGCACCTGCTGAAGCGTTCCCGCCCGACGGTGAGCGCCTGGGGAAAAACCCATGACGCCTCGCCCATCCCTGGTGGGATGCTGACTCCCGGCTCGCTCCAGGACGCGGGGTCCCCATGGCCAATCGCATCAGCCGCATCACCGCCTATGTCGAGAAGCGCAAGCTCGGCTTCGGCGTCGCGCGCCTCATCATGATGAGTGGGGTGAACGTGCGCGCGATTCCACCGGATGAGCCGGACCCTCCGGACGCGTTGAGACGGCTGGAGCAGGCGCTGGTCCGGGTCCTGTCGCCCGAGGAGCTGCGAGAACTTCAAACCCTGCTGGAGAACGACCGATGACGGTGTCGATTGGAGTGGGAGTGGGTCAGGACCAGGACACGAAGCAGGCGGTGCGTGGCGCGGTGGAGCGGGCCCGGGCGGGGCTGGGCGGCGCGCCCATCCAGGCGGCCTACCTCACCGCGACGGTGGACCACGAGGCGGCGGACGTCCATGCCACCTTCCGGGAGCTCCTGCCCGAAGTCGCGCTGCACGGGGTGACCACGTCGCTCGGGGTGCTCACGCCGGAGGGCGTCCAGAACGAGGGCCATGGGGCACTGGCGGTGATGCTGTTCGGCGGCCCACCGGGAATGGCCTTCGTGGCCTCGTCCCAGGACGAGGAGGGGCGCCGGGCGGGCGAGGCCGCGGCGCGCGCGCTGGTGCGCCAGGCCGGAGGCCGTCAGCCGAGGATGATCCTCTTCAATGCCTCGCCGGGGCAGGAGGAGGCGATGCTGACGGGCATCGCGAGTGTCTGTCCGGACGTGCCCTGTTCCGGAGGCAGCGCCGCGGATCACGCCATCGCGGGACAGTGGAGTGTGTTCACCCACGAGGGGCCGGTGCGCTCGGGCGTGTCGCTGCTGGGGCTCTTCGGCGAGGTGCGGTGTGGCACGGCGCTGTCGGTGCCCTACACCCCCACGGGCACGCGCGCGCGGGCCACGGGCTCCGAGGGCCGGACGCTGCTGACGCTGGATGATCAGCCCGCCGCCCAGGTGCTGGGGCGTTGGATGGAGGGGGCCATCGACGAGCAACTGCGCTCGGGCGGCAACATCCTCGCGCAGACGGCGCTCCGGCCCATCGCCGTGCGTCGGGAGTTCGGCCAGGGGGAGCACTACATCACGGTGCACCCGGCCCATCTCCACGCGGACCGGGGCTCGGTGGACATCTTCGCCAACATCGAGCCCCGGGACGAGGTGTGCTTGATGACCGGCACGCCCGAGGGGTTGGTGAACGAGATGGCCCACCTCATCGACATGACGCTGGCGCGGGCGGGACTGACGGCGCGTGAGGTGAAGGGGGCCTCGCTCATCTTCTGCGCCGGGTGCGCGGGTGCCCTGGGGCCCCGCATCGATGAAGGACTGCGCACGTTCACGCGACTGCTTCCCGGGGTGCCCATGCTCGGCCTGTGCACCTTCGGCGAGCAGGGCCACGTGCCGGGACTCGGCAACGTGCATCAGGATCTGTCGCTCAGCCTCGCGCTCTTCGGCGACGAGCGGCCCTGAGCAGGTGGCGTGCAATCCCAGCCTGTCCTGCCTGGTGGAAGACGAACACTTCCGGCGACCGTGGCCCGGGTGGGGTTGACTTGGAGCCTGGGGTTCCCCATCTCGGTGAGGAGGAGGGCTCCCGTGAGTCGACGGTTGCTGTATGCGAGCGAGCACATCGACATCCACCACGACGAAGACGAAGTGGGGGGCTGGCTCCACTCCGACTGGAAGGGCTATCAGTCCGTGGACATGGTGAAGGCCGGCTGTGAGGAGATGCTCCGCCAGTTGGAGAAGCTGCGGCTGAGCAAGGTCCTGAACGACAACTCGCACGTGACGGGCATCTGGGTGGGGGCCGCGCACTGGGTGGCGACCCACTGGTTCCCCCGGATGCGCGCGGCCGGAATGCGCCACTTCGCGTGGGTGCAGTCCCCTTCCCGCCTCAGCCAGCTCTCCGCCACCACCACCGTCGAGTACGCGGAGCCGGGCACGGCGGTGCTGTTCGACGATCTCACCGCCGCGACCGCGTGGCTCCACCAGCAGGAGCCCCGCTGACGGAGTCGCTCAGGCCGCGAGCGCCTCGATGGCCAGTCCCACCTCCTCGAGGCGGGACACCACCCTCACGGCCCCCGCCTCCCGCAGGGCCTGTGCATGACCGGGCCAGGTATGGCCGCCTCCCGTGAAGCCGATCACCCGCATGCCCGCCGCGACGGCCCCCTCGATGCCGTGCGAGGAGTCCTCGATGACGAGCGCGTCGCGCGGCTCCACACCGAACATCCGGGCCGCGTGCAGGAAGACGTCGGGCGCGGGCTTGGAGCGGCCCACCTCGGGGGCCGAGAAGATGTGGGGTTGGAAGCGCTCCCAGAGAGCCGTCGCGCCCATGCTGATCTTCAGCCGCTCGGTGCTCGAGTTCGAGCAGACGCAGCGCGGGCCCTGGAGCCGGTCGAGCATCGCGTGCACGCCCGCGATGGGCTTCACGCTCTCCAACCTTTGATCGATCTTGAGCGTCGCGCGCTGACGGAAGTCCACGGGCAGGGGCCGCCCGAGCTCCTGGTGGATCAGGATCTCGAGCTGTGCGTGGGTCAGCCCGGTGAAGCGGTGGATGGCCTCCTCATGGGAGATGACGAGGCCCAGCTCGCGCATCATCTCGGCGTAGACCCCCGACGCCAGGACTTCCGAGTCGATCAACACGCCGTCACAGTCGAAAATGGTGAGCATGGCCCTCCTTTTACTGGAGGGAGGACCCGGGCGGAGAAGCTTCCTGCACCTCCGTGGAGCCCCTACTCGGAGAGACGCCGGAAGCGACTGGGAGTCCAGCGGCTTCCGGCTCACACTCCGGGAGGAACTCGTCCCTCAGGGAGCGGCGGTCTGTGCGTCCTGCTCGCCCGCCGTGGGGGCGGAGGAGGAGGCAGCGGCGGGCTTGGTCTCGCTCGCCGGCTTCTTGGGGCTGGGGCTGGCCGCGGCCTGCCTCGCCAGCTCGCGAGCACGCTGGGCCACCTTGGGGTTGGGCGCGAGGATCATGAACATCAGGCGCCCTTCCATGCGGGGGGCCTGCTCGACGACCGCCACTTCCTTCAGGTCCTGGATCACGTCCTGAAGGATGGTGGTGCCCTGCTCCTTGTGGGTGATTTCACGGCCCCGGAACTGGATGACCACCTTCGCCTTGTCTCCATCCTCGAGGAAGCGCCGCACGTTGCGGACCTTGAACTCGTAGTCATGCTCCTCCGTCTTCGGGCGGAGCTTGATTTCCTTGAGGTGGACGACGACCTGCTTCTTCTTGGCTTCCGAGGCCCGCTTCTTCTCCTCGTACTTGAACTTGCCGTAGTCCATGATCTTACAGACCGGTGGAACGGCCATGGGGCTGATCTCGACCAGGTCGAGTCCCTCGGAGCGGGCCCGATCCAGGGCAGCCTCGAGCGGCATGACGCCGAGCTGCCCACCATCGGAGCCCACCACCCGGACTTCCCGGGCGCGGATACGGCGATTGGTTCTCTGATCGCGGCTACCGCCGCGGCTGCTTCTCTGGTCGCGAATGATGTGACTTACCTCCGAAAAGGGTTTCAAGCCGGTCCCCATGAAGATGGGACAGGCCCCTACAGGACGACAGGGTCCGGGGAACGATGTGAGGCCCCCCGCGAGCGAGAATGCGTTCGGATGCCCGCTCGCCAGCCAGGAGGGAGCGCCCTCGGATACACGCTCCCCGATGGAGGACGGTCATATCAGGATAACGCCAGGACCGTATGCCCGCCGCGCGCAGTTCCTTGAACCCGGCAACACTCGCTGGATACACCCCGGACAGGGGTCGCGCCAACCCCTCCCTGGAGTCCTGGAGCTGACAGACGAGCGGGACGGGCCCCCGACGCGCGGCTCAGGCCCCCGAGGAGCGCAGCTGGGTCAGCGCCGACTCGACGTACTTGACGCCCTTGGGCGTGAGCGCCTTGCCCTTGGGGGTGTCCTGGGTGAAGCCGGCGTTCAGGCGCAGCGCCTTGGCCGCGTTCGGGGCGGCGTACGCCACGCCGAGCTCCCCCCAGAAGCGCGAGGTGGTCCCCGACGTCACCTCCAGTTGCGGGGCGCGGGCGAGGTAGAGCGGAATGAGCGAGCGCAGGAGCTGGTCCTTCCGCCGCCCGGCGGCCACCAGCTCCTCTTGCCTGGGATGAGCCCGGAGCGCATCCACCAGAGCGCCCACGACGTCCTCCGACTCGGCGGCCGGTGCTCGCGCCGCGCCAGCCCGCTGCCCGCGCGCGGCCTTCTTGTTCCGCTCGGACGCCGGTGTGCGCGTGGTGGTGGCCTTCTTCTTCGGCGCGGCGGCCTTCTTCTCGCGCGGAGCCCTGGGCGATGTGGCCGGGGACACCTCGCGCGGGCGCTCCTCCTCCGGCCGCGCCGCCAGCGGTTCCGGACGTCGCGGGGCCGGCGGTGGCACGAGCGGCGTCCCGGCCGGTGCCACGGGCGCGGGCACGTCCTGACGCGGAGCGACCCGGGGAACGTCCTCCGGCCAGGGACGGGACGCACCGGACGGCTTGCACGGGGCGCGGCCGCGCAGCGCCCCGTACGCCTCCGCCACCACGCCTCCGAGCCCCGCGCGCTCGAGCAACGATTCCAACCACCGAAGACCGTTGAACACCTGGTGCGTCCTCCTTGAAGCGCCAGACTCTACTACATACCTGGGAAGGCACCCGGCCAGACAGGCGGGCCCCGGGCAGATCCCCCTGGGCAGCCCGCATGAGGTCGGGCATCGTTGGAGCCAGATGAAGGTTGCCCCGCCCCACCCGCAGGAGGAAGCACGCCTCGCGGCACTGGATGCCCTCGAGATCCTCGACACCCTGCCGGAGGCTGGCTTCGACGATCTCACGCGTCTGGCCTCGCGGATGTGCGGAATGCCCATCGCGCTCGTGTCCCTGGTGGACCACTCCCGGCAATGGTTCAAGTCCCGCGTCGGACTGGAGGCCCAGGAGACCCCGCGCGACATCGCCTTCTGCGCCCATGCCCTCCTGGACGAGCGGCCCTTCGTGGTGGAGGACGCGCGCCAGGACGAGCGCTTCCATGACAACCCGCTCGTCACCGGGGAGCTCCATCTGCGCTTCTACGCGGGCGTCCCCATCAAGAGCGTGGGGGGGCACAACATCGGCACCCTGTGTGTCATCGACCAACGGCCGCGCCAGCTCACCGTGGAGCAGGCGGAGATGCTGGCGGCGATCGGCCGCCAGGTGGAGGCCCAGTTGCAGCTGCGGCTGCGGGTGCGCGAGCTGGAGCGGCGCGAGGAGGAGCTGCGCTCGCAGCGCGACACGCTGGCCAGCCTGCAGCGCCAGAAGGACGGGCTGCTCCAGCGGGTGATGCGTGACTTCAAGGCGCCCCTGTCCAGCATCCTCACCAACGCCACCTTCACGCTCTACCGCCCGCACCTGCCCGAGGAGCTGCAGCGCAGCACGCGCGACATCCGCGACGCGGCGGACAGTCTGCAGCGCACCGTGTCCAACCTGCTGGACACGAGCGGCGACGAGTCCGCCATCCCCTTCGCCGCGGCTCCCTTCGACGCCCACCTGCTGCTGTCCGAGGTGGCGCGGGACTTCCAGCAACGGCTGGTGAGCTCCCCGCGCCGCTTCATCCAGTGCGTGAAGCTGGTGGAGCCGCTGCTCACCGCGGACCGCGAGCTGCTGCGCCGCACCCTCGCCAACCTGCTGGACAACGCCTTCCAGTACACGGCGCTGGGCAGCAGCAGGATCACGCTCGAGGCCTCCAACCCCGAGCCCGGCCTGCTGGAGCTGCGGGTGCGCGACGAGGGGCCCGGCATCACCCCCTCCGCGCGCGCTCACCTCTTCGAGCCCCACCTGCCCGACGAGAACACCCCCACCTCGGGGCGCTCCGAGGGCGGCAACCGGCTCGCGCTCGCCTTCTGCCGCCGCGCCGTGCAGGCCCATGGGGGATGGATCTGGGTGGAGGACAACCACCCCAAGGGCACGGCCTTCTGCATCCGGCTGCCGCTGCGCCCCCACGGGCCCCTGTTCTCCAACACCTGAAAAAGACGACGCCCGAGGGCCATGGGGCTCCCGGGCGTCCCGATGTCACGGCGCGTGCCGGAGGGCTAGTAGGTGCCCTTCATCGTCACGTTGGTGTAGGCGCTGTAGCCATACGAGCACGCGTACCAGGTCCCCGCGGCCGGGCTGCTGATGGTGCAGCTCTCGCTGTTGCCGCTCTTGTACGGGCGGCAGGCGTAGGAGCTGGTGGTGGGCTGCGAGCCCTGCCTCACGTACAGGTCCGCGTCACCCGTGGTGCCCGTCTTGCCCGTCTGGGTGAAGACGACCGAGGTCTTCCCGCTCGGCACGCTCAACGTGAAGCACTTCCACGCGCCCGAGGAGCCCGAGTACGAGGCCGTCTCCACGCCGTTGGTCAACACGCTGCCATCCCCGCCGGAGCCCGTGGAGTACGTGCCCTTGAGGCTCATGCCCGAGGCGGCGGAGTAGCCGTAGATCTTCACGTACCAGGTGCCCGCCTGCGGGTTGGAGATGGTGCAGGTCTCCGTGTTGCCCCCCTTGTACGGACGGCAGTCGTACACGGTGCTGGACGGCTCGGCGCCGAACTTCACGTACATGTCGCCGTCACCCGTGCCACCGCTCAGGTCGAACGTCAGGCTGGTCGAGCCGGTGGGAACGGCCAGCGTGTAGATGCAGCTCCAGACGCCCTCGCTGGCGGAGATGTTCGTCACCGCCACGCCGTTGGAGAGCGCCACCTGCGTCGTGCAGGGGGGCGGCGGGGGGATGCCCACGCCCACGGCCGTCCAGGTCGCCGTCACGGCCTCCACGGTGGCCGTGTCGTAGCCGAGCGCCGTGGCGGCCTGCTCGGTGTACGTCTTCGCCTGGGCGAAGGTGGTGCTGGGCGTCATCAAGTCCGCGTTGGCCTTGTAGAAGATGGCGCCGGCCTTCTCCACGCCGATGGCGGGGACCACCGTGGTGGACTTGCCACGCGGGTGCGTGCCGCCCTTGGAGAGCAGCGTGAAGGCCAGGTTGGCGATGCCCGAGCTGTAGTGCACGTCCTTGCTGCCCGCGCTGCTGCTCCAGTAGTCCAGCGAGACGCCGTCCTTGGCCGGGTCATACATGTAGCGCAGGGCGTCGCCCGGGGTGGCCGGGGTCCAGATGTCGTCGCCCACCATGAACACCTCGTTCGTGGTGGCCCAGGTGCCCGAGGCGTAGCTCTCGCAGTAGGCGCCGAAGATGTCGCTCATCGCCTCGTTGAGGCCGCCGGACTCGCCCGAGTAGGTGAGGTTGGACTCGTGCTCGGTCACCGCGTGGGTGAGCTCGTGCGTGGTCACGTCCGCGGACAGACCGAGCATGGTCGAGTCCGTGCCATTGCCGTCGCCGTACACCATCTGGGTACCGTCCCAGTAGGCGTTCACGTAGCTGCTGCCGTAGTGCACGGTGCTGATGAGGGTGGCGCCCGCGTTGTCGAGCGAGTCGCGGCCGAAGTTGTTCTTGTAGCAATTGTAGGTGGCGCCCAGCTTGTCGTAGTTGACGTCGACGTGGGTGTCGCCGGTGGCGGCCTGGCCCTCGGAGCGCTTGAGCGTGCCCGGAGTGCTGCTGGTGTTGTTGGCCGAGTACACCTTGCGGTTGAGCGCGGTGTGGATGTCCGTGGTGCGGCCCAGGATGGAGCCATCGCGCGCGCTCACGAAGACGTGGTCCCGCACCGGCAGCAGGGCGCCCTCGCCCGTCACCACCACCTCATAGGCCAGCTGGAGTCGGCTGCCCGCGGGGCGGTAGTAGACCAGCCGGGCGCTCCCGGCGCGCAGCCCGGTGCCCTCGGTGTGGCGCAGGGCGGACTGGGTGGCCGCCTCGCGGGAGACGCGCGCCACGGCCGGAACGTTCTCGCCATCGCGCGCCGTGCCGTTGACCGCGTAGACGTGGCCCTCGGGGTCCACGTGCACGACGAGCTCCTCGCCCACCACCGGCAGGCCGTTCTTCGTCTGCGCATAGCGCACGTGCGTGTGGCCCTGGGCGTCCACGCGGGTGCGCCGCACCACCAGGTCCGCCGCCTGCAAGCGGAAGATGGGGGCGATGCGGTTGAGCGCGTCGCCCATCTGGGCGCGCACGTCACCGGCCGCGAGCCCCCGCGGGGATTGGCCCGTGGAGCCGAAGTCACCCCGGACGTAGAAGGGAATCACTCCGTCCTCGTGCTTGCCGACGACCTGGACGCCAGGGATGGCGCTCAGCGCGGACTTCACGTCGGCCGAAGACAGGGTGCCAATCTCGTCGGTGCTCTCCGGCGCCGCGTTCGTTCCCTCCACTCCGCACGCCGCGAGGGGCAAGGCGAGAAGCGCGGTCAGAATCCGATGACGAACCAAGGGCAAACCTCCTGCTGGCCGGTGACGGGGATGCCACCGCGGCCGTTCCCGGGTTCGAGCAGAATCCATGCCATTTGCTAAAGAGCCGAAAGCTCATCTAATCCTTGATGGTGCGAGCACATCCCCTGGTGCATGGATGTCTCAGTCGGCCCCCGCCTCTGTATGGAACCTTTACATCCGATGCGCCAACCCCCTGGAAGCGCGGGAGAAACCAGCCTTCACCCGCACCGTCCTGACTCAGGACATGTCCAGTAGATCCTGACCCCGCCCCCTCCCCAGAGAGCCCCGGGCTACGGGCCGCTGGACGGGGGAGCCGGGGTGAAGCCGCCGTGGAAGGTGGTGGGAATGGCGTGCTCGAACCACGCCCGGGCCAGCGGCTCCGCGCCGGGGTGCCGCGCGTCCAGCACCGCCACGTGTGTCAGACCACTCGGCACGTCGTACACCTGCGTCAGCACGTAGCCGTCATCCTCCTCGGTGGCACCCGCTCGCGGCACGAACACCGGCTCGGTGGGGTACGGCTCGCCGCCCAGCGCGAAGCGCTCCTCGCGCCCCGTCGTCATGTCCACCTTCGCCACCGCGTCGTGCGGGCCGTGCTGCGCCGCCGGCCCCGAGTGCACGGACAGGTAGAGGTAGCGGTGCTCCCGCGTCTCCACCCGCGGCGCCACCCGGGGGAACTCGGAGGACAGGGCCAGGCGCTCCTCGGTGCGGAAGGTGCGTGCCTTCAAGTCCAGCGTCGCCCGGTGCAGCCGGCCCTGGGAGGGCGTCGTGGGCACGCCGTGCGTCACCTCGCGCAGCCACGTGTTGGTGCCGAAGTCCGGGTAGCGCACGTAGTCCACCACCAGGCACCCCGCGCGCTCGTACGCATTGGCGAAGTGCCACGTGAAGAGCGGCTCCGTCTCGATGCGCACCGGGTGGGCCAGGTCATCGAGGGGCACCACCAGCACCTGCGTCCCCAGCTCCGGCCGCCACTCCAGGTTCTTCGAGTAGTACCCCACCCCCAGCAACATCTTGAAGACGTTGAGCCGCAGTGGCGTCACGAAGAAGACGAGGTGCCGCTCGGTGGCGATGAAGTCATGGATCATCGTCGGCCCGGGCAGGGGCACCTGGCCCAGGTGGCGCGCGGCCCCCCGGTCCGGCAGCTCGTACAGCTCCAGCGTGGTGACGCGCCCGTAGCGCATGCCGAAGTTGTACGACGCCTCGCGCCCCGGCACCCGGTGCGGGTGCGCGGAGAAGTTCGTCAGGATGACGCCCAGGTCCGTCTCGCCCAGCCAGCGCGAGTCCTCCGGGGAAAGCTCCGTGGGCAGGCCCCCCTCGTACAGCGCGAAGATCCGCCCGTTCCACTCCAGCACCGAGGTGTTCGCCGCGTTCCTCTTCGTCCCGAAATGCCGCAGCCTGCGCCACGGCGAGGACCCCGTGCCATAGCTGCTGCCGAGGATCCTCCCCGCCTCGCGCCCGGCGCGCAGGCCCGGGGTGTCGATCACCCGCGCCGCCCCTCGCGCGCCGCTCCCGTCGAAGCGCACCGCCATCACCCCTCCATCCCCGTCGAACCAATGCCCGTAGCGCTCCGTCCCCACGCCGAAGGTCATCGGTCCCACCCGCCTCAGCGTGCCCCGCAGATCCTCCGGCAGCTTTCCCTCGATCCGGAGCGGCTGGAAGCCCTGGTCCTTCGTCAGGTCGCGGAAGGCCCCGCGCCAGCCCGGCTGCTCGGAAGACTGCTTCATCGCCGTGCGTGTCATCCCGTGTGTCCTCCGGCGGGAGTTCCCTCGCGGGCCCCGCTCATGATGGCGTTGTCGGGATTCAAGTTACCCCCTCGCACGGGAGGCCCCAAAGACGACCGGCGCGGCCGCCAGGAGTGGCGACCGCGCCGGAAGGGATGCGGCGGAGTGTCCGGACCTACTGCGCGGAGCTCGCCTTGAGGGTCACGCCGGAGTAGGCCGAGTAGCCGCGGATCAGGACGTAGTACGTGCCCTGCCTGGCCGGGTTGAAGGAGCAGGACTCGCTGTTGCCCGAGGCGTACGGACGGCAATCGTAGCTCGTCGTGGTGGGCGCGCTGCCGAACTTCACGTACAGGTCGGCATCACCCGAGCCGCCGGACATCTCGAACTTGATGGCGGTCGCGCCGACGGGCGTGACGAAGCTGTAGTTCGCCGAGCTGCTCCGGGCACCGGAGAGGTTCGTCTGGGTGGAGAACGCCGTCCACACCGGAGCGGGCGCCACGCCCACCGCGCTCCAGGCCTCGTTCACCGAGGTGACGGCGCTCGAGCCCGCGCCGTAGAGGTCGGCGGCGGCCTGCGCGGTGGCGGTGCGCGCGTCGGCGAAGGTGCTGCTCGGGGTCAGGTACACCGTGTTGGCGCGGTAGAAGATGGCCGCGCCCTTCTGCAGGCTGTTGGAGGCGTCGGCCGGATCGATCGCCGGCACCACGTTGCTCGTCTTGCCACGCGGGTGGGTGCCGCCGGAGACCATCAGGTGGAAGGCCAGGTTGGCGATGCCCGAGTTCCAGTGCACGCCGCCGTTGTCCGAGGTGCCCGTGTAGCGCGTCGGGTAGTAGTCGTAGTCCCCCGCGATCGCCGGATCGTTCATGTAGCGCAGCGCATCGCCCGGGGTGGCCGGGGTCCAGCACTCCTCGCCAATCTTCCACGTGTTGGCGCTGACGGCGCCGTCCCGGTACGCCTCGATGGCGGCGCCGAAGACGTCGGACATGGCCTCGTTGAGGGCGCCCGACTCGTTCGAGTAGATGAGGTCCGAGGAGGTGTCGGTGACGGCGTGGGTGAGCTCGTGGCCCACCACGTCGAGCACCGTCAGCGGCGAGGAATCCACGCCGTCGCCGTCTCCGTAGACCATCTGCGTGCCGTCCCAGTACGCGTTCACGTAGTTCTTGCTGTAGTGGACGGTCGAGGAGAGGGTGGCGCCGGCGCCGTTGTAGCTGTCACGCCCGAACTTGCTGAAGTAGAAGTCGTAGGTGATGCCCGCGTTGTCGTGGGCCATGTCCAGCACCGCGTCACCCGAGGGCCCCTGTCCCTCCGAGCGCACCAGCGTGCCGGGCAGCGTCGTGCGGGTGCCCGCGGTGTAGGTCTTGCGGTTGCGCGCCGTCTTCAGGTTGTCGAACTGCTGGACGAGCTCGCCCGTGTGCGCGTCGATGAAGAGGTTGGGCATCGAGGGCTCGCCCTTGGCCGTGACCGTCTCGAGCTGCACCCGCCAGGTGAGCCGGGCCCCCTTGCTGTCGGGGAGGATCTGCAGGTCCGCCTTCGGCGCGGCGCCCAGCAGGCTCGGGCCGCCCACGTGGCCCACCGCCCGCTGCGTGGCCTCGTCCGCGCGCAGCCGCGGAGTCGTGTCGACCTTGAGGCCGCGCGCGAGCCGGTCGGTCACGGACGCGATGGAGCCATCCCCCTTGAGGTGGACGATGGCCTGGGCGCCAAACACCGGCACGCCCTTGAAGGTCTGCGACAGGCGCTCGTGCTTCAGGCCGCGCGAGTCGATCAGCGCGCGCTTGGGCGACAGCTCCCCCGCGTCCAGGAGGAACTCGGGACGCTGCGCCTTGAGCTGCCGCAGGCCCTGCCCGTCATCGACCTTGGAAACCAGGCTGCTGTCCTGCTCTCCCAGGCCGTCCTGGGTGTCGGCATCCATGTCGACACCGCAAGCACTGCCGAGAAGCACGAAGGGGAGGACGGAGACGAGTCGGCGAATACGCATTGCGGGTTCCTCCGGTTCGACACGATGTCGACCTTTCTCCTCACTTTCCAAGAATTCAAAATTACTGTCAAGTCGCACTTTTCCGTTAGTACGGAAATGTGTAGACAACTCGCCCTCTCTGCCACCAGGCAAACGGCGCATGTGGCGAAGAGGCCGTCCACGCGGAGTCGGCCCACGCGCAGCGGCCCGGGACGCCTGACCTCGGGCAAGGTCCTGGCCCTCGGCACGCACTCCATCTGAAACTGTCGGGCGGCGGTCGGTTGACCCGCGGTGCAGAGGGCCGCACCGGGAGCGAGCGGAACCCGCGACAGCCAACCCTGGCAGAATCCATACCGTGATGCGTTGCCAGACTTGCGGACGACGATGGGCGGGGACCCATACGGACTGTCCCCGTGGAGCCCCACCCATGGAAGAGCCGCACCTCGCGCGTGAGCGCGCCCCGCCCCCGTTCGCCATCGCCGGCTACCACCTGGAAGAAGTGTTGGCGCGGGGGGGGTTCGGCACGCTCGTGCGCGCGCGCCGGGAACAGGACGGGGAGCGGGTGGCCCTCAAGGTGGCTCACCCGGAGTTCCCGCTGGCCTGGGCGCAGCTGCACCGGGAAGCCGCCGTGCTGCGTGCCCTGGGGCCCCCCACCGTCCCCGCCGTGTACGAGGTGGGCACCTTCATCGCCAAGGAGGTGCCGTACATCGCCATGCAGCTCATCACCCAGCCCACGCTGGCCGAGCTGCTGGCACGGCGGGGCGCGCCCCTGCCCACCGACATGTTCGCCCGGTGTGCCCTGGCCCTGGTGGACGCCCTGGCGGTGGTGCACACGCGCGGCTTCGTCCACGGCGATCTCAAACCGGAGAACATCTATTACGACGACGCGGCGGGCCGGGCCGGCTTCTTCGACTTCGGCCTGTCGCGCGCGCTGCACGCCCCGGTGGAGCCGATGCCCGAAGGCACCCGGTTCATCCCCTCCGAAGGCGCCTTCGCGGGAACGGCCGAGTACATGGCGCCCGAGCAGTGCGAGGGGCGAGCGGACCTGGACGCGCGCGCGGACCTCTACGCCCTGGGCGTCATCCTCTACGAGCTGCTCACCGGACAGCCGCCCTTCTTCGGCAAGCAAGCGGATGTGCTCCAGGCCCACCTCTCGCGCCGTCCCCCCCGGCCCGGAGAGCTGGCCCCCATCCCCGAGTCGCTCGAGCAGGTGGTGTTGCGCTGCCTCGTCAAGGAGCGCGACCGGCGCTTCGGGCGCGCGGAGGACGTCGGGAGCGCGCTCCGGGAGGCCCTGTCCCGCCAGGAGCAGCCGCGCCCGCGCGCCCTGACGCCCCCACCCCACCTGCGGCTGGTGCATCCCGCGCCCCGCCGGCGCACCGTCGCGGTGCTCTTCTTCCGCTCCAGCGCCACCCCCGTCACCCTCCAGAAGGTGCTCGCCAGCTTCGGCGGGCACCTGGCCTTCCACGAAGACAGCCGGTTCGCCGGCGTGTTCGAGCCAGACGCGGGTGACAAGCCCCTGCAGCACGCCCTGCGAGCCGCGGAGGGACTCGTGGCCCAGGAGCTGGCGACGGCCACGCTGTTGGATTTGCTGTCCGTGGTGGTCCAGCCGCGCCCCGGTGGTCCACCGCGCTACCTGGGCAATGCCCTCTCCCGGAACGAACCCGAGCTCGGGCAGGACGGCGCCCCTCCCCTCCTGCTCACCCGTACCGCGGTGGAGGCCCTGCAAGAGAAGCAGTGCGTCCCCGTCCCCGAGCGGCCAGGTTTCTTCCGGATCGCCACGCTCGCGGTCGCCCCCCAGGACGTCACCGACCTGTGCCTCGAGAGCGGGGAGCTTTTGGGCCGCGATGGGGAGCTCGCGGAACTGGAGCGCAGCGCGAGCCTGGCCCTGGAGGAGCAGGCACCCGCGCTCGTCACCGTGCTGGGGGGCTGGGGCCACGGCAAGAGCCACCTGGGCGCCACCCTCGTCCAACGGCTCCAGGTCCGGCTGCCCCACGCGCGCGTGTACTCCTGGCGCGCCCGTCAACCCATCCAGGGCGGCCTGGAGGGCTCGCTGCGCATGCTGATCCGCGCCGCGCTCGGCCCCGCCTGGCTGGAGAAGCAGCTGCCCGAGGAAATGGGCCGGGCCACCTGCCTCGAGCTGCTGGGGCCCGCGCTGAGCACGGAGCTGTGGCCCGGCGTGGCCTCCGCCCTGGGCTGGCTGACCCACACGGCCTCCGAGGTGCGCAGCCGGGCCGCGGCGCCCGGCGCGCTGCGCTCGCTGGCCATGCGCGCCGCGGGCGAGCTGCTGGCCGCGCGCGCCCGCCGCCAGCCCCTGTGCTTCATCCTCGACGATGCCCACTACGCCGAGGAGACGGTCCTGGACGCGCTGGAGTACGCGACCCGGGCGGGCACCCGCCATCCCCTCTGGGTATGCGTGCTGGCCCGCGCGGGCTTCGCGCGGGGCCGGGCCTCCTCGGGCACGCGCGCCGAGCACCACCGCCGCCTCGAGCTCGCGCCCCTGTCCCTGGCCAGCGCGATGGAGCTGTGCCGCCAGCACCTCCACCCGGCGGAGAACATCCCCGCCGAGGCGCTGGCGCGGCTCGCCCACCACGCCCAGCGCGTTCCCCTGCTCATCGTGGAGCTGATGCGCGGCCTCAAGCGCCAGGGGTTGGTGCGCCAGCACACCAGCGGTGGCAGCTGGTACCTGGCCACGGACGAGCTGGACCGGATTCCGGAGCTGCACCTGGTGGAGTGGCTGGTGGAGCGCGAGCTGAACACCCTGCCCGGGGAGCTCGCCGCGCACGCGCGACTGTGCGCGCTGCTCGGCCCGGACTTCACCCTCGAGGAGACCGAGGACGTGGTGCGGGAGCTGGATCGCACCGGGGGCGCGGAGGACTTCCCGTTGGATCCCCGCCACGCCACCCGCCGGCTGCTGGAGCAGGGGCTCCTGGTGGATGACGGCAGGGGCAACCTCGGCTTCCGCAACGAGCTGCTGCGCGCCATCGTGGCACGCACCCTGCCCAAGCAGGATCAGACGCGCATCCACCGGGCGGCCTACCGCCACCACCGGCGCGAGCTGAGGAGCGGGGAGCGCCAGCGCATGCCCCGGCTGGCCCTGCACGCCGCCGCCGCCGGCCTGCGCCAGGAGGCCGCCGCGATCTACGGCGACCTGGCGGACTCCGCCCGTGCGCGCCACGCCTACCTGGAGGCCGAGTCCACCTACACCCGGAAGTTGGAGCTGTTGGACGAGGGCGACGCGTGGCGCCGCCGCCTCGCCCTGCGTGGACGAGGCCTCATGCGCTACCGCGTGGGGCGCTACGAGGACTCGCTGGCGGACTTCGCCGAGGCCAGGACGCTGGCCCAGCGCATGGGCGCGGTGGGTGAGGAGGTGGGACTGCTGCTGGACGAGTCCATGGCCCTGGACTGGATGAACGACTATGGCCGCTCCGAGGCCCGGGTGGTGGAAGCGCGGCGGCTGCTGCTCTCCGCCGGGCTGTGCTCCGCCCTGCTCGAGGCGCGGGTGCTGCTGGGACTGGGGCGCGCACAGCTGCGCAAGGGCCTCTGGGAGGAAGCCCGTGTCCTCCTGGAGGAGGCCGCCACGCGCGCGCGCGGGTTGGGCGACGCCGGGTACGAGTCACTGGTGGTGTCCCTGTTGATGCTGGCCGCCATCCTCCCCACGCTGGGCCGCATCGGCGAGGCCGGGCTCATCTTCGAGGAGGTCATCGCCGCGTGCGACCGGCGAGGAGACCGGCTCCACCTGGGCAGCGCCATCAACAACCGCCGCAACCTCTGGGTGGCGCGCGAGGACTTGCAGAGCGCGTTGAGGGACCAGGAGCGCGTCATGCAACTGGGGCGCGAGCTGGGCATGGTGGGCTGGGAGTACTTCGCCGAGTACAACATGGGGGAGTTGCTCTACCAGGCGGGAGACACGCGGGCGGCGCTGCCCCACATCACCCGCGCCATCGCGCTGGAGCGGCGCTATCCGGAGGTGGCGCCCCGGCCCTGGGCCTTGTTGCTGGAGGCGCGGGTGCTGGCGTTCTCCGGGGAGGACGCGCGGGCCCGCGAGGTGTTCAGCGCGGTGTGCCAGGAGGTGGAGCGCGTCGGGGCCCGCTTCAGTCCCGCCGAGGAGGTGCTCCTGCACTCGGTGGAGCTGGCCACCCGCGAGGCGAGCGCCGAGGAATGGCGCGAGCTCCAGGCCCGCTGCGACAGGTGCTCGACGGAGCAGGAGCCGCTGGAGGTGCTGGAGCTGCGAGCGCTGGCGCGGCTGCGGCGGGGCGGGCGCGAGGAGGCGGTGGGCCTGCTGGTGGAGGCCCTGCGCCGCGCCGCCCTCATTCCCAATCTCATGCGGGCACGGCTGCGGCGCAGCCTGGAGCGGGCGAGCCTCCCGGGAACGGCGTGAGCACGCCTGTCTTCACCGGCTGGAGCCGCAGTCACTGCAGTTGTTGTAATGCGACCCGGTGCCGCACTTCTCCGACACCTGGCAGACGCCATCCCCGCACCTGTAGATGTCCGTGGCCCGGAGGCGGGTGGTGAGCGGGGCGTACGTCTTCCCGCCATAGGTGCATTGCGTGAAGTAGGTCTTCGTGGAGTCGAGCACGCAGTAGCGCGAGCAGGCGCCCACGTGGACGAGCGGCGGGCACTCCACGCTCACGCCGTTGTCCTGGGAAGCGAGCCCACAGGCCCGGAGGCTGCTCTCCGTTCCATCCAGGTTGGAGCCCCGGCAGACATACGCGGAGCCGCCCACGGCCAGGTTTCCGAAGAAGGCCCCCTCCAACACGGAGAACGTGGTGAGTTCGTTGGTCTCGAGGGGGAGGGCAACCCCCTTGGCATTCAGGCCCTGCACCGAAACGAGCACATGCAGGCCGTACTTGTTGACGTGGGCCGCCAGACAGGCCGTGAGGAGCTGCTGCTCCCGCTCCGTCGCGGGCAGCCCGCTGGCCCAGTCCGGCGTGAGCCCGAGTACCCCATTCCAGGAATAGCTCACATGGGTGAGCGGGTTGGTCCACGTGCGGCTCTGTCCGCTCTGGACCGCGCAGCCGACCACGTACTTCATGACCATGCTGGAGTAGCCCTCCGGGTTGGCGTTGAACCAATCCTTGAACGTCGCGGTATTCAGCCCGCTCGTCATCAACCCATTCATGATGAGCCCATTGGTGGAGAGCCCGTTCATGATGAGCCCATTCATGATGAGCCCATTGGGAGTCATGCTGTTGGTGGACCGCAACGGGTTGTCCACCGTGCTGGACAACCCTCGCTCCTGCTCGAGCGGCTCCACTTCGCTGTGGCCACAGCCAGGAAATACCGCCCAGAGCAGCACCTGGGCTCCGAGGAGCAGGGCCCCCCATGCCCGGCAACGCGCGAGCCGACCCATGAGCGAAACACTCTCATCTCCACCTGCTGGCTTCATGACTCCATCCCCCCATTGACAGACAGAAAACCACGAGGCCCCTGTCAAGGCCTTCTCGGGTGAGCCAGGAAGGCGATTCCTGGTTCAACAAGAAATACAGACTAACCCCAAAAAACATGGCCCCCCCAGGAGAGGGCCCGGCCAATTGTCTCTTTTGAGATAAGGCACCCGCGATTGTCGTCCAGGCGGCAGGCGTACCGTCCGTGGGTCGGAGAGCGCACAGCCCGCGACACCCGCCGAACAGTGCGCCCAGCACCGCGGAGAGGCGCTGGGAGCGGGGCGTGTACGAGGGCCTACCGCGCGCCGCCCGGCCACACGGGAGCGTCCGCCTCGTCCGCGGGCCAGGGCGTGCCCCGATTGCCGGCGATCTCCCGGCCCTCGGGGTCGGTCACGAAGTTGCCCACATCCCCGAACGCCCGCTCGGCATTCACCCGGCCTCCACTGCGGCGCATGGGCCCGAGCACCGTCCCCCGCCGCACCGCGACCACCTCGTGCGGCCCCGGCCTCAGGTCCACGAGCGCCCCCTTGCGCGCGGCGTCCAGCAACTGCTGCTCGTTGCCAATCGGGTCGGCCACCGTCTTGGCCTTGAACGTCCACACCAACAGACTCGTCGGCTCGCGCCCGGCGAAGGCCTGCTCGAGCAGATCCTTTCCGCCGAAGAACTGCTTGCCGATGTCGTTCTGGTTCACCGGCCCCGCCATCAGACACACGCCCCCACGGAGATCACACCCCTCGGGAATCTCCGTCGTGCCGGCCACCTCGGCCACCAGCGCGCCGCGAGCCGCCGCCGCGCCAAAGGCACGCACCGCGTGGGCGAAGGACAGCCCCGAGCGCTCCACCTCGCGGCGCGACAGCCCTCCGACGTAGATGCGTTGGCCCGCCAGTGCGAAGGCCTTGCGCCCCCGCGCGCTGTTGCGTGAGAGCGCACGCCCGAGCGCCAGGTCCGCCCACAGCGGCAGCCGGGCAATGATCTTCTCGGTGACCTGCTCCAGATCCTCGCGCACCTCGCGCAACCGCTCCTTGCCCTGGGGCGTGAGCACATCGACGCGCTCGAGCAGCATCAGCTCCTTGGCCCGCTCGCGCGACACCCCGGTGAACCGGACGAAGGCGTTGTAGGCCGCGCGGCCCGCCTGCTCCGTCAGCTCGTCGGGCACGTCCAGGGGCTGGCGCGCCTGATAGGCCGCGGGGGCGCTCGGCTCGGCGTTGACGCCGGGTTGGATGCGCTCGCTGCGCAGGGAGAGCAACGCCGCGCCCAGGCGCCGCGCCGTGGCGCGCTCCATCGGCACGCGCTCCCCCTCGGGAACATGGCCCACCTGGGCCACCAGCGAGACGCGCCAGCCCGCCGCGCGCTCCGCCGGGGTGAGCCCCACCAGGGCCTCCAGCTCCCGCAGGGCCGCCGCGTCCACGGGCTTGTCGAAGGGCTCCAGGAAGACCTGGGCGGCCCGGGTCCCCGCGGAGGCGATCACCGCCGCGCGCTCCATCGCATCCGCGAGCACGCCCAGGTGCAGTTCCTTGAGGTAGCCGACGGTGGGGATGTCATCCGCGTGGCGGAAGCGCTTGGCCCAGGCGCGCAGCGGCACGGTGAGCAGGCTGGTCAGGGGCTTGTGGCCAACGAAGGTGAGCAGGAAGGTGAAGGGGGTGCGGTAGGGGCGCGCGAGCACGACATGGGTGAAGGCGGCGCCCTCGAGCACGGTCGCCTCCGCGCGGCCGATGCGCCGCAACAGGGAGGCGGCCTGCTCCGAGTCCTTGGGGCCGAGGAGCACCTCGCGCTGCCCGCGGAAGTTGGTGGACTGCCTGGCGGAGAGCACCCCGAGCGAGCACTCCTCGAAGAGCTCGCGCTCGGTGGGGGCGGGACCCGGGACGAAGCGGGAGGGCCTCGGCCGCGAGAGCAGCGACAGCAGCGTGCCGGCCTCTTCCCGCGAGAGCGAGACGCGGGTGCGGTAGCCGACGGGCGAGGCGGACTCGAGCGACTCGGGCAGGTGGTAGCGCGTGCGCTTCTCGCCGGGCGTGGCGAAGCGCGCGTCGCGGCGGACACCGGACTCGGACGGGGGGATGGGAATCGTCACCAGCGCGAGCGGCTTGCTCGCGGGAGACACCTCGGCGGGGATGGGGTTCCTCATGGAGACGAGCATGCCAACGGCGGACGTGGGCTGTCTCGGGTTCAGGAGCAAACAGAATCGAGGGATGGCGAAACCAGACAATGCGACCAGCCCGCGCCGCCAAAGGACCGGGGCGCCCACGTGAGCCACGAGCCCTGAGCCCCTGAACATGCGAGGAGGTCGCCACCGCGCTGCGCTCGGCGGGAGAGCGAGGAGGTGGCGCGCGAGGAGGTGGCGAGGGTGTGCGAGCGCCACGCTGGACGAGGCGGAGGGCCGTGCGCCATCAACCCACCAGGCTGGCGCTCCCACCGCGGCTCGGATGCGTCGGCTTCCCCCTACCGGCTCTCCAGGGCAAGCCACCATCGTTGGACCATGGCCACCACGCAAGGAGTCCGGTGGGTCTTTCTCGGGCCCAGCCTCCTGTCCGTTTCCATGAGCCCTCTGCCGGAGAGGCCCGGTTCACGTTCCCCTTCTCGAGGCTGGAGCCGTTGCCATGGCCAACCTGTGGTTTGTCGTCATCGGCGTCCTCCTCATCTTCATGGCCCTCTCGGGCGCGCTCCTCAAGCGGCTGCCCTTGTCCTCGTCGCTGGTGTACCTGGCGGTGGGGTATGCCCTGGGCTGCCTGGGCGCCGCCTACCTCGCCCCCTCCACGCACATGCACGTGCTGGAGCGCCTGACGGAGGTGGCCGTCATTGTCTCCCTCTTCGGAGCGGGGCTGAAACTGCGGCTTCCGCTCCGGGACAGCAACTGGCGGCTGCCCCTGCGGCTGGCATTGGGCGCCATGGTGTTGACGGTGGGGTTGCTCGCCCTCGGAGGCGTCGCCCTGGGCCTTCCGCCAGGGGCCGCCATCCTGCTGGGAGCGATGCTGGCCCCCACGGATCCTGTCCTCGCCTCGGACGTGCAGGTGACGCACCCCCTGGACACGGACCGGCTCCGCTTTGGCCTCACGGGCGAGGCGGGGTTCAACGACGGCATCGCCTTTCCCTTCGTCATGCTGGGGTTGGGGCTGCTGGGACTTCATGATCTCGGCACGGGCGGCTGGCGGTGGGTGGTCGTGGATGTCCTATGGGCGGTGACGGGGGGCCTGGTCATTGGCTGGGTGCTGGGAGGGGCCGTGGGACGGTTGGTGGTGTTCCTGCGGCGGGCGCACAAGGAGGCGGTGGGACTCGACGACTTCCTCGCGCTGGGCCTCATCTCGCTGGCGTATGGCGTGTCCCTCTGGGCCCACGCCTATGGGTTCCTCGCCGTGTTCGCGGCGGGCCTCTCCTTGCGGCGCATGGAGGCGCGCTCCACGGCGGTACGAGCGCCCACGGACGTCGTGGCCATGGCCGCGGTGGGGCAGGCCGAAGAGGTCGTCATTCGCCCGGAGACGGCTTCGGCTTGCATGGCCCAGGCGGTGCTTGGCTTTACCGAGCAACTCGAGAGGATGGGCGAGGTGGCGCTCATGGTGCTGGTGGGAATGATGCTGGCCACCCTGGGCTTCGAGTGGGAAGGTTTTCTCCTGGCGCTTCTCCTTCTGTTCGTGGTGCGCCCCGCCTCGGTGGCGCTCCTCACCGTGGGCACGCACAGTTCCCCCGAACAGCGCGTGCTCATCGCCTGGTTTGGCATCCGCGGTATCGGCTCGCTGTACTACCTGTTCTACGCACTCACGCACGGCCTCGAGCCCGCGCTCGGAGAGCGGCTGACGCACTTCGTCCTGGTCGCGGTCGCCATGTCCGCGGTCCTGCATGGCGTTTCGGCGACCCCCCTCATGACATGGTACTCGAGGCGAAGGCCCCCGGGCGCATCGGCGGGATAGCGCCCCTCCTGCGGGCGGTGGATGGCCAGCCCGCTCCCCACCGGGTGGACTTGCGTTCGGTTCCCAGCCCAGGGGCCCGTGCCCTCGCCCATGTGCACATTGATTGAAGGTGCGCTTCACACGGGGGCTTTCACCCATGATCACTCTCTTCTTTGTCACCCACTGGGGACTCTCCATCTTGATGCAGAGTCTATTCCTGCACCGCTACGCGGCTCACCAGATGTACACCATGGGGCCGCGCACCGAGCGCGCCCTGCACCTGTTGACCCTGGTCGCCCAGGGCTCGAGCTACCTCGAGCCACGAACCTACGCGCTCCTCCACCGCGAGCATCACGCCTTCGCCGACACGGAGAAGGATCCCCATTCGCCCGCCATCCACCGCAACCCCTTCCGGATGATGCTGGAGACGGCGCGGCGCTACTCCGATTACTTCTCGGGACGAAAGCTCCCCGAGGCTCGCTTCCTCGGTCGGTATCCCGAATGGCCTTTCATCGACCGCACGTTCAACAAGTGGCCGGTACGCATTGGCTGCGGAGCGCTCTACACCCTGTTCTACTGGCGCTTCGCCACCCGGCGCTGGCAATTCCTGGCCCTGCCCATCCACTTCGTGATGGGCCCGCTGCACGGGGCCATCGTCAACTGGTGCGGCCACCGCTACGGCTACCGCAACTTCTCCACCCGGGATCTGTCCCGCAACTCGCTGCCCGTGGACGCGGTGTGCATGGGGGAACTGTTCCAGAACAATCACCACGCCCGGCCGGCGAACCCGAACTTCGCCGTCCGGCGCTTCGAGTTCGATCCCACCTGGTGGGTGATGAAGCTGCTGGCCCGCATGCGGCTCATTCACATCACTCACGCCCCGGCGTCGCCAGCGGACCGCGCCCAGGCTCAGCCGTTGCCTCTCGAGGGGTGGCGGGTGAGCACGGCGTTGATCTCGGCGCCCAGCATCAGCGCGAGCGAGGAGATCCACATCCACAGCAGCAGGACGATGATGCCTCCCAAGGCCCCATAGGCGATGCCGAAGGTGCTGAAGTGGGAGACATAGAAGGAGAAGCCCAGCGAAGCGGCGAGCCACACGAGCACTCCCGTGATGGAGCCGGGCGTCATGAACTTGAACTTCCGCTGAGTATCCGGGAGCACGGAGTAGATGGTCGCCCAGAGGATCATCATCAGGAGCGTGGCAACGGGCAACCGCAGCCAACCCACGAGCGAGGTCCAGGGCGCTCCGAGCCAGGTGGCGAGAGCCGGAGCGGCCACCGCGATGAACCCGGCGAGCAACGCCAGGACGGCTCCCGCCAGCACCATCCCGAGCGCGGTCCCGTAGATCCTCCAGCGCGGACGGCCCTCCGTCACGCCGTAGGCGGTGTTGAGGGCACTCATCAGGCTCACCACCCCAGCGGTCGCCGACCAGAGCGCGGTCAGTGCGCTGAAGGTGAGCAACCCCTTGCTGGGCCCGGAGGTGAGTTGCGTGAGTTGCGCGGAGGGGAGGCGGCTCAAGGCCGGGGGGAGCTCCCTGCCGAGCGCGCCGAGGAGCACTTGCACCTGCTCGGGCTGGATGACGAGGCTCGCCAGGGTGACGATGAGCAGCAGGAAGGGAAAGAGGGCGAGGATGCCGTAGAAGGTGAGAGCGGCGGCCGCGCTACCCAGCTTGTTGCGTATCCACTCCTGCCTCAGCCTCCCAAGGACGTCCTTCCACTTCGCGGCTCCGCCAGGCGGGCCTGGGCTTGGCTCCGCGGGGCTTTTGTCCAGACCGCTCGTTTCCTTGCCCACCCGGCTGTAGGGCACGCTGTCCATGGCCATCTCCCAACCGAAAGGTGGGCTTGAGCCGGTGGCATGGACAGTGGGTTTCTGCCGCCAACTTCGCGGTCAGGCTGCAAGCTCCACATCCACGGGCCGAAAGAACGCTCGGGCTCCCCCCAAGCAGGTGGGGAGAAGGCGAGCGTGGCGCCCCAGGCCGGAGAAGCTGTCAGACCGGGTGATGCCAATATATCCAAAGGCGCTCCGGATGCTCGGCTCCACGTGGTTCATGTGCTCGAGTCGCTGTCCCTTTCCATAACCGAAATCGCCGCGTGAACTCAGCACCACGAGCGTCTTGTTTGCCTCCGCGAGCAGGGGCCAGTAGGGGTCACCCTGCCGTGTGCGGTCGAAGCCGAACGTGCGACCCACACGGACGATGTTGTCGATATAGGCCTTGAATTGCGCGGGGACACCGAAGTTGTACATCGGTACGCCGGCGACGATCACCTCCGCGGCGAGCAACTCGTCCACCAACACATCGCTCTCCGCGAGCGTCTCGCGCATCCAGGGCTCGCGCGATGCCGGCTTCTTGAAGGCGGAGTGGATCCACCGGCCCGTCACCGGCGTGGGCGGATTCAACCCGACATCCCGGTAGATGACTCCATCCCGTGGGCGGGTGGCACGCCAGCGCGCCACGAACCGGGCCGTCAGACGGCGGGTATGAGAGCCATGACGGGTGACGTCGGACCCGCCTGGACGGGCACTCGAATCGATATGCAGCAGCTCGGCCATTGTCTTGTCTCCCCTGCTCCATGAGCATTGCCGGGCCATCCCGCCCGTGTTGGCTCTCTCGCCGCGGCGGCCCTGAGTCATGGAAGAAGATGCGTCCGGGCACGTTCCGTGACAAACGTGTCTTTCTCAGCCGACGGCTGAGTGGAATTCATCCATCCACGACCAATGAGACAGCTGCCTCCACTCTCCGCGCTCCGGGCCTTCGAGGCCGCGGCCCGCCACCTCAGCTTCAAGCGGGCCGCCGAGGAGCTGGGCGTGACCCCGACCGCCATCAGCCATCAGATCCGGCAACTCGAGGAGCTGCTCGGAGTCCGGCTGTTCGAGCGGCGCACCCGGCAGGTGCTGATCACCCCCGAGGGGCAACTGCTCTACCCGGTGCTCCGCGACGGCTTCGATGCGTTCGCGAAGGCGTTGGATGCGCTCACCGCTCGCCCGTCCCGCCATGTGCTCACGCTCTCCGCGACGACTGCCTTCACGGCCCGGTGGCTGGTGCCCCGGATCGCCGCCTTCCGCGAAGCCAACCCCGGCACCGACCTGCGCCTGCACGCCTCGGACGCGCCCGTCGACTTCCGCTCCGGCGTCGCCGACGCGGCGATCCGGTACGGGCGAGGACCCTATCCCGGGCTCGTCACCGAGGAGCTGTTCTCCGATCGCTTCGCTCCCGTCTGTAGCCCCCGGCTCGGGATGAGACGCAAGGAGGACCTGCGCAGCCGCGCCCTGCTGCATTTCGAATGGCGGCGCGTGGATCGCGACACGCCGACGTGGCGCTTGTGGTTCGAGCGCGCCGGTCTGCGAGGGCCTCGACGCCACGGGCGGGACGACCTTCACCGACGAGAGCCACGCGCTCCAGGCGGCGCTCGCGGGACAGGGCATCGCGCTGCTGAGCCTGCGACTCGTTGATGACGATCTGAGGAGCGGGGCCCTCGTTCAACCCTTCGGGCCGGTGCTCGAGGGCTACCGCTACCACCTCGTCCATCCCGCGCAGGCACGGGCGCGCCCGGAAATCTCGGCCCTTCGCGCCTGGCTCCGGAGCGCCGCGGCCCAGCCTTGAGCCAATCGTCCTGGAACGTCTTCCTCACCTTCGAGAAGGTGACGAGCTCGACAGAGAGGACCACCTCACCCCGGGACTTGCCTCTTCGGAGGTACAGACGCACCTAGCGCGAAGTGGCATGTTGTTCTGTATCAGGCCCATCCACCTCCGCCTCGACGCCAGGAGCGGAGCGCGAGGGAGATGAGCTTTTCTGAGTGTCGGTGCCCGGCTTCTTGGAGCGGTTCTTCAGGAATCCGTTCAGCTCCCCCGGGAGTCCAGGAGCAGTCATGCGTTTGATTCGAAAGTTCCTCGAGCTCCTTTCAGGAGAGGAAGTACCGCCCGAGCTGAAGGCCTTGGGCATCACCCGGGAGCAGATGCGTCAGTTGAAGGCCGAGACCGAGAAGGCCGCGAATACACCTCCCCGGATCGCGCTCATCGGGGAGACAGGAGTCGGGAAGTCCTCGACCATCAACGCACTCTTCAACGCCGGGCGTCCGGTGAGTCACACCCAGGCCTGCACTCCCACTGACGCTGAATTCCTCTACAGCGGCTCCAAGGGCGAGATCGCCGTCGTGGACATGCCCGGTCTGGGTGAGGACGTCGAAGTGGACAAGCAGCACCTGGAGACCTACCGGCGGGTGCTGCCTGGATGCGACGTCATCTTGTGGGTCTTCAAGGCCGACAACCGCGCCATCACCCACATCCAGGGTTCGATCAAGCTGCTCGTGGACGAGCGAATCCTCGATATCAGGCACCTCGTCATCGGCCTCAATCAAATCGATCTGGTGCAGCCTGGAAGCTGGGACACCGCCATCAACATGCCCTCCGAGGAGCAGGAGTCCTCCATCACGGCGCGTACGGAGGACATCGAGCAGAAGCTGCGGCGCGTCTGCCCGCTGCCGGAGCACCGGGTGGTTCCCTATTCAGCGATGAAGGGATACGCAACGGACCATCTGCTCCAGGCGATGCTCGACGCGTGCGACCGCAAGCGGCAGTGGGCGTTGGTCGAGCGCGCGGACTGCGCGGACTTCAAGGCGCTCGTCGATCCCCACATGCTGAAGCAGGCCATTGGCCAGTAGGAGCACAACCTTCATGTCGAACGATAAGATGACTCAACGCCTTCGGCGCGGCATTGAGGAGCAAGAGCAGCGAAAGGCCGCCATCGAGAAAACCGCCGTGGAATCCGTGACCAACTTCATCGTGGAACTCATTCGGCCCTTCGTAAGGGGCGTCGTGAAGGGTGTTCTGAGCTGGCTTCAGAAGTTCTTCGGGTAGCTTCCGGCTGGTGCGAGCAGGAGATCTGCCGATGCACGCCCAGCGGATGCGCCAGGGGAACACTCGTCTTCACCTCAGGAGTGGAGTGAGTTCGCGCGCAGGTCGAGGGGCAGGTCGCGCAGCCTGCGGCCAGTGGCGTTGTAGACGGCGTTGGCGATAGCGGCGGCGACGCCCGTGATGCCAATCTCTCCCACCGACTTGATGCCGAGCGGGGCCGTGGACGGGTCCGGCTCGCCCACGAACAGGATCTCGATCTCCGGCACATCCGCCTGCACGGGGACGAGGTACTCGCCCAGGTCCCCGTTCACGACGAGCGCCGTGCGCGGGTCGACGTGCCCCGCCTCGGTGAGCGCCATGCCGAGCCCCATCGTCATGCCTCCGAGCAACTGGCTGCGCGCCGCCTGGGGGTTGAGGATCCGCCCGCAGTCGAACGCCCCCACCATGCGGCGCACGCGCACGGTGCCCAGCTCCTCGTCGACGGCGACCTCGACGAACTGCGCTCCCCAGCTGTAGCAGGAGCTGTCACCCGCGGCCTGGGTCCGCACCGCCGCCATGGTGGTGAAGGCCTTGGGGCCGCTGAGCCGGCTGATGAGCGTGGGATGGGTGCGGTGGATGGCGTCGAGCTGCTCCTGGCCCGAGCCCGAGACGAGGGCCGCGAAGTCCACGCCCACCGCCGGATCCGCGCCCAGCACCACGCGGCCCTCCCGGACGGAGAGCTCCTCCCGGCGCCGGCGGTGGAGCGGGGAGGCCGGCTGTCGGCGCGCCAGCTCGAACAACCGGTCGCGCAGCGTGCTCGCGGCACCATGGACGGCGAGCCCGAGCGAGGAGGACAGCATGGAGCCTCCGGCGAAGGCCGAGCGCGGATGCCGGGTGTCGCCGAGCCGCACGTCGATGCGCGAGGGCGGCAGGCCGAGCACCTCGGCGGCGATGAGGGCGAGCGCGGTGTAGGAGCCCTGGCCGATGTCGACGCCCCGGCTCTCGACGTACACGCCGCCGTCGCGGGAGATGCCCACCCGTGCCTCCGAGGGAGCGTGCCGGGTGGGGTAGGCGGCGGTCGCCATGCCGAGCCCCACCCACTCGTGGCCCTCGCGCCGGCTCCGGGGCTCGAGCGCGCGGAGGGACCAGCCGATGGCCTCGGCCCCCGCGGCGTAGGCTTCCTTCAGCCGGCGCGACGACCAGGGCTTGCCGGAGTGCGGGTCGGAGTCGGCGTGGTTGAGCAGGCGCAGTTGGAGCGGATCGATCCGGGCCTGGGCCGCGAGCTCATCCATCGCCGACTCGATGGCGAAGCTGCCCGGGGCCTCGCCCGGGGCGCGCATCCAGCCGGGCACGGGGATGTCGAGCGAGACGATGGAGTTCTCGGCCCGGTAGTTCGCCACGGCGTAGGCCGACTCGGACGCGCGCGAGCCCTGCTCGGCGTAATGCGAGTCCCGGTCCGACTCGTTCGTCGTCTCGTGGATGATGGCCGAGAGCCTGCCCGTGGCCTGCGCGCCCAGGCGCAGCCGCTGGCGGGTGGCGGGCCGGTTGCCCACTGAATGGAACACCTGGGAGCGGGCGAGGACGAGCTTCACCGGCCGGCGCACCACGCGCGCCGCCATGGCCGCGATCCCCGCATGCGGGTAGAGGCTGAGCCGGCTGCCGAAGCCGCCGCCCACGAAGGCGGAGAGCACCCGGACGTGCTCCCGCTTCAAGTCGAACCAGACGGCGAGCACGTCCTGCGCCCCATCCACCCACTGGGAGCCCTCGCGCACCGTGAGGTGCTCCGCGTCGTCCCACCAGGCGAGTGTCGCGTGGGGCTCCATGGCGACATGGAACTCGCGGGGCGTGGTGTAGACGGCGTCGAGGGTGAGCGGCGCGGAGGCGAGCGCGGCATCGGGATCGCCTCGATGCGAGTCCCCACTCAGCGCCTTGGAGAGGAGCCCCAGACAGGCGACGCGCCGGGCCTCCCCGGCGCCGAGCGTGGCGGCGGGAGGTGTCTCGCGGTAGGTCACCCGCACCCGCGAGGCCGCGTGGCGGGCGGCCTCGAGGCTCTCGGCGATGACGGCGGCGACGTACTGGCCCCGGTAGCGCACCTGCTCGTCTTGAAGCGGCGGGCGCCGGCTGCCGGCGGCGCCCAGGGGAAAGACGGCGGCCTTGTCCAGGCGTGGCGCGTTCAGGTGGGTGAGCACGGTGAGGACGCCGGGCATCGAGCGCGCCTCGGTGGTGTCGAGGGTCGCGATGGTCCCGTGGGCGATCGTCGCGCCCACCAGCACGGCATGGGCGAGGTTCGGGGGCACGGCATCCGCGGTGTAGTCGGCGCGGCCCGTCACCTTGGCGACGCCCTCGATGCGCGTCGTCGGGGGTCCATCGCTCGGAGGCACCACGGGCGGGGTCTTCATGAGGTCTCCAGGAGGTGTACGACTCCGGAGGACTCTACCAGACGAGAGAGCGCACCCAGGGGGTATGGCGACGACCCCTCACTCGGGCAGGGTGAAGCGATAGGCGACCTCCAGGTCACCCCGGCTGAAGCCCTTGAGCACCTCGTGCGCAATCTCCTTGCCGCTCAGGTAGGTGAGCCCGCCGGACGCGAAGCCCATCACCGACAGCTCGAAGTAGGTGTGCGGCCGGGGCACGCCGGTGATTCGCAGTTCCGCCACATTGCCGAGAACCTGCGCCGTCAGCTCGCCCTCGGTGAAGTACCCCTTCCAGATGCCCGGCGTGAACAGCGCGAAGCGCCGGTAGTCCCCCTTGTTGAACAGCGCCTTGAGCTGGCCCTGGCGCAACGCGTACTCGGCGGACTTCACGCCGTATTTCCAGTAGGCCTGCGAATCCCCCGCGTAGAACTGCTGGGTCATGGCGTCGTTGAGCCGCAGGAAGGCATCCACCGGAATGCGCGTCACCGGTAGCACGGGCTGGGCGAAGACGGGATCCCGCTTCGCCTGCTCGGTGAGGAATGCGAGCCACCGCTCCCTGCCGAAGGTCTGCTCCGCCTGGAGTTGCCGAGCCAGGAACGCGACGCCTTTGACATCCATTCGTGTGCCTCCACCGCCGTTCGGCCGCCCCTGCTATCAGACGGACCCGACCGGGTCACGTGGAGAGGTATCCAGGATTGAGCCGGACGGGGCGGGAGAGATGGGTTAGAGAAGGGCTCCGATGACCCTCGCTCCCACGCTGTACGACTTCCAGGTCGCCTTGAGTCACGTCGACCGCTCGATTGACCAGCCGCAGCTCGTCATCAAGCTCGCGCGCCACCCCTCGGAGACGATGCAGCGCGCATGGCTGCGGGTGCTCGCGTTCTGCTGGCTGTGGGAGGAGCGGCTGACCTTCAGCAAGGGATTGAGCGAGCCCGAGGCCCCGGACATCGAGTGCCGCGACTACACGGGCCTCGTCACCCGCTGGGTGCGCGTCGGCAAGGCGGACCCACTGAAGGTCCAGCGCGCCGTCGACCAGAACCCGCACGCGAAGGTCGTCGTGATGTTCGAGTCCGCCCAGCGGCTGGAGGCGTTCCTCGTCGAGGCCCGTGAGGCGAAGGCGACACGGGTGGTGAAGGCCGAGCTCGCCGCGGTGGATGCCGACCTGCTGCGCTCGCTCTCCCAGTTCGACTCGCGGCGCATCAAGCTGTCGCTGACCTTCGTCGGCGACCACGCCTATGTCGAATGCGAGGGGCAGAGCTTCGACGGTCCGCTCACCCGCGCCACCCCATGAAGCTCGAGCGCCACGTCGGAGGGCTCTCGCTCGCGCGAAAGGCCAATTACCTGCGCGCGCGGGGCTGGCGCGAGGAGAAGGAGGGCTGGTCGAGTGAGATCTTCGGCCTGCTCCCGACGGCCAAGGCCCTCCACCACCAACTCACCGACGACCTGAGCCAGGCGCTCTGTCAGCGGGGGTGGCAGGTGCTCGGGTTCTCCGAGCGGGGCTATGTGCGGCTGCGAGAGGGCGAGCGGGGCAAGCCCTGTTCGCTGCCCAAGGCGCTGCGCACCCAGGCCCGCCGCGAGAAACGACTGGTGGCGGAGCTGACGTACTCGCTGTTCCTGGCGGCGCTGCTCGAGGTGGAACGAAGCCCCTGACGGCCGTCTCCCTGGTCTCCTGGAAAACGCTTTTGACGGTTTTCCCGGAGCGATGTTATGAGCCCCCCATGGACGAGCGCGGTTCAACGCCCGGGGTGACGCTGGAGGACGTTGCCCGTCGAGCGGGTGTCTCGCCGAGTACGGTGTCGCGCATTCTCAACGGGACCGCCCGCGTGCGCGAGAGCAAGCGCCGGGCCGTGGAGCGCGCCATCGCGGAACTCCAATATCAACCCAATGTGATCGCCCGGGGACTGGCTCGCGGCCACACCATGTCCGTGGGGGTGATCACGCCCCATATCGCGAGCCCCTTCTATAACGAGACACTCACGGGGATCGAGGACAGCCTGGCCAAGGCAGGCTACTCGCCGCTGTTCGTGAGCGGTCATGGGAACCTGGCCAAGGAGGTGGAGCGCGTGGCGTTGCTGGTCGCGCGCCGTGTCGAGGGCATCATCTTGCTCAACTCCATGATGGACGACGAGGCCCTGCTCAACTGCTCGCAACGCTTGCCGCTCGTCACCACCGGGCGCCACCTGCAAGGCCCCCGGGTGACCAGCATCCAGCTGAACAACGAGCAGGCCGCATTCGAGGCCACCTGGTACCTCATCGAGCTGGGTCATACCCGTATCGCTCACATCGCCGGGCCCGCGCACAACATCGATGCCCAGGAGCGCCTGGCGGGCTACCGCCGTGCGCTGCTCCAGGCGGGCCTGCCCGTGGACGAGCGGCTCATCGCCGTCGGCGAGTTCCACGAAGCCAGTGGCCTGATGGCACTCAACCAGTTGCTGGAGACGCGCCAGAGTTTCACCGCCCTGTTCATCGCCAATGATCAGATGGCCTACGGCGCCCGCCTGGCGCTCTACAGGAGGTCCATCCGCGTCCCCGAGGACGTGTCGCTGATTGGCTTCGATGACCTGCCAAGCTCGCTCTACACCACCCCGCCGCTCACCACCGTGCGCCAGCCGGCGTACGACCTGGGCCATGCCGTGGGCGAAGCGATGCTGCGGATGATCAACGGCCAGCCGGTCTCCCAGCCGGACCTCCCGCTGAGCCTCATCGTGCGCGAGTCCACCCTGCGCAGGCGTGACTGACACCCCTCCCCAACCATGATGCGGCATGTCATCGCGAGGCCCGCGGCCGCGCCCGCCCCTGAAAGCGCTTGTCACCGGTGGGTGGACCGCCGCCGGTGAGTGCCGGGCGCATGGCTTTACGCGGAGCGTCATCACTGTCTGGCCGGGTCGGACCCGACTCCACGCGCCTCTCCCGACGCTCTCTGTTCAAACTTTCCAGTCCACATGTCCGGGACAAGGTGAAAGCGCTTTCAAGAGCGGCCTTTACTTTCTCGATAATTAAGTTTTAATGATCTCTCCGAGAACACGAGCTCGTCTCGACTTGCGCTGCATGGGTTTGACACAGCGCGACATCCGAGTCCGGAGCCACGGTCCTCCTGGAGGCATCGAAAATGCTCAAGAACGTAGCGTCTATGGTTTCCACCTGGGCCGCCGTGGCGGGGCTCTGCTCGCTCCTGCCAGAGAGTGCCCATGCCGGGGCGGTCTCCACGGCGAACACCACCCTCTTCGGCCCGAATGTCTACGTCTTCGACACGAGCATGCCGGCCGCCGACATCCAGGCCAAGGCCACCTCCATCTTCACGCAGATGGAGTCCAACCAGTTCGGCACCGAGCGCTACGCGCTGCTCTTCAAGCCGGGAACGTACAACGTCCTCTTCGACGTGGGCTTCTATACCCACGTGGCGGGCCTCGGGCAGAACCCCGACGACGTGCTCATCAACGGTGGCGTGAACGTTCCGGCCTACTGGATGCCGAACATGAACGCGACCTGCAACTTCTGGCGCGCCTACGAGAACTTCTCGATCAACGCCTCGTCCGCCACCAACAACACGACCACGATCGCCGTCTCCCAGGCCGCCCCCCTGCGGCGCATGCACATCAAGAGCGCGGGCGGACTGTGGCTCTTCCAGGTGGATCCCAGCACGGGCGCTGGCGGTTGGGCCAGCGGCGGCTTCCTCGCCGATTCCGTGGTGGATGGCCAGGTGCTCCCCGGCTCGCAGCAGCAGTGGCTCGCGCGCAACAGCAAGTGGGGCAGCTGGGGCAACGCCGTGTGGAACATGGTCTTCGTGGGCGACATCAACGCGCCCAGCCAGGCCAACTTCCCGACGGATGCCTACACGACGGTGGACCGCACGCCCATCATCCGGGAGAAGCCCTACCTCTACGTCACCAGCACCGGCCAGTACGCCGTCTTCGTTCCCGCCCTGCAGACCAATACCCAGGGCCCCAGCTGGGCCGCCGGCTCCACGCCGGGCACGTCCATCTCCATCGATCAGTTCTACATCGCGCAGCCGTCCACGGCGAGCGCCGCCAGCCTCAACTCGGCGCTGAGCGCCGGCAAGCACATCCTCTTCACGCCCGGCATCTACCAGCTCAACGACACGCTGCGGGTCACCAAACCCGACACCATCATCCTCGGCCTGGGTGTCCCCTCCCTCATCCCCACCAGCGGTCAGCCGGCCATCTCCGTGGCCGATGTGGACGGCGTGAAGATCGCGGGTCTCATCATCGATGCCGGCGCCATCAACTCGCCCTCCCTGCTGGAGGTCGGTCCCCCGGGCAGCTCGGCCAGCCACGCGGCCAACCCCACCTTCCTGTATGACCTGACGGTGCGCACCGCGGGCCCGACGGCGGGCAAGAACGACGTGGGCATCAAGATCAACAGCCACAACGTGGTGGGAGACCAGCTGTGGCTGTGGCGCGCGGACCACGGCGAGGGCGCCGCCTGGAACATCAACCCCACCAAGAGCGGCCTCGTCGTGAACGGCAACAACGTCACGATGTACGGTCTGTTCAACGAGCACCACAACGAGTACCAGACGCTGTGGAACGGCAACGGCGGCCGGGTCTACTTCTACCAGTCCGAGATTCCCTATGACGTGCCCAACCAGTCGTCGTGGATGAGCAAGAACGGCACGGTGAACGGCTACGCGTCGTACAAGGTCGCCGACACGGTGACGAGCCACGAAGCGTGGGGCGTGGGGGTGTACTCCTACTTCCGCGACGCGGCCGTGAAGTCGGAGAACGCGATCGAGGTGCCCAATGTCACGGGCGTCAAGATCCACCACATGACCACCATCTGGCTCAACGGCACGGCCGGCAGTGAAATCACCCACGTCATCAACGGCCAGGGGGGCCGCGTCTACGCGAACACCCCCGCGGAGGCGATGCGTCAGACCATCAACGAGTTCGCGGGCACCGGGACGCCGGTGATCGACACGCAGGCGCCCACCGTGCCCGGGAGCCTGACGGCCACCGCCGCCTCGAGCAGCCAGATCAACCTGACCTGGAGCGCCTCGTCGGACAACGTGGGGGTGACGGGCTACGACATCTACCGCAATGGCACGCTCGTGGGCTCCTCGGGCACCACGTCGTACAGCAGCACGGGCCTGGCGGCTTCCACGACCTACACCTTCACGGTCAGGGCGCGCGATGCGGCGGGCAATACCTCGGCCGCCAGCACCTCCGTCAGCGCGACCACGAAGGCGGCCACGGGCGACACCCAGGCGCCCACCGCGCCCACGAGCCTGGCGGCCACCGCCGCCTCGAGCAGCCAGATCAACCTGACCTGGGGCGGCTCGACGGACAACGTGGGGGTGACGGGCTACATCATCTACCGCGGCGGCACGCAGGTGGGCACCTCGACCGCCACGTCGTACAGCGACACGGGCCTGGCGGCCTCGACGGCCTACAGCTACACCGTCAAGGCGAGGGACGCGGCGGGCAACCTCTCGGCCGTCAGCAACACGGCGAGCGCCACCACGCAGGCGGGCGGCACGGGCGGCACGGGTACCGAGTGGACGTACGGGTGGGACAGCAACAGCGCCACCCAGGCGACCTCGTGGTTCAAGCCCACGGGCTTCACGGCGGCCTACGTCATCGTGCACTACGCCTACTCGGGCATCTCGCAGCAGAACGTCACCCTGACGTTCAACAACACCACGGGCCGCTGGGAGCTCCCCGTGACCGGCCTGAGCTCGGGCAAGGTGATCACCTACTCGTACACCTACAACAAGAACGGCGCGCAGTACGACACCCCGACCTACACCTGGACCAAGCCCTGACGGTCTGAAGAGCTCCTGACACGGACGGCCCACTTCCCCGCGAATTCGCGGTGGGGGTGGGCCGCTTCGTTTTCGTCGCTCCCCGCCGACGGCGCCGAGTGGGCGGGAGCCTGGCTCATGGCGAAGGGCTCGCCGCGTCCCGGAGTTTCTCCAGGCTGAGGAGCTCGATCTTCCCGTAGGTCAGGCGGACGGCGCCCCGGGCCTCCAGCTCCTTGAGAATCTGGTTGGTCGTCTGCCGCGAGATCGCCAGCATCAGCGCGAGCTGCTCCTGCGAGACATCGATGACCCGCCGCGGGCCCTCGTGCAGGTTCCCATAGTCTTCCGCGATCATCAGGAGGCGCCGCACCAGGCGGGCCGGAGCGGGCAGCAGCGACAACTCCTCCAGCGCGATGAACATGAGCCTCAGCTTGTGGCTCATGAGCAGGGCGAAGTCGCGCCAATATCGCGGCTCCTGGGCGAGCATCGTCTTCAGTGCCGCCTGTGGGACCTGCAGCACGCGGGTGGCGCCTTCGGCGACGGCATCGTGGGTGCGCGGCTGGCCGTCGATCAAGGAGATCTCCCCGAACCAGTTGGGCGGCTCCATCAGCATCAGCAGCGCTTCCTTGCCGCTCTCGCTCACCCCACTGATGCGGACGGCGCCTTCGACCACGCAATACAGGCCGCAGGGCCGGTCTCCGCGTGAGAACAGCCGCTGGCCAGAGCGCAACTGGCGCACCACGGCCGCGTCGAGCAATCGGGCCCTCAGCTCCTCGGGAATTTCCTGGAACCAGCGACCGCTGAGGATGAGGGGCCGCCAGGCCTGCACGCGCTCGTCTGACATTCTGTGCTCGGGGAAACAACCTTGTCGGTTACCCGACAGACCCGGGCAGCGCCTGGGGCCATCATGGGGGCTCGAACAACCGAGGAGAGCCTACATGAAGACGCTGGTGGATCATCTCGCTCAATACGCGGCCTATCACCGCGACCGTCGCAACATCGCCACGCACTTCGTCGGCATTCCGATGATCTTGCTGGGCGTCGCCACCCTGTTGTCTCGCCCCGGCTTCGAGGTGCTCGGGGTGGTGCTCTCACCGGCCATGGTCTTCAGCCTCGCGTCGGCGCTCTTCTACTGGAGGCTCGACGGACGCTACGGTCTGGTCATGACCCTGCTGCTGGGGGGAGCGCTGTGGTTCGGTCAGGTGTTGGCCACCCAGGCCACGGCCACCTGGCTGAGCGCGGGGGTGGGCCTGTTCGTCGTCGGGTGGATCATCCAGTTCGTCGGGCACTACTACGAGGGTCGCAAGCCGGCCTTCGTCGATGACCTCATCGGGCTGATCGTCGGGCCCCTGTTCGTCGTCGCCGAGCTGGGCTTCTTCTTGGGGCTGCGGGACGAAGTGCGCCGCGAGGTGGAGGCGCGGGCGGGGCCGACCTGTATCCGTCGCGGGAACGAGGCCCGCACGTAGGGCCGCGGCGCGCCCAGGCGCGCATCGGACGAGAAACCATGGTGGGAGTTCGAGGGCCGGGGATGCCGTATCATGTGCCGGGCTTGGGCGAGCATCTCCACCCCTGACACGGTCATGGCCGTGAGGTGAACCTGATGCGACGATTGCTTCGGTTGGATGTCAGCGTCGAGATGGCCGTGCACCTGCTCCTGCTGTGGCTGCTTTGCCAGGGAGCCATTCCGCTCGTCTTCAAGCTTGGGTTCACCGTTGATGGTTTGCCGGTGCACTTGTTGATCTGGACGGGGGAGTCGCTGCGAGGTGGGCTTGGCTGGGGCATTGGCCTCCTCGTGCTCGGGGTCGCGTGGCTCGAGACTCGAGTGGACCTGCGTCCATGGGTCAAGCGTTGCCTCCGTCTGGCGGGTCCACTGTTCCTGGCAAGCCTCCTGTTCTCACTCTGGCTCATGAACTGGTGGATTGTGTGAGGCCTCCGCCGAGGTAGACGCGCATGGCGCGGGCGGGAGCGCCACATAAGGCCGCAGGGTGTTGAGGAGCAAGACAGCCACGAGGTCCAGGCCCCTGCCGAGCACCTCATCAGCTGTCTCGAATCCTCACGGCCCCGCTCGGAGTCCCGTCACGAGTCCGGGTGGGGCTGTGCCTCCCTGGGAAGGCCTGGGGTAACCGTTCATGGCCTCGGCTTGTCCACCTCCGAACGACGCCTCGGGGGTGAGAGGCTCGGACTGGAAGCACTCAGCAGTTATCCCACTTGGCCTCCGAGAAAGCACCACCGCCCTGCTGCTTGCACCAGTACCTGCCGTAATTCGTGCAGTTGTTGTAGACAACATCCTTGAATGGGCCGTGCCACTTCGAGCACTTGACGTAGCAGCAAGCCGCGAGTTCCCCCACCTTTCCCGTTTGTTCTTGAGCCCAGGGCGGAAGCGCTTCTGAAGGGGTGGTCGAGTCCGCAGGAACCTGGGTCTGCTCGGGGGCAGGGGTCTGAGCCTCCTCTCGACTGTCCTGGGGACCACCACACCCCGCCGCGAGTGCCACTCCCAACATCAGCATGCTCACACCAGCGAATATGCTCTTCATGAAAATAGACCTCTCAATGATGCAGGTGAACGAACGAGGCTCCAGGAAAGAAGCTCGGAATGTCCCCTCTTCACTGGCTCGCGGCGACCCGGAGCGGAGTTCGCGGACTGCCCGCGACTCGTACTCCAGGTATTGATCCAACCCTCCACCGCGCCCCCCTCATCCAGGCATTCACCTCTTCTTTTCCCGGGCTGGCCCTCCGCGCCTCCTCGCCCCCCCCTGAACGCAACCCTTCCTCCGCAAGCACTCGTGAATGAGACGCGAATGCATAGAAAAAGGCCCTACCCCCTCCACGAGACTTCCCGGCCCGAGCGCCTGATGGCTCAAGACTTCGATGAACGGAGACTTCACCCGGAGTGATGGGATTCCAAAGGAAAGCAGAGGACCGGCGGCGCGCCAGGCTCGCGTCCTCGCCTCCTGCCTGCTCGGACAGACGACAGCCGGCTCGCCCCCCGGCTCCTCCTGGAGAACGCTACTTGCGCGGGTAGGTCACGAAGATCATGTCTCGCGCGACAGGACTCCAGGAGACCCCCGAATTGGTGGAGAACAACAGAGAGCCCGCATGGGGTTTGTACCCTCTGCGGAGGTACCGAACTCGCATGGTGCTTGAGCCCGGATTGACCTGATAGGCAATCTCTCGGTAGTTCGACTCGCCGTTGTACAGGGTCAGACCCATGAAGCAGCCAGAGGTCTGAGAGGGGCCACAGTAGGCGCCCCCAAGCAGGTGAGGAGGAGAGCGTGGCACCCCAGGGCCGCTGCCTCATGCAGTGGGCTCGCCTCTTGTGGCTTCGGCCCTGCCACGCTTGGGAGAGCCCTCCTGCGACGTCCCGGCTCTGCCCCCACTTGAGGGAATCAGCGCTCCATTCTCGACCTCAGAAGAAAGTCCACGAGCCGAGGCTGAAAGCCCCGGATCCCAGTTCAATAGTCCTCTCAGTCAGTCTTCGTGTCCCGTGGCTCGGGCGATGACGCTGCCCAGCGGGGTGGGCTTGGGGTCGTCATGGTGCGTCTCCGCCTGGAGTGCCCAGTCCTCCAGACGCACCTTGTCCTTCTGGAAGATCATCATGTGGGTCGACCCGCCGAACTCGAAGTGGCCAATCTCGGTCCCGCGAGAGATGGTGACGGGCGGGGCGCCTTCATCCACGATGAATTCCGGCTCGATGACGCACGTCGATACCTCGACCATTCCAATGCAGATGAGGGCGACGTAGCCGCATCGTTCGTGCTTGAAAATGAAGATGGCGCGCGCCGCGACGTGGCCGAGGTAAGGCTCCGATTCGGTTCCTTCCCAGGTGCCTTGCCCTTCGCCCTGACCCGGACGCTGCGCGAAGTAGGTCCCCGGCTGCACCCATGAGCGCACCAGGGTGCCGTTGAGCGGCGCATTCCACCGGTGGTAGTGCGTCGCGGAGAGGAACCCTTGGTAGAGTTGACCTCCCTCGAAGAGCCGCGCCCAGTGCTCCTGCCCCGCGAAGATGTCGAGCAGTGAGTAATTGACGTCCTTGACCCAGAAGTCCGTCTCGAAGGCGAGGTAATCACTGTATTGCCATGGCGTGGTCTCGCAACCAATGTTGATATCGGTTTCGGGATTCCCCTCGAAAGGACGAGCGTTGGGCACGAACTTCCGAATGAAGAATGAATTCCACGAGTCATAGCCATACCCGGGCTTGGTGGCGTCGTGAATCATCTGCTCCCATACGCCGGCCTTCCATGCAGCCTTGGAGATCCACGAGCCTTCCTTTTCTGGGTTGTGGATGTCGAGCTTGTCGAGCGAGTCCTCGCTCTTGAGGAACGTGTTCCACGCATCGAGAACTTTCTTGAACTGGAGGTTGAAGGTCGTATCGTGAAACAATGCCAGTCCTGCTTCGGTGGCCATGGCGATCGCCAGGAGTCCGTTCATCGGAGTTCCGACTTGAGCCGTCGTGTTGAAGGAGGGAGACGTGGAAATGATCTCGTTGAGGATATCGAAAAGGGAGTCGAAGTCCTCGATCCAAAGCACATCGCCATCCTTGTCCTTGATGCTCTCTTGAGTCTCCGGATCGAGACTCCGGACGAAGTCGTTCGCCTGGTCGATCATCGACGTGACCCACATGCGGTATACGCTGTGCGTCGTCACCCAGTCCTTGAACGCCTTGATCTCCGGCCGCATGGGGGCGAGTTCGCCCTCCTTCTTCTTGGCCGCGATGGCGTGGCGAAGGGGAACAAGGAACTTTGCCGTAGCCCACACTCGGTTGGGGACCCAGAATCCCATCTGGATGGGACCCGCCTTTTCGAGGTCGAGGATGTTCTTGCCTTCCTCGATGACGCGAGGCCTCTTCGGAGATTGGAGGAACTTCTCGGTCTTCTTGTGATTCATTGCTCTCTCCCTTGCTTTGGCACGCTCTTGGCGTGATTCACCCAGGGCTGTCCCTTCACGGTCTACCTGGCTGAAGTCCTGACCTCGTCGACATCGCAGCGACGATTGGGCTTCGGCCAGAAGGAGCCTCTGTCCTGGGAGAAGCCAGAATCGCATCCATGCTCCTCCGGCGATGTGACGTGCCTCACTCTCCCGCCGTGAAGCGATTCACAGCGCGGGTGCGTGAAAGCATTGCTCTCGCGATCAGAGAGAAATAACGCATGGGGCTTGGCCGCGGAGGCAGGTGCGGCCGCGCCATATTGCGTCCAGCATCTCTTGCTCCGGGCGAAGTGGGATGAGGCGGCCGTACGTGATGACGTTCTGGCGTACGCGCGACAGCGGCTGGGCGAGTGCAGTGTGCTCGTGGTGGACGAAACGGGGTTTTTGGAGAGGGGCGACAGCGGCCCTCCTCGGCCCCTCCGCTCCATCCCTCTCCCTCCACACGGCCTCTCTTCCGCACGGCCTCTCTTCCGCCTATGCGCCACATGGGGTGACGCAAGTGACTCCGGAGGCCGGCTCGCACTGGCGCTACACTGTCACGTCCTTCTTCCTGGCCGAGAGCTGCTCCCCTCCGTCTACCTGCTGCCGTCCTACGAGTCGTCTGACCCACGCCCTGGGCCCCTGGGACCTTTGTCCCACGGGCCGGCAGCGGCTAGCGTCTCGCGCATGCTCCGATGCCTGGCACGTGGTCTCCTGCTGCTCAGCGCCGTGCTGCTCCTCGTACCCTGGGGGGCGCTGGCATGCTCCCTGGCGGTGCCCCGCTCCTGGACGAAGCGGACGGCGGACGGGGCCTTCGAGCTGTCCTCTCGCGTGGGGGAGCGCACCTTCGGCCCGGCCACGCTGTCGCTGCGCGAGGTGCGCTCGGACAAGAAGCTCTGGGAGCACACGCTCCAGGAGGCCCCCTACGAGCAGCAGGCGCTCTTGTCGCCGAGCGGCCCGTACGTGGCGCTGGTGGACGACTTCTCCGCCGAGTTCACCGTCTATGGCCCGGGGGGCGAGGCACGGAAGCTGTCGCTGGAGCCTCAGCTCACCGCGGGCGAGAAGCGCAAGCTGCCCCAGACGAGCTGCGGCCAGCAGTGGGTGAGCGCGGCCCGCTTCGAGGGTGAGTTGCTCGTGCTGGAGGTGCCCACCGGGGGCAAGGTGCCGCCCATGTACGCGCAGCCCAAGGGCACGGCCGTGCGCTTCGAGCCGAAGACGCGGCAGCTCACGCGGGACGCGCCCGTCCCCGAGAAGAGCACGGCGGAGCTGATCCAGACCTACCAGGGCGCCTCGGAGCCCCCACAGCGCCAGCGGCTGGCGCAGGAGCTGCTGGAGCGCTCGATGGATGTGAAGGAGGGAGGCGATGCGGCGCTCAGCCACTTCTGGCAGGAGTTGCTGCGGGCCCCCGGCACGCAGCCCCGGCTGCAGGCGATGGCGGTGATGGGGCTTGGGGCCACTGGCACGGAGGAGGAGGTGCGCGCGCTGGCACGGCTGCCGGCGGGGGTGCCGGAGCGGAACGAGAAGGTGTTCCAGGCGCTGCGGCAGCGTGTGCCCGCGGAGGCGGAGGCCTTCGGCCTGCGCGTGCTGGAGGAGCGGCGGGAGCCCGAGCTGCTGCGCGCGCGCGCCATGGACTTCCTGGGCAGCCGCGGGGAGGCGGTGGCGGAGCGGGCGCTGCCGCTGGCGCTGACAGATCCGTCGGTGCAGGTGCGGGAGTACGCCCTGGGGGTGCTGGCACAGCCGCCCTTGAGGGCCAAGGCCGTCGAGCGCGCCCTGCCCTTCTGCCAGGACGGCGAGGAGCGGCTGCGCAAACGGGCCACGGAGAGCCTGCGCCGGCTCCTGCGCGGTGTGGTGGGCCCGGAGCGGGAGCAGGCGATGGCACTGCTGCGCGGGGCGAAGAAGCGGGGGCAGCTCCAGGGCTTTCCCGAGGGGTACGTCATCCTCGCGGGCGTGGCGGATCTGGAGAAGAAGCGCGCCGAGGCACTGGCGCTCTACCGCGAGGGGATGAAGGGGCTCGAGGCGCTGCCCAAGGAGAGCAAGTGGCCCACCGCGGACTTGCGGCTGGAGGCGAAGCTGCAGCTGGCCTTCGAGGCCAAGGCGCAGGGCAAGGCGGCCGAGCTGAAGAAGTGGGCCGAGGAGGTGCTGGGCGACGAGCACAAGCAGACCTTCGTCTGCGCGCCCAAGCCCAACGCGTACGCGGGGGGCCAGCCCCCGGACGGCTGCAGGGGCGGCCAGTTCACCGCCGAGCACGTGGCCCGGCAGCTGCTCAAGGGCGGGACCGCCGCGCGATGAGACTCGGCTGGCTGTGCGATGGAGAGGGCAATCTCGCTAGGGCATCGTCACGAGGATGAGGCTGGTGATGATGCTCAGGAGGAAGAAGTAGGGCCCGCTGACCAGGCTGTACATCAGCGGGCGCGGCATGTTGGGGTTGATGGCGGTGTTCGCCATGGTCGAGACGAAGTAGCCGAAGCCGACCACCGCCCCGAAGGTGATGGCGTCACCGACCGAGGTGAGGTTCAAGGCCTTGATCAGGGTCGCGCTGGTGAGCACCGCGATCAGCGTGCAGACGAGCGGCCCCACGATGAAGATGGGCGCGGGCTTCGCCTTCGGGTCGTGCGCCCGGCCAAGGACGGAGGCATAGGCCTTGCCGAACAGCGCGGTGAACCACAGTCCGCCGAGCACGGTGCAGGCGAAGGTCGCGGCCAGGACTGCGAGCCAGTTGATTCGAGTCACTGCATCGGAGATGTTTGTCATTGGGTTCCTAGACTGATTTGGATTTCGCGCGTTTCCGCGCGGTCGTGGCGGGTGGGGACAACGGGGCCTCGTCGCCCCGTGAGGGGTGATTGCGCAGGGCCGGCAGGAGGACTCCGTCCACCATCGACACGAGGAAGGCCAGGTCGAACGGCTTGCGCTGGACGAGGGCGCGGTAGGCGGCCATCGCCGGAATGACCTGGGAGAGCGTGCCGATGTCGGCGGAGGCCGACACCTCGCCGCGCGCGACGGCTCGCCGCATCAGCGCGGTATGTGCTTCGGCCCACGGCTCCACCATCGCGCTGTTGGCGGCCTCGGCGAGTGCCGGGTCTTGTGAGATCAGCGCCGCGAGCGCCGTCATGATCTTGAGCTTGCGTTCGTTTTCCTCGAGCGACTGCGGCTTGAACAGGCCGAGCAGGTCACCGCGGAGCGTGCCCGTGTCGGGGAGCTGCTGGAGATCGACCTGGTTGCGCTTCATGCGCGCGACCGCGTCGATGATGAGCTCGGTCTTCGACGTCCAGCGGCGGTAGATGGTCGCCTTGCCGGCCCCCGCTCGCGCGGACACCAGGTCCATCGTCAGACCTTCGGCGCCCACCTCGGCGAGGACCTCGAGCGTGGCGTCGAGGATGGCGGCGTCGCGCGAGGGGTCTCGCTTGCGCCCCGACTGCGCTGGCGCGGTCTCGACGGGTTCGTCAGGGGACTGAGGCATGTCGTGTATCTCCCTATGCGGATGCCCATGGGTTTCGAAACCATGAGGTTCCGAAAGGCCGCGAGGTGTCAACGCGGATCCGGGAGCTCGCCTGTCTTCAGGAGCGTCGTGCGCGCCGCGTCGGCCGTCTGGACCATCCACGCGGGGTACTCGAGCGACAGCGCGCTCGCCGCGTCGAGCGTCCCGAGGTCGTCCTCCGACAGCCGAACCTCCAGCGCCTTCAGGTGCTCCTCTAGCTGGTCGAGTCGTTTGACGCCGAGGATGACACTGGTGACCACCCGCTGCTGGAGAAGCCAGGCGAGCGCGACGGCCACCAGTGACGTGCCGTGTCTCGCCGCGATGCCGTCCATCGCTTCGAGCACCGGCGCGCCCTTCACCTCATCCACCGGGGGAAACGCGATGATCGAGCGCCGCCCGCCCTTCGTGGCTCCCCGGTACTTGCCCGAGAGATAGCCGCCGGCGAGCGGGCTGTACACCAACAGGCCGAGTCGTTCTGTCTGGAGCATGGGCACGAGCTCGCGCTCCAGCTCTCGACCGACGAGCGAATAGTAGGCCTGCACCGACTGGAACGGGACCGCGTTGAGCCGCGCCGCGACGCCCAGCGCCTTGGTGACCTGCCACGCCGCCCAGTTGGACACGCCCACGTACCGGACGTGTCCCTGCCGCACGAGGTCGTCGAGCGCGCGGACCGTCTCCTCGACGGGCGTTGCCGGATCCCAGCCATGGAGCTGATAGAGATCGATGTGATCGGTGCCAAGCCTTCGCAGGCTCTTCTTGAGCTGGTCCACGATGTGGTAGCGCGAGGCCCCGCCATCATTCGGTCCCGAGCCCGTCGCGTGCTCGACCTTGGTCGCGATCACCACCTCGTGCCGCGCGATGCCGAGATTCTTGAGCGAGCGGCCGATGATCTCTTCCGACTGCCCGCCGGCATAGACATTGGCGGTGTCGACGAAGTTGATCCCCGCGTCGAACGCGCGACGCACGATGCGGTCCACGTCGTCCTGCCCGACGTCGCCGGCCCCGGCGTAGCGCCCGCTGCTGGGGCCGAACACCATCGTGCCCAGGCACAGCTCCGACACGAACAGCCCACTGTTGCCGAGTACGTTGTAGCGCATGTTCTTCCGTCTCCCTCCCGCGGCTCGGGAAGCAGCGGTCCAATATCGATACCGCTAAGTATCGAAACCGTCAAGTTCCGAAACCCACTGGTGTCGATTTGACCTTCGATGAACCACGCGCTGGCTACCCAGCGCTTGCCGGTCCACCCGCTGGCCAGTTACCGGCGCTTCGTGGGCAATGGCGAGCGCGACGGGGTGCCTCGCAAGCCGGACCCCACACCGAGGCGCTTGGTATCGCGGCCGAATGAGCCCCTCGAAGGTGTCAAAGAATTTGAGCAGTACGACCTGACGCGACACGTGGCGGAAAGGAGAAGGGAGGAAAGCAGGCCAAGAAATCCCCCCGACTCCACCGAACCGCCGCCTCTCGAAATGCCGCGACGAAGGCCCGGTATTGCTCGCGCAGTTCCTTCAACGCCTGACGCGTGGAGGCATGCCCCAATGGCCTCGGGCTTCTCTTGAGCTGCTCGGGCCGGGTATGAGGGTGCTGCGCCCTCACGGCGCTCGCTCCCAATACGGGCATGCCCCGGGTTCGCGCCTCGGCTTCCACTTGCTCCACGAGCCCCCGCACCGCACTCTGCCTCTGCTCCTCCTTCAGTCCTTCCCAGCACGGCAGTGGCGCGAGTTCCAGTTCCACCGGCTCAGCCCATTCCTGTGCGAAGCGCCCCTCTCCCGCCATGTCCTCGCTTCCGCGTTTGCTCCAGCGCTTCGTCCAGTTGAACCACCGGAACATCCGCCGTGCTGGCCCCAGCAGTTGCGGCAGGCACGTGAGCCCCGGCCACTCCGCGCTCTTGTCCACCAGCCCCTCTTTCACCCCATGGGCCAGCACATAGCGCAGCCGGCCCACCAGCGCGGTGTCGTCCAGCACCGGCTCCGCTGAGTAGCGCCTCTCCCAGAAACCTCCGCTCCAATCCACCAACCTCCCTACCTTCTTGGAGAGGTTGGCGCGCAGGTATTGCATGAAGCCGGCGAGCGCGGCCCCTCGTGCCCAGACCAACAGGTGGAAGTGATTGGAGGCGAAGGTGAAGGCGTACAGCCGCACGGTGCCGACGCTCTGCTGGACGGCGCGGGCCAGCACTCCGCCCACCACCTCGTTCACCTCCACGCTGGGGCGGAGCAGCAGCCGCCCCTGGAAGCACCTGGACGTGACGAAGTAGTAGCCCTCCTCCTGGAACATCCTCAACGGCCAGCCCATCCCCGTCCCCCTGCCTGCGCTCCGCCAGGCCGGATGCACCGCACGCGCCAACTCGCAAGTCCGCGGAAGCATTCAAGGGGAGTGGGCTCAACCGTCTACGCCGCGTCTCGTTCTGACTCGGGTCCCTCGTTGTCGGGTAGGCCGGGGCAGTT